>JAITDE010000013.1 GCA_031282735.1 Oscillospiraceae bacterium | reverse complement strand
CTTATTTTGATTGGATGGATTTTCCACCATTTGAGGATTCTACTGAACAATATTATGATGATGGCTATTTTAACTCGGTTGAGGCACCGTCTGTTATCTTCCTGAACCAGAACAGCACGATGAAAGATCTTGAGAATATTGCTGTTACAGTGAAGAGATCGGCAGACGTTAATGTTGACGAGATTAAATACACCGATGCAGAGGGTGTTGAACAGGTAATTCCCGCGCACACAGCGAAGAACACGGAAAACTCGTTCGTAACACTGGAGCAGTATATTTTGGAACAGCAAAGCCGTGGCGAAGATGGCGATCCCGATCTCGATTCGTATTATATTCCAGATCCAATAATGAATGCCATTACGCTGAAAACGCTAGAGGATGAGGATGTGTTTGTTGAAACGACAAACACCGACATGAGTGCGACACTGAAACCTTTTAAACTGCGTGAAGGTGTTGATCCCAATACGCCAATCGTTGGTGAAACAGAGAATGGCGAGGAGAGCTTTCCAGAGGGCACATATGATTTGTGCATTGTGCTGAATTCAACAGGCACACGCACTGAAACTGCGCAGCCGTACGAAAAAGCTTATCCTCCGGTGGGTTATACTGACTACCCAGCTGAAGTATTCGAAGTTCATATTATTCTTTATATCGAAAATGACTTTGGTATTGCGGGCGACATCAGGGACATCATCGCGCGCGATCCGCAGGCGACGAATTATGATTTCACAGGTGCACCGAGTGAAGATGTGAGTCTGTTCGACGATTACATGAAGACGGTTGCGCAGTTGGCGATGTATGTCTATGCGCCAAAGACAGGATTGTTCGGCGAAGACCAAAAAGCAGAATACGTGAAAAATCTTGAGGATTATCAAGAGCGTTTGCAGGGATATTCCAAAGGTGCGCCGACTTCTACGCTTGAGTCTTATCTCACCAAGATTTTGGGCGATAATGACAAGGACGACGAGGACGAAACCGATGATTTGAAATACTACGATCCAGGGTATGTCTACTTTGGTAGTGCTGATTATCTCGCACCCGGTTTCAGCAAGCTTTCTTCCGCGATCGGCAGAGCTCAAGATTTGATTAAGCGAGCCGCGAGTAACGAAAATCCGCCCACCGCGCTTGAAATCGGTTATGCAGAGTTCTTGCTGAAAGAAACAGCTGATTTCAAGTTGCAACCTTCTGATGAAATAGGCACTTTTCAATTAGTGCCGACAGTAGCAAGCCAAGGCGCGTTGTTCTATCAATTTGATCAAATCGACCCGACAAAAGCGACTTACACTTTCCCGAATTCCAATGTTACCATGGCAGAATTGCTGGCGTCTTATAACGAGCTTGGACCTGATGCAGCGGAGTACCTTGGTTTTGACGGCGATTCAGTTCGCAATTTGATGAACGCTTATAACAATGTAGTGAATATCAAAAATGAGGTATTGGTTCTCAGGCTATCTGAAACTTCGACGCTGTCACCACCACCAGCAACAGGAGGTTATAGGCGTTGGAAATTTGGTATATCCGCATCAAATCCATTGGAGTACCCAGGTGATGAGTCTCCGATTGAGAAAAGGTCGTCGGCTCCATTTAGCGCCCGCATCACGCAGAGCCGGCTGACCCGTGCGCGCGATGAGCTTGTGTATGCGATCAAACATGTCATTCCGGCCAAGGGTGCGGATGAACTGAAGTGGAGTGCGGCGGAAAATGCGGCGGAAGTCGCGGATGTAGTTATTGATGTTCCGACTGATGCGCCAAGCTATGTGGCGGCATATCAAACCGCATACAATGCCGCGAAAGAAGCGCTTGAAGCGGTGTTGGCTAAAAAAGACTTTGAGGACGCTTCGGTCACACAGGAGGAGATCGACAACGCGACAAAAGCGTTCAATGAAGCCGCGAAGCACATTGTTGCGATTCTCCCGAATGAAGCGAAGAAGGTTTTCAACAGCGCAAACTCAACCGAGCCGTTCGCCATCAATTTTGATGCCTATCAAGAAGCGGTGGTAAGTAGTATCGCCAATGGGGGTTTCTATCTTGACGAGTCTCCGTTGTACGATGCGGCGAGTGACACGTACTATGATGGTTATGTGACATCGCTTGACATCTTGAAGCCTTCGGTGGGAACAGGCGACAACGCACTCTACACCGTCGTCAATGGTACGGCTGAAGTTACGCCGAACTCTTTCGGCAAAGAAAATACGGGCGCAACCGTTGTTGTGAAGGATCTGTTGGGCAATGTGGCTTACACGCTGAAAGTCATCTATTTCGGCGATGTGAACGGCAACGGCACAATCCTTGACTCCTCAGACCAAGCGTTCGTGAAACAAGTTGTAAACGGTCAGACCGGTAGTGATTCTGCATACGGAGAGAACGCTGTGTCCTATAAATATTTCAGCATGGATGTTGTGCAGAATAATACGATAGACATTGCTGATTTGACGCAGTTTAAAACAGCAGGCACACGCTACGTCACGCAAAAATATCAGGCTGGCGGTGATTCACTGGTCGTGAAAGGCAAGGCAGTCGCGCCGAAATAAGTTTTGTGAATTGGCACGGGGGTGAGGTGCGCCAATCCCCCGTGCGTGACCGCTATCGTTTTAAGAACCCCAGGCACTTTGGGAGGTGTTCAAATGAAGCTAATGAAAAAGGTTGCGTGTTTTGCGCTCGCGATGCTGATGATGTTCGGCTTGTTAACTGTGCCATCGTTTGCGGCGGGCGAAAAACTTGAGTTTTTCCTCGAAACCGAAACAGAACATCCCGAACTCGGCAGTGTTTTTTATGTTTCTGTCAAGATTCGAGCGACCGCCGCAACGGATAATTTTTATATTCCCGCACTTCGATTCTATCTGCATTATTCGACCGACTATTTTGAGCCGTTGGGTTATAGCGGCATCGGCGAAAATTTGAAAGAGTTCGAGGGTGGGATCCCTTCGTACGTCCGCTACACAGAGGCGTTTGCTTCGGCGGATGCAATGTTCGACATTGCGGATAATACTGGTGTTGCGGATTCCGAAAAATATTATCCGCAAACCACAGTTCTTACGGAACAGCAGCGCGCTTATACCGGGGTTTTGGTTGTGCAATGGATTCAAGCGATGGATTCGACTGGGATGAAGGCGCTCAAACCTGCGCGCGGAGACGGCGCTCCGACTCAAATTTTGCGCATCGGATTCCGCGTGAAAGACGAGACGTTCAGCCAACAATCTTTGGGCGGCTTGCTTGCCATTTTCAAGGATTACAGCTACGCGAATTTCCCGTTCTATTGTCAGTATTATCCGTCGACCGATCTTGAAGCAGAGATTATCGACTATCGAACCGCAACGTACGCGCCAGCGAGCAGTACATTCCCTATCGCTGTGTCTCCGCCGCTGCGCATCATTCCTTCGGCGCATCCGCCATTGGTTGAGGCGAAAGCGGACGCGTCGATTATACTGAGCAAATTCACGGAATCCCAGGTTGCGCAGTACCATTACAACGGTTTGATTTATGGATTCCCCGATATCTACACGCGGCAGGGAACGACCATGATACTCGAAGATCCGCAAACGCCTGTTGCGCTCGGCGGACAGGGTGCTGATCCATGGACCGCAAACGAGCTGTTCAACGACTATTTTGTCACGCAAAATGGCGGCATGCTGAATTTCAGCAACAACTATCAAACGCAAGGCGAACCCGTTCTTACCAAGCCTGAGCATCACTATGAGTATGGAACAGGTACGCGCGTCGCGCTCTACGATGCCATGGGTTCGAGCGTGCGCGGTGTGTACTACTTTGTTGTGATGGGCGACTTGGACGGCAATTTCATCATCAATTTGGACGATTATTTGGAACTGAAAGCCATGATTGCAGGCGAGCGGACGGCAAAATTGCCGAATACCGCTTCAACCGACAGTTTTGATAATCCATATCACTTGGCTGGCGATGTTTCCGATACGGCGAGTGGATCGGCGCTTGATCAACAGGATTTGCTGACGCTTTATAACGCGGCATTGGGCATCACGCCAATCAGGCAACCGATCGCTCCATTTTCAGGTTTAGTGGTTTAAATTAATATTCATTCCCATTCATGCTTCTGCGAACAGAGGCAACACAATAGGAAAGGGAGGAAACACATTGAAGTTATTTAAAAAGGCACTCAGCGTTCTTCTCACTTTTGCGATGGTTCTTGGATTTGTGGTTGTCGGCGTAAACGCCGAGCCAGTTGTCCAGGACTACCAATCAACGGTGACACGCGGAGTAAATGGTTATGTGATTGATCGCGATACGGGGGTACCAGCACCGCTCGCGGATCAAACGCTGAAAGTTGGAGATATTCTTGAGATGCGCAGTACTGTTAAGTCTCCGGATTATTATATTCACAATATTTCGGCGGCGGTCTATTACGACAAGACAGTCTATGCTCCCGCAACCGTGAGTCCAAGTGGCGGCGGCGTGACCGCAACATCCTACGCGGGAAATCGTTACCTTGGAGATGTTGGTAATACGAAGTACAAGGGAACATCATCATCCGATGGTACGTTTAAACTGCTTGATTCGGGGCTTCAGGACGTGTTCGAGTGGCAAATTGCGAACCCCGCTTCCGCAACCGACATGATTGCGTCGGCGGGTCAAAAGGATGCCTCCGACCAATATGTTTACGGTCCCGGCTCTTGGTATAAGTATTATCCCAAAAGTTGGTTTGGTCCGCTCGATGAAGACGTTGACTATGCTGATGTTTATTATTCTGCGGGCGATCTTGCCGATCCGCTTGAAGCGTGGGCGAATTACGGTGTCGTGACGGCTTTCGGCGAATTTCCATGGACAGATGGCGGTGATTCCAAGTCGATCAAACCCGCTCAAGAAACAGAGTTCATTTCGTTCTATTTCGTTGTGACTGCCGTCCCTGAAGGTGACGGCGGAAAGATCGGTTTGTTTTCCGATGCTGTTCCCGGCGTTGCAATTGAGGGAACCGAAGTCGTCACAGATCATGAATCTTCGCCTGTTGCAATTTCTTTGATGGACGGTGAGACGGAAAACGATAGTGACTTCATCACAGGCGAATATTCGCCCAGTGCAACAACCGTCTCATCCGAAAGCCTCTATGCGCCTACAATTGAGGAAGAAGTCATCACTTATCCGCAGGTCACTTTTGTGCTACCAGAGGAATCGACCAGCATTAATCTGGAGAATGACAGCAATGACGTTTCTGAGCAAGTGCCGGATTTAGATCCATACAACGTAACCGACGTTGTGCAGTACGCTTGGTTTACAGAGGCGGATTATAATTCCAAAGGTCCTGACGGCGATAAAACATTGCTTCTCACGGATGCTGTGGAGCTGGCTGTGTTTGAGTCTCTTCCTGCAACAGATGCAACTTATGTTGCCGTGCCGTTCGTGACGTATGTAAGGCGGATCTACTACAGCGGCGAACCAAAATCTACGCCTCCCTTTAAAGACACTGGTTTGGTGGGCAGTGTAGCCTCTTGGCCTCCCCCTGGACTCGACTCTATCACGAGCCATGAGGATAAGGATTACTATCGTGATCCGGCTGACAGTGATAGCATTACGCTTATCCTTCCACCCGCAGATGCTACTGAACCGCAGGAGCTTGCGGCTCACTATGAGCTTACGCACTATACGTATATCTACGACACGAACGTCACAGGTGTGCTTGCACCGAGTTCGAGGCTAACTACCGCGCGGTTTGGTGACACTGTTCCCGTGGTCAACGATTCCCCTTCGCTTTTGGAAGGCTACTATATTGACGGCAAAAAACCGTGGATTGTTAAAGATGTAGATGGGGAAATCTCGCTTGCGGGTACAACCGCTGGTGATGCCGTCAACAAGGAATATGCGACAGGCACAGGCACGCCCGACGACCCCAAGACGATCACTCTTATCCCGAACGTTAAAGTCGGACTCAGCGTCAAAGTCGATATCACGTTTGATATTTACGCTGTGGATGATGCAAGCGGCACTGGCTCGAAAGCAGCCGAACAATCGTTGCCTTCGATTTCTGTTCCTGTTCCCCCTGGTGAGACTTCCGTTGATGCAACGGAGACCATCGAAAACGCGATTGAAGAATTCTTGACCGACAGCGGTTATACCTATGACCGAATCGGCGGTGAAGATTATAACTATGTTTTGAGTGAAGATGCCGAGTTTACCTACAAACTCAAATACAAACCGCATCCGGTGAAAATCGAAGTTGAGAGTCGTGGGAGTATAGTTAAGCTTGACGTTGTCGCCTATGTTGGCGCGAATCTTAACGACCTCATTGAGGAGGCGCTCGACAAAGCAATTGCTGACGGGGACATTGAAGTTCCAGAGGGCTATGAGTACGATTTTGACCTCTCCGGAATCGATCTTGACGCAGATGGTCTTGTGCCGGCTACGCACAACCCAAGTGAATCGCTTGCGGTGATAGTCGAGCTTGTTGCTGTGCAGACGACGTATGCGCTTCGCATTTATACGTACACCATTGGTAAAGATTATGAGCTAACGTCGAGTACCGCTCCATCGGCGGCGGCACATGAAAATGTTACGATCCCGCTTGCGACCAGCGCATCACAAATTGTCGACTATGTTGTCATTGACGGTGCGACCAGTGCAGAGGATTACAAAACAGCGACTGAATTGCAATACGAAGTCCCCGTGAGCGGCGGTGAGGTGGATATCTATTATTGCCCGCCTTATGATTTGTATCAGTTCCACACGGTTACACCAGCTTTCGATGCAGAGTTGCCGGAAAATGTGAGCGACTATGGCGTTGCGAGCGAAGTTGTTCGCCGCTATAAGGGTTCGGCGTTGGTCAAGCCCGCAGATCCCGCAGACCTCAACACTGCTGTCTTTTTCGGCGGAGCGTGGTTGGAAGATGATTTGACGACATCCTTTGCGTTCCCGACTGCGAGCAGTGGAATTGTAGGCGACTATAATGTCATCAACGTTTACGCGAAGTACACCACAACGAAAGGTGCCGACTACACGCCGATTTACGAGGCACAACGTTGGCTGATGGCGAATTTGACGACGCATCAGTGGTACGCCGCGTTCACGGAAGAGTTTATCGACACAATCACGCGTCTCGCGTCTTCCGAAGGTTTGACAGACGATAAAAAAGCGACTTGGCCGGCCGGATTCGTACAAGGTGGTTCGTTTGGATGGGTGTCTAAGAGGGACAATGGTGAGGCGTGGGGACCTGGTGGGGATGACAAGTATCTGACCATTTACGAGGACCAGCTGGAATCTGCCGCAGAGAGGGCTTTTCTGCGCTTGAATCCCGCGCTTGGTGTTTACAATGGATACACGGCGGAAGAGCAAGGCATCGTCAATCGCCTTGCGCTTGACTTGGTCAGCCTTTTGTGGGTGAAGAAGAGTGCTTACTATTACACCAATGGTCTCCTTGGTGCTGCTTCTCCAACAAACACAATCTATCCAGACGGTTGGTACTACAGTAATAGTTACGATGTTGCGGAGAACAATCCGAGTTCTGCAAATGTTGTGGATAAAGTGAAGCTATCCGACTCAGATGTGACGACATATCTTAGCAATTATCTGGACGATGCAAAGTTAGCGGCTCTGAATTCTGATTGGGTTAAAACGGTTGAAAGCAAATTGCAGGGGTGGAAAGACAATTTCTCTTCGCGCGGTTCCTCTGACACTGGTGCTTTCATGGAGAACTATTTCTTTTTGCCGCAAAAGCCGAGCGGTTTAGACACGGGAAACGGGGAAATCGGGTTTGGGTATGATGAAACAAATCTACAGCTCAAAACGTACGCATATTTTCCGTTTTTCCGCTATGAACAAGCGTTGACGGGGCAGTACAAGTTGAATGTCCGTCCTAATGCAGATGATTCAGGTGTTATCGTAAGACTTTCTGTTCGTGCGGATTACAACTATTCGGATTACATCGCTTGGCTCTCTCTCAATCGGTCTAAACTCAAACTGATTCCATTTTCTGCAAAAGTGACTGGTCAGAACGCCCCTACTGTGATAGTTAATAATGCGTTCGGCTATGATCTCAATGATGATCCGATGATTCCAGAAGAAAAGTTAAATCAAATGCCCGCGTTAGCTACATATGAGTATGATTATGGTATGCCGGTGTTTCCTGGTGAAGGATTAGTCGAAAAAGATACTTATGTAAGGAACTCAGGAACTATAGCTGTTCCCGCTGGATGGGAAGTTGAAAATTGGGAGAAGTCTACTAAGCTTTGGAGTGGAGTTACGGCTCTGCCATCTGGTGGGTTGCGTCTCTATGGTCAATTGCAGTTGCCGCAGGGTCCTGAAATCAACTACCAAGTTCCAGAAAGCACTGCGTCGTTGTATGATAATAATATTCGTGCCAACTACGCTTTTACGGCGATGTCTACTGGCTTTACCACACAGAGTACTCTGGGTGAATTTGTCTTCGAGGCGGCTGAAAGTCTTGACGGTGATGATGGATGGTATGACACGCAGGAAATTCAGTTTGAGTTTGTCAATGGTGCGACACTTGAAACGCTGGAAGCGACGGATATTTTCCTTGATCCCGTGTTTTCCCGTGGAACAATTTATGATAAGTATACCCTAAACGATTCCTTAAGCAGGATCTTAATTGATGACGCTGACGGTCAAACAAACACGCATGCGAGAGATATGAACTACGCGAAGCTTGAACTCTTCAATCAGTATGAGTGGCTCAAGGGTACGATTTCGTTCTATGATGCGAACGGCGAGGAAATCGACGACGCGGCGATTGAAAACGTGTATTTTGGCGACGATATCACGGGCATTACGTTGCCGGATTCCGCGACTTATAATGATGGTGTCAACGGCGAATGGAAAGTCAAAACCGAAGTTCCGGCAAACCATGGTTATGAGGCGGTCGCGGCGGGCGCTGGTCTCCAAGGGACAATGCCTGGCGCCGATCTCGCGTATGTTTGGGCGCCTTACTACACGCTGTCGTTCATGGATGGTGTCCCCGAAGATGATACGTATTTCACTTATACTGATGGTTCAGGCAGCGCGGTGGAGTATTCTCTCACTATCCCAGCTGGGGCAGATCTGTCAGCTTATGCTTTCCCAACGGTTGAGAGGGAAGGCGTATGGATGGTGAAAATCGGGAACACCGCTGCAACGGTGGTTGAAACTGGCGCGACTTTGGGCGGTCTCTTTGCGACAGGCATGCCTGAGCAGAATGTCGTCTTCTACTTCGTTGAGGTCGTCCCTGCAACGGTTCGCTTCTACAACAACCAAGCCGATCCGAACGCCTATGTGCAAAAATCCTTACAGCCCGACACATATGCGAATTATGCCAATGAGTTTACAAAACTGGTTGCAGGTGTTACGACGAGCCCGAATAAGGGCTACGTTCCAGACGGTTGGACTCCCGAAACAGGCACACCCGCAGTGAACGCAGGAGCGGTGACCGTTGCCGAAGGCGATGTTTATGTGTATACCGCGGTGTTCAAGAGAGGAAATTTCAAGGTCGAGTTCTATAACGGTTCGAAACTTGTTGGTGAATCCGCTACTCCCGTTGAGTATGAAGCAGCGCTTGGGAATATCTTCCCCACGGCTACCGATCTGACTTCTCCCGATCCGACTTGGCCTTTCTGGAATTTGACTTGGGAAGATGAGAACGGTACTGCTTACACAGCAACGAGCAAGATGGACGAAGAGGGCTTGAAACTTTACGCGCACTGGGAAGAGCTCGCTAGCCCTGTTACCGTCAAATTTTTCGATCTGAATGGTACTTCACAGATCGGCGAAACGCAGAATCTCAACACGGGTGTCGCGATTACGGGTGCTCCGTTCGATGATGTGGCTTTTGCGGCTTACACAGCGACGAAAGGATTTATTCCGCGCTTTGTGAAAGTCTCAGGTCCTGATGACGCTCCGGTTGGCACGTGGTATACGAGCGGTACCCCGTTCCCGCAAAGCACCGTCGCTGGCGCATATGTCTATCGTTTCAGCCCCGGATATATTAATTACACCATCACATACAAGGATGCCATGGGCAACACGCTTGCGACGATCAGCACGGCGACAGTTGCGACAGAGACTGACGGGGTTATCACTGCCAAGAAGATTGTTGATAACCTTTCAATTCCGAATTTGGCATCGGCGCAGTATGCCCCCGGCTACACATTCGGTTCTTGGAGTGTGTCAGGTGGATACACAGCAACCGGACTGACATCTGAAGGATTGAGCGCTATTGTTCAGCCTGCAGGCAATGTCGTGATCACGATTGTTCCGAAAGCGATTAGATACAATGTCTGGTTTTACCAGCCAAATAGAACCACCATTATCAACTTACCTGAGGGGACTTTCGTCGAGAAACCGAACCCCATCATACCAGTTTCGGAAGAAGAAGTGGAATGCGACACGGGTTATGAGTTCGACGGATGGGCATATTATGAAGACAGCACACCAGTCGACTTCGCGAATTGGGTTGTCCCTACTTCCGGCATAGATATTAACATCAAGGCGACTCAAAAGCCGAAGACCAATGATGTTTACTTCAATGACGCAAAAGGTAACCGACTGTCGACTTACACGATGACCGATGTTCCTTACGGCACGCTTCTCTCGACGCTGGGCAAGTCGCTTCCGTCCACAACAACCGCGAGCTATTTCACTAGCGGCTACGAGTTCGACAAGTGGCAAGTGTCTACGGATGGATCAACGTGGAATGATATTGCGAATCCGCTCACTTACACAATGCCTGACGGCGATGTAACGTTCCAGATGGTTCAAAAGTTGAAAACGTATACTTTTGAGTTCTACAACCCGACCACACCGGGCAACGGCGCCAAGATTGCCATCACAGCTTCGAACGCAACAGTTGCGGATCCGACAGTGAGCTTGACGGCGGCGAAGGGTGCGGTTGCACTGACGGCTGGTTACGAACTCAAAGGCTGGGTGATCAAGGGCACAAGCATAGCGTTCACAGGCGATGAATGGACGCCCGCAAACGCGAATGCATCCAATGTCATTCAAATTCAGGCCGTTCAATCGAAGATCATTTATGACGTCAAGTTCTACGACGCCGAGAAAAAAGAGGTGACATCCGCGGCGACGACCGTTCAGGTTGGCGATGCAATCACCGCGCCCGGCATGACTGACTTCACTTTTGGAATTGGTCAGATTTGGAACAACAAATGGCTTTATAAAGGCACGACAACAGAAGCGAACCTTGCGGCTGGTCAGTGGATTATTCCGACCGCGCCGAACAAAGTGATCGAACTGCAGGCCGGCTCGAAATACGAGGAATACACAATCACTTTCGTCACCGAGGATGGTACGAAATTTGATGAAATCACCGGCGCAACGTATGAGGGATCGTACAACGTTTCGGCAGACCTCGACAGCAACGAGGAGCTGATCGCACGCGGTTACTTGAATGCCGGTTACGAGGCGAGTTGGGTTACTGTCAAGGGAGGAGAAGAGAACCCGATAACATTGCCAGTGACGAGTCCGACGAGCGATTTGGTGATCAAACTTATCCCCAAAGCCATTCCGTATACTGTGACTTTCTACGATACCGATGAGGCCGGTAGTGCTGTGATCAAGTCGTTCGACAACTACTACGTAGGCGATACCATTCCCAAGACGGTCACGGATGTCGTTCCCAAGGACGAGGTTTCCAAGGGTGATGGCGATGTTGTTGCGTGGGTTATCAGCGCACCTAGCGATCTGGCTTCAGAGGTCAAATACAAATTAGATGGATCTGATGAGCTGAAGATGCCTGCGAAGAATATTGCATTCAAAGCAGTTCTCACGCACTACGTGCAAGTGGTAGCAAATGATTCCGATGGCAAGAAGCTGGAAGACTACCCGAATGAATTCCCGGGCGGAGTCATCATATTGCCTGATCCAACTCCACCTCGTGCAGGTCAAATAGCGAAGTGGAAAGATAAAAATGATGAGTATATCGAAAAGGATGAAAGCGGCAAATATACCTACACCATTCCTGACGATGCGGATGCATTAATCACCATTGTGGTGGGCTATGAGCTTGACGAAATCCCCATTCCTGTGGATGCCGATGGCGAGACGGGGACGGATGATGTAACGATTGAGCTTAAACTCGGTGATAATCTGCGTGATGCTATTTCAGCCTATGCTACGGCACTTGAAGCTTCTCTTCCCACGAACAAGGACGTGACGGATTGGTTTTTCCACTATACCAACAAGGACGGCGAGGAAAAGAGGGTGGTAATTAATGATACTACCACATTGATCGAGGCGTGGTTTGTGCCGATTTATGCCGGAGATGGTGTAACAATCATCGATTACACGTTCACGGGACGCATCGTGCCCGAATTCCTAATCAAAGGTCACAAAATTGAGTTAGATCCCGATGGCGGTGAACTGGTCGATCCTGAGATCAAAACGGACTTGATCGGAACGCCTGAGCCGGGTCAAGAAACAAGCATTGGCAAAACCATCATTGCGTTTTTCGGCGGGAGCATGCCTGAGGTGAAAAAGGCGGGTTACACTTTCCTGTATTGGGAATTTGACGGATTGCTTGACGGAGGAAAAGAAGATTCTGGTATTTCCAAAGATTCCAGCATTTCTACAATGTCTCTTGAAACACCCCAAGCCGATGATGATGTGATCACCGAAGAGATGGTGCGCCTTGGCTTCACGTTGAAAGCGGTCTACAGCAAAAACGGCGAGATCACGTTCGATACGGGTATTGAGAGCGAAAACATCGACCCGATTGCGCTTGAGCAAGCGCATGTTGATGAGAAGCTCAGCGCAGTTATTATCGAATCCCTCGGCAAACTGCCTACGTATGACCGAGAAGACGGATCGACGTTCACAGGTTGGTATATCAACGGAACAGAGACCTCAGTTGACGGATATACCATCACAGAGGATGATATCGAAAAGGGCATTCTTGTTGTCGCGAAGTACAAGACGTATGGCTTTGTGACGTTCAACACCGACGGCGGTATCCCGCAACCGGCGAATGTCGCCCTTGCGGAGACGGATATCGGCAGGCCCCTGCTTGAGGTCGTTGGCGGAACACTTCCGGTTGTTGCGAAAGACGGTTACACGTTCAAAGAGTGGACAGTCGGTGAGGCATCGGCGGCGACTTACATCGTCACAAGCGCAGATGTAACGAACGGCATCGTGGTTACGGCGACGTACACCCAAGCGGCGGGAGGCGGCAGTTCGTTCCCAATCATTCTTCCGATCATCTTGCCCTTGCCCGTGTTCATTCCGATCATCCTGCCCATCTGCATTCCGTCCAGCGTCGTCGATTGTATCATTGACGCAATCAAGGATTGCACGACAGCAGACACTGACGCGGACACGCCCGACAGCAATGGCGATGTGACTGATGACGACATCGCGGACGACGGCAGCACCGACGGCGATATTGGGGATTATGACGCAGTCGATACAGGCGACCGCGCAGGCGGAATCGCGATTGTGGCGGCGATCATGCTCAGCTTTGCCGCAGGAACTGCAATGATCTTTGGGCGCAAAAAGAAGGAAGAGCAAGAATAACCTGCATTCGATCTAAAATCACTTCGCCCCGCGCATGGCTTCGGCTGTGCGCGGGTTTTTTGCGGATTTTCGCGGATTTTCAAAAAAAAAAACGCAAAGCCACTTGCATTTTTTCAAATAGTATGATATACTACTAGCAATGAGTGATGTGTTTTTGGTGGTTGATGAATGAATGAGTGGTGTATGAGTGGGCTGTGCCCGCTCGTTTTTGTGTGAGGTGGAATGCATGGCGGATAAAAATAACGCAGGGAGCATTGCGGCGCGGGCACGGGTGATTGCCGAACCGCTGGCGGCGGAATTGGGGTTGTCGATTTGGGATTTGCGCTTTTGCAAAGAGGGTGTCGATTGGTTTTTGCGCATTTGGATTGACAAGCCGGAGGGCGTAAGCATGGATGACTGTGTCGCCATGAGTCGTGCGATTGATCCCATTTTGGATGAACAGGATTTTATTGCGCAGAGTTATCAATTGGAGGTCTGCTCCCCTGGAATTGAGCGCGAACTGACGCGCGGTGAGCATTTTTTGCGCTATTTGGGGAGCGAAGTGCAGGCGCATTTTTTGCGTCCGCGCGATGGCTTGCGCGACTATGTTGGTGCGCTGGAAGCGGTCAACGGAAACCAAATCACATTGCGTTTGCCCGATGAAACCCTGTTGCGGTTTTACAAAAAAGAAACATCCAGTGTCCGGTTGACGGATCGGACGGAGATTGAAGAGCAGGAAGAATCGGAAGAAGATTAGATAAATCGAAAGGACTGATTGGCGTCATGCAGAATCCGGAATTTTTTGAGGCACTCCGCCTGTTGGCGAAAGATAAGGGCTTGCAGTTGGATGCGCTCTACGAGGGAATTCAACGAGCAATTGTGACTGCGGTACGCGGGGATTACGGCAACAAAGATGTTGTTTTTTGCGAAATTCTCCCTGAAACGCAAGAAATGAAAGTCTATATCCGCAAAACGGTCGTCAGCGAAATTGAAGATCCGATTGTGGATTTGCTCCCCGAACAAGCGGAACGATATAAATCGGGCGCAATGGTGGGGGATATCATCGAAATTGAGCTGGACACGAAGGAAGTCTCACGCATCGCCGCCGAAAAGGGCAAGCATGTTTTGCGCCAAGGCATCCGCGAGGCGGAACACGGCAAGCTGCGTTCCGAGTTCCAGAGCCGCGAACAGGAAATTGTCACGGTTAAAGTCCAGCGCGTGGAGCAAAACGGCGATTTGATTGTTGAAATCGGCAAAGTGGAGGAACTTCTGCCTGTCGCCGAGCAAGTGCCCGGTGAAACATACAACGTCGGCGATTTGATTAAGGTTTATGTTGTGGATATCAAGGGCTTGGATCGCCGCAATCCGCATGCCACCATCTCACGTGCGCATTCGGGGCTTGTCAAGCGATTGTTCGAGCTTGAAATCCCCGAGATCCGCGACGGGTTGGTGGAGGTCAAAGCGGTTTCGCGTGAAGCGGGGTCGCGAAGCAAGGTTGCCGTCCATGGCAAAGATCCCGATGTGGATGCCGTCGGCGCGTGCATCGGTCCGCGTCGCGCCCGCATCGAACGTATTGTGGACATTTTGGCGGGTGAAAAAATCGATATCGTCCGCTGGAGCGAGGATACCGCCGCATACGTCGCCTCTGCGCTTTCGCCGGCAGAAGTAATCAGCGTGCGCGTTTGCGACAACGATGAACACGTTTGCCACGTGGTTGTGCCGGAATCCAAACTTTCGCTGGCGATTGGCAACAAGGGGCAGAACGCTCGCCTTGCCGCGCGTCTGACAACTTGGAAAATTGACATCAAAGCGGATACGGCGGTTGAAGAAGCCGCAATGGTTCTTCCCGAGGAGGACTGAGCGACAACATGGAGCAACAACGAAAAATCCCCGAGCGCAAGTGCGTGGGATGCAATGAAATGAAACCCAAGCGCGAACTAATCCGTGCGGTGAAATCGCCGGGCGGCGCGGTTTCGCTTGACAGCACGGGGAAGGCGGCGGGCAGGGGAGCTTACATTTGTCCATCGCCCGATTGTCTCAAAAAGGCTCGCAAGGCAAAGCGATTGGAACGCGCGTTCAAGTGCGCCGTCGCCGCCGAAATTTATGATGCATTGGAAGCGGAGTTGTGCCATGTCGACCGATGAAACGCAATTGTTTTCGTTGCTGGGTCTTTGCCGCAAGGCGCACAAGATTGTTTTTGGGCACGACGCATGCAAAATTGCCATGCGGGACAAAACAGCAAAATGCTGTATTTTATGTGCGGATGCATCGGAGCGGCTGAAAGCAGAAATGCTTGCGCTGGCTACAGAAAACAGTATCCCGGTGCAGGAGTCCGCAATCACAATGTCGCAAATGAAAGCGGCGACCCAATATGCGAGCGCGGTTTTTTGCATAACCGAAGTGGGTTTTGCCCGACGCATTGCCGCTTTGCAAGAAAATATATCTTAACTTGTTCAGAAATTTGTCCCCCGAAAGGAAGATGATATGTTAGAAAAAATTAAAATCAAAGAGGTCTCCGCACAGTTGGGGGTCACAAACAAAGACATTGTTGAACTGCTTGCGCGTTATATGAAAGGCGCGGCACGTAATTTGAATTCCGTTTTGCAAGAATCGGAATTGGATGTTGTGTTTGAACACTTTACGCAGGTGCGCGCCGTCGAAAATTTTGACGCGTATTTCGCCATTTCGCGTTCCGAAAAGCCGAAAGAAGCACCACCATCCAATGCCGAAACCATAACGTCGCCGGATGAACCTGCGGTTGCTCCGACCGAAACGCCCAAATCACCGCAACGGCGTGAATCAAAACATGCGGCATCCCAGCGTCCGCGCAAAACGACCACTGAGGAGCGTCAAGCCAGCGCGGCATTGGCGGCAGCGGCGGCGGCGCGCAGAAATCAAAACACATCCTCTGCGGGAGGAACATCGCAACAATCGGCACAGCAACCCAAAAAGAAAAAAGAAGGTGCGCCGCAGGCTCGCACAAAGGGTGAAGCCCACACGGTGGATACCCGTTCGGGGCAGGTGAACCTTGACAAATACAACGAGCGTTATGAACAAATCGCACCCGCCGCGCCTGGTCAGAAAGCCAGCGGCACGAAGCGCACCGCCGACAGCCAAATGCAAAAACAAAAGCTGAACCAGCGTTCGCGTCAATATCGTAAGCAAGGCATGCGCACCGCGCGGCACGAAACGGAATACGAACGTCTCAAACGTATCGCCGCCGAACGCGCAAAAAAACCGCAGTTGGTGATCAAAGTCGGCGATGAAATTATGGTCAGCGAGCTTGCTATGCGGCTCAAGCGCACCGCCGCCGAAGTGATCAAGAAGCTGTTCGTTTCGTTCGGCACGACCGCGACGATCAATGACACCATCGATTACGACACCGCTGAATTGGTCGCGACGGAACTTGGCGCAAAAGTGGAGCGTGAAGTGATTGTCACCATCGAGGATCGTATCATCGACGACAGCATCGACACGGAGGAGAACCTTTCCCCGCGGGATCCTGTTGTTGTGGTGATGGGTCACGTCGATCATGGCAAGACGTCGTTGCTTGATGCCATTCGCCAAACAGCCGTTACCGAAACCGAGGCGGGCGGCATCACCCAGCACATCGGCGCATATCGCGTGGATTGTGCGGGCAAAAAAATCACATTTTTGGATACACCCGGTCACGCCGCGTTCACCGCTATGCGTGCGAGAGGTGCGCAGGCGACCGATATCGCCATTTTGGTGGTTGCCGCCGACGACGGGATCATGCCGCAGACGGTGGAGGCAATCAACCACGCCAAGGCGGCGGAAGTCGCGATTGTGGTTGCTATCAACAAAATTGACGTGCCGGGTGCGAATCCGGATAAAATCCTGCAACAGCTCACCGAATATGGACTTGTTACAGAGGCGTGGGGCGGCGACACCATTTGTGTGCCTGTGTCGGCCAAATATCACACCAATTTGGATCAATTGTTGGAATCGCTGTTGTTGGTCGCCGAAATGCGCGAACTTCGCGCGAACCCCAACCGCGCCGCGAAGGGTGTTATCATTGAGGCGCGTCTCGACAAAAGCCGCGGACCAATCGCCACGTTGCTTGTGCAAAACGGTACGCTTCACACGGGCGATGTCATTGTTGCGGGCGAATCCGTCGGACGCGTGCGCGTGATGACGGCGGACGACGGTCAGCAACTTGAGACGGCAGGTCCGAGCATTCCTGTGGAGATTATGGGTTTGGCGGTTGCGCCGCAGGCGGGCGACACGTTTGACGCCGTGTCGGACGAACGCCTTGCGCGCGAATTGGTGGAACAACGCCACTATCGCGCCAAGGAGGAGCAGTTCGACCTCAACGCGCGTGTGACGCTTGAGACGCTGTTCGAGTCGATCAAAGACGGCGAACGCAAAGATTTGAATATCATCATCAAAGCGGACGTGCAGGGATCCGCAGAGGCAGTCATGCAAAATTTGCTCAAACTCACCAATGATGAAGTACGTGTGAAAGTCATTCACTCAGGCGTTGGCGCGGTGAATGAGAGCGACGTGATGCTGGCTTCGGCTTCGGGTGCGATTATTGTTGGCTTCAACGTGGTTGCGAACCCCATTGCCGCAATCAATGCCGAGCGCGACGGCGTACAGTTGCGCACCTACCGCATCATTTATGACATGATTGCGGAAGTGGAGTCGGCAATCAAAGGCATGCTTGCGCCGAAATACCGCGAGGTGCAAATTGCCCGTGTTGAAGTGCGCAGGCTCATCCTCATTTCCTCCATCGGCGTGATCGCAGGGAGCTATGTGCTGGACGGCAAGGTACAGCGCGGCGCGAAACTGCGCGTTGTGCGCGACGGGAAGATCATCGCCGATGACGAAATCACATCACTGCGCCGCATCAAAGATGATGTGAAGGAAGTTAGCGCTGGTTATGAATGCGGCATCGGTCTCGCTAAATTCAATCAGTTGCGCGAGGGCGATATTTTTGAAGTGTACATCATGGAAGAATATCGTGACTAATGGTCACGCACGTGCACCGTCGATGTGAATAACACGCGCTTCCACATAGCTGTAGGTATCCAACGCCCGATGATCCGCGTCGTAGCTGTGGGCGGCGATGCGGATGCTATTGGGCGTTGGTATTTTTCCCGTTTCGACCACGAGCAGGGAGTGCGAAAAGTCGGCTTTGCCCGCAAATTTGAGTTGAATGATATCCCCGGGCGCGGCGTTTTGCAACGGCACAACATGTCCGTGGGGACCGCGCCCTCTGTTGTTGACCAAAAATTGATACAAATAGGGCACACCGCTCCATGCCGCCGCGCGGTTGTTGAGCGAGTGATAGAACCAGCCTGTGTCGGGGGTTTCGTTCATTTTCGCGCCGCCGGCATGCAGGGCCTGCGAGACAAAATTGGAGCAATCGCCGCCCATATCCTCAAAATCGGCGTAGTTTGGATTGCGGCGATACGCCCATTCGTGCGCGTAGGCGATGGCCGCATAGCGGTCATATCCATCGGATTGCATCGTGGCAGCACTCCCTCTTTTGTTAAAATTTCATGATTGATTGCATCTGGCAAGGCGGGGAAAGTTCTTTTGCTTCTTTTCTTTCAAGAAAAGAAGCGTTTCCGCCCCTCGCTTGGCGCGTCGTTTTTTTATTCTATCATATGCAACCGGAAAGGGTTGGGTGAAGACATGCCGGACGCAATTTGCGCCATCTGCCCGCGCGCATGCCAATCAGGCGCGTTTTGCGGCAAGCGCGGCGGCGTTGCGGTCGTCGCGAAAGCAATGATCCATATGTGGGAAGAACCTTGCGTCAGCGGTGGGAACGGATCGGGAACAGTGTTTTTTGCGGGATGCAACCTGCGATGCGTCTTTTGCCAAAACCATGAAATCAGCCAAACAAGACCGCTGATTGGCGTTGCACATGATGCCGATCGGCTTGCCGCGCTTTTTTGGGATTTGCAATCACAAAATGCGGAAAACATCAATCTTGTGACGCCCGATCATGTTTTGCCGATCACCCGCGAAGCGATTGTGATCGCGCGGAGGCAAGGGATTGCACTGCCGTTTATTTGGAACAGCAACGCCTATGTCAATCAGAAGCCCTTGCAAAGCCTTGCGAGTCTGGTTGATATTTTTTTGCCCGATTTGAAGTATTGTGATCCCGTTCTGTCTCTGCGCTATGCGCAGGCGGCGGATTATTTTTTCCACGCCGGAAACGCGCTGTGCACCATGCGGGATTTGGTCGGTTTGCCGCAATACGGCGGCAACGGCATGATGCGGCGCGGCATGATGATTCGCCATTTGGTTTTGCCGGGATGCCGTAAAGACAGTATGCGCTTGCTGGATTGGCTCCGCGCGAACATTCCCGATGTGCCATTGAGCCTCATGGCGCAATACACGCCCATGCATTTGGCAAAACAAATGAAGCCACTCAATCGGCGATTGACTGGCTTCGAGTATGAAAGCGTGTTGGAGTATGCGATGAAAATCGGGTTGACAGTGGCATACCAACAAGGACGCGGCGCGGCGACTCCGACTTATACACCGGATTTTTTGCGGTAAACCCAAAATGCGTAGCGCAATCCGTTGCGGGAAATTTGGGTTTCACCCTGTTCAATCGCAACCCAGTCGCGCGAGACATCCAAGTTGCAAAAGTATGCGTCCGCGTTTTGGGCGACCGCCTCAATTTTTGTGACGAATATCTCATCACAGGCATTGACGCACTGCGCGTAGACGCTTGCGCCGCCGATCAGGAAGACATCCTGCACCGTGTTCCGCGCCGCTGTAACAGCCTCTTCCGCCGTATGAAAAACACGTATATCCGCAGGTCGAAAATCCGTTGCACGGGTGAGCACCCAGTGTGTGCGCCCATCGAGTTTTTTGGGCAGGGAATCAAAGGTTTTACGCCCCATCAAAACAATATTGCCCATGGTGATTGTGCGAAAACGCTTCAGATCCTCAGGAATGCGGAACAGCAACTGGTTTTGCCAGCCAATCGCCCATTGTCCGTCTACAGCAACAATACATTTCATTTGCCGGCTCCAAGCGGCACGAAGTGCGAAGCGTCATGCCCGCAAATGGGGCAGACAAAATCCGCGGGGACGCTGTCGGCATGGAGCACGTAACCGCACAAGTCGCACGAGAATCCCTTGCTTTGGGGTTTGGACTGCGGCTTCACTTGTGTTTGATACACAGCGTAGCTCATGGGCGCGGAGGATGCGGACAGCACTGCCGCGTCCGCAACACGCGCGACAAAAAGCGTATGCGTGCCAAGGTCAATGCTGCGTTCCACGGCACAGCTGAAGCGTGCGCAAACGTTTTCGACAAGATACGGCATGCCCTGCGCGTCGAGCGCGTGGGGGATGTTTTCAAATTTTCGGCTGTCGCGCCCCGATTGAAATCCGAAGTGCTGAAACACGGAAAATGGTGCGGCATCCGTTAGGATTGATGCGGCAAAGTGTCCCATATCCAGTATCATATCGTGCGTCAGCCCGCTCTTTGTGAGGGCGACCGTCACGCGCGAGGGCGTATTTGTTACTTGAATGAACGTATTGTTCACCATACCGTTGATTTTGCCGTCTTGCGACGCGCCCAAAATCACGAGACCATAGGTGCAATAGCGGAACGCGTTTGTATCCATGCGGTCACCGTTCCTTTCATCAATAGCCATACCAGATCCAGCCGCCGAGCACAATCCAAATGATCCATTGCCACCAAGCGGTGTCGACAGACACAAGGACATAGCCGTAGATGTTCGGGTCGCTTGTGTAGCACCAGACGATCGTTTCGCCGCTTGCGCCGAAGGGTACTTGCAATTCGCCTTTCGCGCTCACCGTCACAATGCTCTCGTCTTCGCTCACCGCGCGCGTGATGGGCAGACCGACACTCCCGAGGTAAACGTGGTCACGGTAATACAGAGAGGCGGTGTCGCCGATCCAAGCATCGACGACCGTATTCCCAACAAGATAAACAAAGCCGATTTGGAACTCAGGCGGATTGGCATAGTCAACGGGTGTGCCAACGGTCGAGCCGCTTCGCGTATCCGCGGTGAACGGATCGTTGCGTCCGTCAATCGCTGCATACTGAATCGTTGCGTTGTCGATACTGATGCTTCCAAGGGATTGATAGGTGTTTTCGTTATTGAAACTGACGCCGAGATTGACATCTTTTTTGTCGGCAAGATTTTTGTCGAGCGAATAAACCGCGTTGCCGTCGTTGTAATACAAGCGATCGTCATAGACCGCCAAACTCGGCGTGAAGCGGCTCTTTTTGAAGAGTGACGCGGACGCGGGCAGGGGAGAGACACTGCAATCAATGCCGTAGACTTCCGTGCTCACGTTCGTCGCAAAATCATATTGGTTGATTTTGTAGGTAATCGTCGCCGCGTCGCCCGTGAAAGACCAGTTTTTGTTGTCTTCCGCATAGTACCACTTGCCGTCGAGATTGACCATGGAGCTTGTGGTTTTTGTCCAAACAAAGTTTTTGTATTTGTTGTTTGTCGCTTTGTAGGTTGTGGGTGCCCAGCCGTAGTGTGTTTGGCTAAAGTAGGACGCATCGCTGATTGTGCTGTCGCTCAGGAGCAAAAAGGTGTGATCGGAATAGCCGGGCAACACCTGCTCCAAGGTCGTGTCGTTCCAAGTGGTGTCGACGTGATACCAAGAGCCGTCGATCTGCACAAGATTCCACGCGTGATTCATGCCGACGCTGCCCAAGAAAATGCAGGGTACGCCGAGTTTTTGCATCAACAGCAAAAAGCTTTGCGCGTAGCCTTGGCACACGCCTTTGCCTGCGCCCAAAACGCCGTAGACGGAATAAATCTCCCAAATTTCGGGATTGCTCAAGTCGTACCACGTGTGCGTGACGATATATTCGTTGACCCAAAGCACTTTTTCAGCGTCGGTCAATCCATCGGGTACTTGCGCCAGGATATCCGCGATTTTGGCGTTGATTAACTTTATTTGCTGTTTCACAACGCCGATGGGGCGCGAATATCCCCAATATACGTTTGTGATTTTGCCGTTCGATTCATAATAATAGTATCCGTTGACATAAAAGAGTTCGGGATGGGTGTTGATGAGATCCTCAAAAATGGTCAGGAACTGGTCGGGCGTGACGCCGTGATCCGTCATGTCGATGGAAATATCAAGGTCTTGCAGGCTTTTCAACGCGGCGGTTTGCGCGGATGTGATCGATTGTGTTTTCACCATTTGCGCGGGCCATTGCGCCGCGTTGTTTCCGGATTGCAGAAGGACGGGTTTGGCTGGAATTGCGTTCGCCGCTTCCTCGGGGAGAACATAGACGGGATCGCTTGCGAGGAATTCGTAGAACGCCGTTTCTTGGTCGATGGATGTTTTGCTTGCGGGTTTGCCTTCGGTGGCGAAAACCGCGAACGGGGTGGTGCCGAGGAGGATGAGAACCGCCAGAAACAGTGCGAGTGTGCGTTGGAATTTTTTCATGTGTGACTCCTTTCAATTATGGACGGCTGATTTGTAAATTACGCAACAGGATTTTTGAACCGCGCCATGCAAAACTGCGCCCGTCGAGATCTGTATGTTCATCAAAAACAGGCTGAATGGAGGCGGCGAATTCGGGCAATGCCGACATGGCGGCGTTCGCGTTGTGCGGGCATGCCTCTTGGCAGATATCACAGCCGAAAACGCTGCGGACGCGCCGTATTGCCGCTTTCGCTTCGGGCGAAATTTCAGCTTTGCGCTGGAGGATAAAAGACAGACAGCGGGTTTTGTCAAACCCATCTTTGCGCAGCGCACCCATGGGGCAAGCGTCGATGCAGCGGGTGCAAGCACCGCAGGGAGCTTGCGGCATGGGTGCGGGCGGGCGCACGGGGAGGGGAAGCTTGTTCGGCGCAACGGTGGAAACAATCTCACCCAATACAATCCATGTGCCGTATGTTTTGGTGATCAAAATATTCAGCCTG
>JAITDE010000068.1 GCA_031282735.1 Oscillospiraceae bacterium | reverse complement strand
TCAGTTCTTTGGCAATCGCGAGCGACAAATGCGTTTTGCCAAGCCCCGTCGCGCCGAAAAAAAGCAAATTCTTGCTGCGCACCGAAAAACCGCGCACATAATCCTGACAAAAAAGCAATATATCCTGCATTCGCTTTTTTTGGTCGGGTACGGAATAATACTCCAACGAAAAACGCGCGAACGTGCTCACTTCAACAGGCGCGTTCATGCAAAGTTCTTTGTAGGCGAGTTGGCGGAGCAAATCCATAAAGCAATCGCAACGCATGCCGCCCACAAAACCGCTGTCGCCACACTTTTTGCACGTGTAGGCGGGTTGCAAAAAATCCGCCGCAAAGCCATTTTCAAGCAAGAGTTGTCTGCGTTTTTCCTGCGCGGCAAGGTTTTGTTCGCGCAAAAGACGCACGAATTCCTGCGCGCCGCCGCCTTTGCCGATCACTTCGATCACGGCGACGCCCGCTTGGGCAATTTCGCGCTCCAGCGTTTCGAGCGCGGGGACTTTTTGATAGGCGATATCGCGGTTGTGGCGTGCCTGCGCTTCGGCGCGTTGGCGGCGGCGGTCAAGTTCCTGCTCCGCTTGGAGCAAGCATCTGCTGGTTGTTTTCATCCGTTCACCCACTATTTTGAATATGACAGCCTAGTATGACTATACACATTAAAAAAATATCTTTCGATTCATGCTTTTTATTATGTTTTTATCTATATCTAGAGAATGCTACGCTCGAACGCTTCAATATCATATGACGGCGCGGACGCGGTGCTTTCCTGCGCTTTCGGCGGCTTTGGGTTGCCCTTTGTCACTTTTGCGAGGCGCTCACGTTTCGCCGCTTCCGCCGCATCGGGCGTTTGAATACCGCTTTTGTGCCAATTTTGCAGAATTTTATTCATGTATGAAAAACTGATTTTTCCCGTGCGTTCCACGGTTTCTTCGTATGCCAGATGGATCATGTCGATATCAAAACCCCTTTGCAGTGTCCAGTCGTCAAGATACGCCGTCTCTCTTGCCGTCGGTTTTGGGGCGGTGATGCCTGTGCGCCTTGCCAGTTCGTTCCACAAACGGAATCCCGCGTGCAATCGTGTGATGATTTCTCCCGCTTTCTCGACAGTATCAATATCGCGCCGCCCCCAATCGCATCCGACGGTTTCGATATACCGCCACCCGGGTTTGCCCTGCAAATCGCAATACTGCAGCAGCATAGGAACAACTTCGACCGGAAGACCGTAGGTGTCGTGGAGCATCAACAGTGTGCATTGCCCATCGTAGCCGACGGTGCGTCCCAATCGGTTTTGCGCCTCTTGGAACAGCAACCGCAATTCATCCGATTCCTCCAACCGCGCGTTGACTTGCGACTGCGTTGGGCGCACGGGCGGGAGTTCGGGAAGCGCGACGGCGGGCGGAACTTCCTGCGCGATTGGTTGTGTTTTTTGGATGGACTGTGCGCTTTTGTCGGCGGTATCGCAAAGCAAAATGCCGCGTTCCACCCAAAATTGCAGGGCATCGATCACTTCGCCGCGCGGTTGCCCAAGCGCGGATGCCAACGTGTCCAAATCCGCGGCGCTCTGGTTGCGCAAAATCCAAAGCAGAGCCTTGAGCGAAAGTCCTCCGCAAAGCTTCAAATGCTCGTCGACAACACAAGCGGGAACAGCGAAAACCGAGGAAAAACAAGATCCCAAGATCGAATAAGTCAACCGCAAGCTCCTTATTGATTGATAGTTGAAAATAGATAACAATTGACCGAACGCCGGCAACAAACGACAGCGCGGAGCGGTTAAAGTCTTTTTGCTGCTTTTTCTTCAGAAAAAGCGGAGGCGTTTGCCGCGGACGCGCGGATAAATTCGCGGAACAAGGGGTGCGGGCGGTTGGGGCGGGATTGGAATTCGGGATGATATTGCACGGCGATATACCATGGGTGATCTTGCAGTTCAATCGCCTCCACCAGCAGACCGTCGGGCGAAAGCCCCGAAAAACGGATGCCATTGCACATCATCTGTTCGCGGTAGTCGTTGTTGAATTCGTAGCGATGGCGATGGCGTTCGGATATGCTGGTTTGCCCATAGGCTTCGTGCATGCGCGAACCGACCGCAACGTTGCAGGGGTATTTGCCCAAACGCATCGTGCCGCCGAGATCGACCACGGTTTTTTGGTATTCCATCAAATCAATGATCTTGTGTGTCGATTCGGGCGCAAATTCGCCTGAATTCGCGTCTTTCAGCCCCAAAACACTGCGGGCAAATTCAATCACGGCAAGCTGCATGCCAAGGCAGATGCCAAAGAAAGGTATTTTATGTTCGCGCGCGTAGCGGATTGCTGTAATTTTCCCCTCGCAGCCTCGGTAGCCGAAACCGCCGGGCACAAGTATTCCATTGAGTTTGCCTAGTATTTCCTCTACTTCTTGTTCGTTTTTTGCTTCGAGCGCCTCCGAGTCAATCCATTCAATGCGCACTTTGGCGCGGTTGGCGATACCGCCGTGGAAGAGCGATTCCGCAACACTCAAATAGGCGTCGTGCAAACTTACATATTTGCCAACAAGCCCGATGACGACATCTTTGTCGCAGGCATAGATCTCGTCGACCATCTCCTCCCATTCGCGCAAATCGGGTGGGGATGCCTGCAGACCTAACTTTTTAATGGCGATTTCGGCCAAACCGTTCCGTTCGAGCATCAAAGGCGCTTCGTATAGGGAACTCACGTTGATGTTGTCCACGACGCATTCGGCGGTTACGTTGCAGAATAGCGCGATTTTTCGGCGCATTTCGGATGCCATGGAGCGATCGCAGCGGCAAACCAAAACGTCGGGCTGAATGCCGATGGAAAGCAGTTCTTTCACCGAATGCTGGGTGGGTTTGGTTTTGTATTCGTCGCTGCCGGGCACGAACGGCAAAAATGTAACGTGGATAAACATGCAATTCTTGTTGCCGATATCCCGCGCCACTTGACGGATGGATTCCAAAAAAGGCTGCGATTCCATATCGCCGACTGTGCCGCCGATCTCAACGATGTTGACGTCCGAACACGACAGATCCGCCGCGTTGTAGATGCGCGTTTTGATTTCGTCGGTCACATGCGGGATGACTTGGATGGTTTCGCCCAAATATTCGCCGCGGCGTTCCTTCGTGAGCACCGTCCAATAGACCTTGCCTGTTGTGATGTTGGAATTGACATTGAGCCGTTCGTCGATAAACCGTTCATAGTGTCCCAAATCCAAATCCGTTTCGGTTCCGTCGTCGGTCACGAAAACTTCACCGTGCTGGAACGGACTCATCGTGCCGGGATCGATATTGATGTAAGGATCCAACTTTTGCATCGTCACGCGAATGCCCCGCGCTTTGAGTAATCGACCAAGCGACGCGGCGGTAATTCCCTTGCCCAATCCTGAAACCACGCCGCCCGTAACGAAAATGTATTTTTTCACAGCCAATCAAATCACCATCCTTCCTGAGTAGTATACATGATTTGCGGAAGAAATGCAAGAGGGGGAAAGCATTATCGAAAAACAATCTGCTTGTTCCGAATCGCCGCCTTTCAGTTTGGACGCTTCTGACCGTATTTTGGAGGCTCAGCGTTACCGTGCACGCCGGGAAAACAGAGGTTGACAACAAAGTGTGAAAATGGTACAATAGATGAAGAACGCAAAAGCAAATTGCGACAGGAGGTTAAGCTTGAAACACGTCATTCTTTTATACGATGGTATGGCGGATTTGCCCTGCGATGTGCTGGACGGCAAAACGCCCATGGAGACCGCGGACAAACCGCTGTTCGATGCCATGGGACGCGACGCGGAAGTCGGGCTTGTCAAAACGGTACCCGATGGCCTCAAGCCGGGGAGCGATGTGGCGAATTTGAGCGTTTTGGGCTATGATCCACTTCAATACTATACGGGGCGTTCGCCGTTGGAAGCCGTGAGCATGGGTGTGCCGATGGGCGAAAACGATTTGACACTGCGTTGCAATCTTGTAACGCTTTCTGATGAGCCGCTTTTTGCCGACAAAACGATGCTGGATTACGCGGGCGCGGATGTGACCACGCAAGAGGCGAAAGAACTGATCGAGTCGGTTCAGCAAGCCATCGGCGGCGGCGATTTTAGCTACTATGCGGGGGTTGCCTACCGCCATTGTCTGCTTTGGCGCGGCGCGAAAGAACAAAAGCAGTCGCTGGGCACACTGACCCCGCCGCACGATATCACAGGGCAAAAAATCGCCGCGAAATTGCCTGCGACTGATGCCGGACAAGTGTTGTTGCGCATGATGGAGGCAAGCGTGTCCGTTTTGGAGGCACACCCTGTCAACAAAAAAAGGCGCGCGGAGGGCAAGCGTCCCGCCAACAGCATCTGGCTTTGGGGCGAGGGTACATATCCCGCTCTGCCGTCGTTTGAATCCCTGCGCGGCAAAAAAGGCACTGTCATTTCCGCGGTGGATTTGCTCAAGGGGATTGGTATTTTGGCGGGCATGCAAACGCCGGACGTGCAAGGCGCAACAGGATGGCTGGATACGAATTATGAGGGCAAGGCGCGGTGCGCCGTGGACGCATTCAAGAGCGGTCAAGATTTTGTGTATTTGCATATGGAGGCGACCGACGAATGCGGGCATCGCGGCGAGGCACGAAACAAAACGCGCGGGATTGAACTGATTGACAAACGAGTGCTTCCCATTTTGTTGGAGTACCTTGATACATTGGACGACTACGCGCTCATGATTTTGCCGGATCATCCAACGCCCTGTTCGCTGATGACCCACACGCGCGATGCCGTGCCTTATATGTTGTTCCGCAAAAAATACAAAGGCAGCGGCAAAGGCGTTGTTTCCGTCACCGAAAAAAGCGCCGCCGCAACAGGCATTTTCGTGCAAGGCGGCTCGCTTTTGATGGATCGATTTTTGGGCAAATAGGATGCCTTACTTTTTCTGCCTTACTTTTTCTGAAGAAAAAGTAAGCAAAAAGACTTTAGCCGCTCCCCGCAGGGGCGCGGAGCGGGAAAAAGTTCTTTTGCTTCTTTTCTTTCAAGAAAAGAAGTCTTTCAAGAAAAGAAGCGACTGCTCGCCGCAGGGGCGGTCAAACGAACAGGACTATTTTTTTTGAGGTGCAGTATGCCAACGATCGGTTTAGACATTGGAACAACAAGCGTTTGCGCGGTTGTGGCGACCGCAAGAACGTTGCTTTTTTCGCGCACGGTACCCAACAACAGCCATATCCATACGCCGCGCCCGTTTGAAACCGCGCAAGATCCCGCACAAATTTTAACGATTTGCACACGTTTGATTGACGAGTGCTTGCAAAAAGTGCCCGGCGTGGCGGGAATCGGCATAACAGGTCAAATGCACGGGATACTCTATCTGAACGCGGACGGGCAAGCCGTCTCGCCGCTTTACACTTGGCAGGACGAAAGCGGCAATCAGCTCACAGCCGACGGCGAGACGACATATGCGCGGGAGCTTAGCCGAAAAACGAACTATACGGTGGCGTCCGGCTTTGGCTGCGCCACGCTTTACGCGCATAGCAAAACGGGATTGATTCCCGAAAATGCTGTGCGTGTGTGCACGATTATGGACTACGTCGCCATGCGTTTGGCGGGGCTAAGGCATCCGACCATGCACACGTCAAACGCCGCAAGTTTTGGATTGTTCAATCTGAAACGACTGCAATTTGACATGGAGCAAATTGAAAAGGCGGGTTTGCCGACCGCTTTTTTTCCTGCTGTAATCACAAATTTTGATCCCATCGGATCGCTGCGCGGCATCCCCGTCATCGTCGCCATCGGCGACAATCAGGCGAGCTTTCTCGGCGCGGCATCGGATTGTTCCGACGCGGTGCTTGTAAACATCGGTACGGGTAGTCAGATTTCTTGGGCGACAGAATACGTGCCGCCCGAAAATATGCCCGCCGATATGGAACTGCGTCCATTGGTTGGCGAGCGCTATTTATGCGTGGGGTCAGCTCTCTGTGGCGGGCGCGCTTATGCGCAGTTGATGCGGTTTTTTGGCGATTGTGCCCAGTTTTTGTTTGGGGAAACGCCGGACAGCGATGATATTTACACCGCTATGGCGCAGTTGATATCAGAACCCGCGCCAATCGGCGGAAATGCAATGCTGTTCGACACCCGTCTCGCGGGTACGCGCGCGGATCCGACCTTGCGGGGCAGTATCCGCAACGTGGGTTTGGATAATTTCACCCCAACCCACCTAACATACGCTGTGATGGAGGGCATGGCGCGGGAGTTATACGATTTTTGCGCACAGGCGAACATTGAATTGCGGCATTTGATTGGCGCGGGCAACGCGTTGCGCAAGAATCCCGCCCTTTGCGATGCCGTGAGCCGCATATTCGGATGCGTTTTGCGCATCACCCCGTTCGCGGAAGAAGCGGCGGTCGGCGCGGCGGCGACGGAACGCGTGTGTTAGAAGAACAAAAAGCCACCGACTTCAAATTTGATCAACGATTAATGAATCACTGCATCTGCATACGCGCGCGCCAACGCGGTGATCTTGCTTGTTTCGCCGGCCTCAATCCACGCTTTGTTGACCAGATTGCCGCCAATGCCGAATCCAACCGCGCCTGCCGCGATAAAAGCGGGTATGTTCGCGACGCTCACGCCGCCAACCGCCATAAATTGCAGATGCGCCAGCGGCGCTTTGATGGCTTTGAGGTAATCCGCACCCAACACGCCCGCAGGAAAAAGCTTGATAAAATCCGCGCCTGCGTTATGGGCGGCGGCGCACTCCGTCGGTGTCATTGCGCCCGGCATCGAAACAAGACCCAAACCCTTTGTTGCGCGGATGATATCCGCGTCCGCATTGGGGGAAATGATATAACGCGCCCCCGCATCGGCGGCAAGACGGAGTTGCTCAAGCGTCATTACCGTGCCGGCACCCGCGCAGATCGCACCGCCAAAGGATTTTTCGAGCGAAGCAATCCCCGCGGCCGTCGTTTGCCACGTTTCGGGATTGCGCTGATCAAAGGTGATTTCCATCAGGGAAATACCACCCGCAAGCAGAGCGTCCGCAAGCGTGAGCAAATGCTTTTCGGGCAAACCGCGCACAATGGCAATCAGTTTGCTTTGCAAGATTTTTTGCCGGATCGTCATCAGAATCAATTCCTTTGCGATGTCATTTTAAAGAATGTGAGTTGGTCTGTAAGCCGAGTTCTGTCATTGAAGGCAATCATCTATCTTGCCGCGCCATTGCTGACGCGGTCATGCCACCTGTCGGGGAATACGCCGAGCAAGCGCCGTGTTCGCACACGCCCCGGTTGGTGTTGCTCCGGATAGGGTTTACATGGCGGCACGGTTCTCCGTGCCCCGGTGAGCTCTTACCTCGCCTTTCCACCCTTGCGTGTTCCGAAAACCGAAACCCGCGGTTACTTTCTGTTGCACTGTCCCTAAGGTCACCCTCGGCGGCTGTTAGCCGTTATCCTGCTCTATGGGGCTCGGACTTTCCTCACGCAGAGTTTGCGCGCGACTGCCCAACCAACTCACCGTTTGATTATAGCGTTTTTTTGCGATTTTGTCAACAACTGTATTGCGATATCAAAAACGCACCAGCCCGCGGAGTTTTTCTCCACGGGCTGATTTGTTATTTAAAGCGCGGCGTTTGCTTAAGCAAAAATGTCTGCGCTGACCCACAGCGCGGGGCGAACGCAATGGGTATCGGCAATAAAAGCAGCAAGGATACGACCGCCGTCGCCAAGGTACGAATATCTCTTACCGCCGCCATCGCTCAAGACTGGCGTACGAAGCCATGATTCAAGTCTGGCAGAACCAAAGTCAACAGGTTCCATCGTCAAGGCTTCCCAGTTGGTATATGCTGTTAACTTGGATGCGCTATTTGTTCCATCACTGGTGTTGAATCTTAGGATACCGGATGCGTCGAACCAACTTGTGCTCATGTATTCAGCCGCTTCATCCACGCTCAGCGGGAAGACACCTCTGAATGAGCCGCTTGCGGCGGGGGAACTAAACCCTTCAAAAGGCGCAAAATGACTGGCTACACCCACTTGCGTCCCAGGCGTCCCAAGCGTTTCAAGCGCGTTGTTGTATGCCGCATGGGTCTTCAAGCCGCTCGAGCCGGAAAGAGATTCCCAGAATGCATTCATTTCTTGTTGGAGAATACTGTTGCCGGTGCCATAGGGCCAATCAGCAGCAGTTCCAAATTTAGATATTTCCTTCACTACCTTGGTGCGAACAATCAGGTAATACTCCTGAGCGTCTACCGTTTGTTTGGCGATGGCAATCCAATTCACTGTGTCACCAGTTTGTGCGGGAGTGAGGAATTTGGTGGTCGCGTCCACGATCCTCGCGGCAGGAATCGGATGTGAGGCATGCGGACCGATGACATTGATGGTAATGTTCAGTGTTTTGTTGGCATCGTCCTTTGCTTGAGCTTTTATAACGACATCGCCGGCGATATTGTGCGGCACAACGACACGAACGGTTGTCGAATCACTGGCTGTTTCCAACCAGCCGTCTCGACCGGATACTTTGCTCCACGTGGTTAGACCTGGGTTTGCCGACAGATTTTTGCCGGAAACAACACCGGTCAGAGTAATAACCCGATCCACAATATCCGTGTACAGTGTCAGCGTAAAGTCCTCATTTGTCGCCGCACGAGTCGCCACGCCTGAAGCAGACACGGTGAAGTTCTCCACAGCAGGCTTCGTTTTCGCCGCGTCCACTGCGTCTTTAATAATTTTCTCGCCATCATCCGTGGCATCTTTCTCCCCAGAATACAGCAAATAACTTTCGGTCAAATTGCTTGCTTCCAAGCGGACATCAATTGCGTAGTAGTAGTTATCATCGGGCGCGACGTTTTCATCCAAAACGACGTTGTCAAGCAAAAGATTTGTCGCTTCGCCCGGTTGAAGCGCACGCGTCCAGTAGGCGTAGCCATCGGTGTCGAGCGCCCACAAACCGGCGGGATACCGTGCGTCGAGTTCGTCTTTGTGGTCAATGTAATATTGAACCAAAACAACCGGAGATTCAGGCAAAGTTTCTTTTGCATGTGAGCCGTCATCGAATTCTTGATTAAGCTGGTATTCGTAACTGCCCATTTCTCCTGTGCCGGGTTTGAAGATTTTTTGTGCGCCCGTCATGTACCAAATATGGCGGTTTTCAGTCGGCATCGCACCGTCGTCGTTTGCGCCGTCAGAATAATCGCCGTTATCAGCTGGCGCGGTATTGAACATGCGCGGAACCCAAGTTAATTTGTTGTTGGCATCCGTGCCGACAATCGGTGTGTTGCCAATTTGTAAATATTCGGCAAATTGTACGCGGACAATCATGGGTGTTTCGCCTGTGTTATCGACATAGACATCTTTGTTGATGCCCGCTTCAAAGTCGTCGTGGAGCAGGATATCGGGGTTTGCGCTACCACGAAAACGGTTGATAAAGCTTTGCCCGAAATCGGTAAAAGCGAGTGCGCCGCCGAGACCAATTGCCAGGGTTAGAATGATTGCAATGATAGCCGCGATTTTCTTTTTGCCATTATTTGC
>JAITDE010000015.1 GCA_031282735.1 Oscillospiraceae bacterium | reverse complement strand
CGGGCTTTTTGTGGGGCTTCATATTGCGCGGACACTGTTGAATCAACCGTTGCCGGAACTGCCGCCAACCACAATGATTGGTGCGCTCGTGCGGTATATATCCGATGTGAACGTGCGTGATTTTCAACCGATGGGCGCAAATTTTGGTCTGTTGCCGCCATTGGATACGCAAATCCGTGACAAACGCTTGCGCTATGAAGCGTTGGCGGAAAGGGCTCTACTTTTCTTGAAAGAAAAGTAGCAAAAGAACTTTTTCCCGCTTCGCGCTGTCATTTGCAGACTGAGCAAATATAAATCAGTCTAAAAATGACCGCGCGAAGCGGGAAAAAGTCTTTTTGCTTCTTTTTCTTCAGAAAAAGAAGAAGAATCGTAAATCTCTCGCAACTCCCGCAAAACCCGTCCGCGCGAAAACAATTTTGCGCGTTCGCGCCCAGCCTGCCCGAACGCGTTGCGCATGGATGCGTCGCCTAACAGTCGCGCGACGGCGGCGGCAAAGGCGGCGGAATCGTTTTTGGGAACCAGCAACCCCGTTGCCTCGTGTTCCACAAGCGCGGCGTGACCGCGGTTTTGCACGGCGACGACAGGCAACCCGCTTGCCATTGCTTCTAAAACATTCATCGGCAATCCTTCGCGCAGGGATGACGCGACATAAACGTCGCATGTGCGCAAAAGTGCGGCAATATCCGCGCGTTCGCCCAAAAAGTCCACGTGGCTTTGCAAATCAAGCTTGTTGCAAAGCGATTGATAAAACCCGCTCAGATTGTCGGAACCCGCGAGCAACAACCGCACGTTCGGATACGCTTGCAGAATATCCGGCATGGAACGGATCAAAAAACCCTGATTCTTGTTGGCATTGAGTTCCGCAACATAAATCAACCGCAAAACGTCTTTTTGCTCTTCCGTCCGCGCCATCCCGCCGAACGCGTTGATATCGCAACCAACGCCGTGGACATGCGCGGTGTGTTTGGCGTGCAGATGGCGTTTTGCAAAATCAAAATCTTCTTCATTGATTGTAATAAGCGTGTCGGTCAGCCAAGCCATCAGCCATTCGGCGGGCAAATACATCAACCAATTTCGTAGCGGCGCACCTTTGCAAAAATGAAACCCATGGGCGGTATAGATCACGCGCGCACCCGTTCCCCGCGCCGCCAACCGTCCGAGCAAGCCTCCCACAGGCGTGTGGCAGTGGACGATATCGTAACGACCCTCTTTGCAGATTTTGCGCAACTGACGGTATGCGCACAGATTTTGCGCGTTATAGGGACTTCGCGCAAAGGGCAAATCAAAAACATGATTGGTGTACGGCAACGCCGCGTTTAAATCGACGCGGGCGGCGGCATCGACTTGCCAGCCTGAGGTCGCCAGCATTTTGAACACGGGCAGATGGAAATAATAAAAATGCCTTGCAACCGTTGCAACGAATAAGATTTTGCGACCATCATGCCTATTCATTTCAATCTTTTTCTCAATCTTTTTTTTAATCTTTTTCTCAATCTTTTTCATCGCGCCGTCGTCTGCCTTCGGCTGTAGTCCGCGAACGACTCCATCGTTACGTTTCCGCCGCTGTTCACGCCGCTACCCGTGAGCAGTTGCTTGATGGTGCACAGAACAATTTTGCAGTCGACCGACGGTGAAATGTTGTCGACATACCAGCAATCAAGCTGCAAGCGCGTCGTCCAATCGGTGGTGTTTCGCCCGTTAATCTGCGCCCAACCCGTCATGCCGGGGCGCGTCAAGTGGCGGCGCGATTGTTCGTTGCTGTAGTATTCCTTATAAATCGGCAAAAGCGGACGCGGTCCGACAAAACTCATGTCGCCTTTTAAAATATTCCAAAATTGCGGCAGTTCGTCAAGGCTGAATCGGCGCAGAACGCGTCCCAACGCGGTCACGCGATTCATGTCGGGTTCACCCGCAGCGTTTTCCGCCCGCATGGTGCGGAATTTGTAACAAGTAAAGCATTTTCCGTGCAATCCCAAGCGCGATTGCTTAAAAAGCACCGTGCCGCCGCCTTCCGCCAAAACGCACAAGGCGATCAGTGCCATGGGCAACGCGGATAAAATGAGCAGAATCACCGCAAAAAAAACATCCAGTAATCGTTTGCATTTTGCGTACAAGGCATACTCCCCCTTTTCATATTGTTTTATCGCAACGTATAATTCGTCACCAAACGCCGGAGCTCCTGCCGCACGTTGGATTCGTCCGCCGTGCGCAAACGTTCCAGCGCGGCATCCAAATCCCGCAGATCAATCGCTTTTGGATAGGTGATAAATATCTTTTTGTTCTCTGTCGTTTGGCGCGTCGCCAATTCTTCTTCGTATGCCAGCTCTTCAAACATCTTTTCGCCGGGGCGTAAGCCGATAATCTCAATCGCGATATCTTTGTATGGCTGCAGCCCCGAAAGGCGGATCATTTGTTCCGCCAGGGTAATGATGCGGACGGGTTCGCCCATATCCAGCACAAAAATGTCGCCGTTTTTGGATAGCCCTCCCGCCTGCACGACCAACTGCGCGGCTTCCGGAATGCTCATAAAATAGCGCGTGATGTCCGGGTCAGTCACTGTTACAGGACCGCCCGCCGTAATTTGCTCCTGAAAAAGCGGGATCACACTGCCGTTTGAGCCCAACACATTGCCGAAGCGCACCGCCGTGAACGTTGTGGTTTTTCCGCGCTTGGGCATCGTTTGCATGATGAGTTCCGTCACACGCTTGGTCGCGCCCATCACGTTGGTGGGATTGACGGCTTTGTCGGTGGAGAGCATCACAAAACGCGACACGCCGTAATTCGCGGCGGTCTGCGCGGTTTGAAGCGTACCGAAAATATTGTTTTTGACCGCTTCCACGGGGCAATCCTCCATCAAGGGCACATGCTTGTGCGCCGCCGCGTGGAACACCACCTGCGGACGGAACGCCGCAAAAAGTTTATCCAGCGTTTCGCCGTCGCAAACCGATCCAATGCGGATCACCAACTCAGGCGTGCCATGATAGGCGCGATCTAAACTGTGTTTGAGATTAAAAACCGCGTTTTCGTTGATATCAAACAGAATAATCTTTTTTGGCTGATAGCGCAGAATCTGACGACACAATTCACTGCCGATCGAACCGCCCGCACCTGTGACCAAAACCGTTTGGTCGAGCAAATATGAACAAATCCGTGTGTCAAGATGGATTTCGGGGCGCATGAGGAGGTCTTCAATACGAATATCGCGCAGTTGCCCAACGGATATTTGTCCGCCGCTCTCTTTCATTTCGAGCACGGATGGCGCACTTTTGATGCGGCAACTGGCCTCGATTGCCAACTGTATAATTTGTTTTTGCCGGAACGGCGTGGCGGATGGGATGCAAATCAAAATTTCGTCGATAGCATATTTTGCGGCAAGCCGAGGGATATCTTCGCATGTTCCGCGCACCGGCACGGCATGGATGTATTTGCCGTGCTTGGCGGGATCATCGTCCACAATCACAACGGGCACACCAAGCCGGAAGTCGTTCGCGCGCAGTTCGCCCAAAATAATGTTTGCCATCGAACCCGCGCCAACAATCATTAGCCGCGGGACGACGCTTTTGATGCGCGTTGCGTACAACTGCGTCAAATGCCGCCTTGAGCGGCGCAAGAACCGATAGCCCACACGCATGCCGCCGCAGAACGCGACCGAGAGCAAATAGGCAATCAACAGTTCCCCGGGATGCAAAACGCGCACGTTCAGCCAGCCTTGCGTTTCAAAAACCCAATCGGTAAAATAACACGCGACGCCCGAAACGGCGGCCGCGGTGGCGCATTGCCCCAATTCGTCCGCGCTGGCGTATTGCCATAAGCTGTGGTAGAGATGAAACAGATAAAACATCGCGATGGAAAAAACAGCCACATACCAAGTCCGCCCCAGCAGTCCAAGCAAAACCTGACGCGGAACAGATTGCAAATTATTGAGCAAAAAAACAGCCAAAAAGTAACTGCCGTTCACAAACAAGGCATCCAGCAGGGGCAAAAACACCCGCTGGACGGCAATGCCTGCCGTGCATTTATGCTTATTTTGCATCCAAACACCCTTCAAAATAGATGATGAGTTGCTCTATTACTATAGCACAAAACAAACAGAAAAGCAACAAGGAACAAGCTGGAAAATGGGAATTTGGGAAAATAAGGACGAAATTTTTGCGCGCTATAGCGGACGCGCGACTACGAACCGCTTTTTCTGACTTACTTTTTCTGCGGGCTGAACCTGACCGGCGCGAAGCGGGTAAGGCTCTTTTGCTCCTTTTCTTGCAAGAAAAAAAGCAAAAGAGCATTTTTTTCAACATGCTTTCTTGACAATTCGCACAAAAAAGCATATACTAAATTGTCTTTCTGTTATCTTACTATCATAAAGCATAAATCAGACATATTGCAAATCGGCTTTTTTTGCAAAAAAAGACGAAGGGGCTGAGTCGTTATCAAATCACAGGGAAATTTCCGCGAAATCATTGTCTATATTGTTTTCGGCGTGTTAGCGACGCTGGTCGACACAGCCGTGTTCGCGCTTGCGGAACTGATTTTCCGCCCCGCAATGGCGGACTACAGCGTTTGGGTCAGCAACCCGCTTGCTTGGCTGATCGCGACGGCATTCGCGTTTTTCACCAACAAATTGTTTGTATTCGAGCAAAAAAGCTGGCTGCGCAAAACGGTTGCGCGGGAGGCGATTTCGTTTTTTAGCGCGCGATTGCTCTCTCTGGGGATGGGTCAGTTGCTTTTGCACGTCTTTGCCGTCGTATTGCGTGAACGCCTACAGCCCGTGCTTGATCAAATATGGACGAAAACACTGCTTCTGACGGGAGACCCCGCCATGATTTATACGCTGTTGGTCAAATTCGTCTTGGTCGGCGGGCTTGTGATGGCACTGAACTACATTTTCAGCAAGCTTTTCATTTTTAAAAAAGAGAAAGAGCTATAACGATCCCTACCGAATTCTTTTAATCTCAAAACCAAAAATCTTACAGAGGAGACCGCTATGCCTGAAGAGGATGAAGACCTTTTGCGCATGATCGAACGCTTTACGGCGGAAGAGGAAAAAACGCCCGCACCTCCGTTCATACCCGTTCAACCGGCGGCAAAAACCGCTTTTTCCGCACTGGATCTTGCCGCGGACGACTTTTGGGCGCGTGAATCGCAAGATGCCGACGCACTGCCGCCGCTGGACGTCACAACCGTCGCCGAACGCGCAAAACCCGCAACCGCGCCGCAAACATTCCAAAATCGGCAAAAAAGGCGCGTCAAAAAAAAGCACCGTGTGCGCCGTTTTTTTGCGGCGTCACTCGTTATCGTGCTCCTGCTGGGCATGAGCGCTTACGCGATTGTTTATCATACGGCACAGCAAACGAATTATGTGCCGCCTAGTGCCGCCGCTTCGGGGAGTCAATCCACAGAACTGCTTGCGTCCAACGCGCTCGTAACAAATATTCTCCTCATCGGCGCGGACGGCAACGCGGGCGATTCTTCGCGCTCCGACACCATGCTGATGCTCTCAATCGACCGTGCGCGTTCAAAGATCAAATTAACTTCGTTTTTGCGCGACAGTTGGGTGGAATTGCCAAGCGGAAAATACAGCAAACTCAATGCCGCGTGTTCTTCGGGCGGCGCGGCGCTTGTCGCGGAGACAATCGAGAAGAATTTCAAAGTCCGCGTGAACCACTACGCGCTCGTCAATTTTGACAGCTTTGAATATGTGATTGACGCGCTCGCCGGCATCAACGTGCCTGTGACGGACAAGGAAGCGGATTTTTTGTGCAAAAAAACGCGTTTAGGCAAGCAAATCGGTCGCAAAAGTTTTAGCGATCAAATGGAAAACAACGGCACCGTGCATTTCAACGGCGAACAAGCCCTCATTTATTGCCGTATCCGTGCGCTTGACGACGATTTTCACCGCACGCAGCGTCAGCGCAAGGTGATGAGCAAAATATTGGAACAAATCAAAGGCGCAAGTCCGTTGCAGTGGATTAAAATCGCCAACGGCGTTCTGCCGAACATCGAAACCGATATGTCCGCAAGCACCGTTGCAAACCTTGCGATGCTTCTGCCCGTTTATTTGAACTACGAAGTCCTCCAGCATCGCGTACCCGAAGACGGCACTTGGGAGAACGCAACCAAAAGCGGAGCTGCCGTGCTGGTGATGGACATTGCCGAAAACGCCGATTTGCTGAAAGAGTTTATCTATGAATGATGTCCGGCAACCCCTGCGCGTGATGCGCCGCGGGATGAACTTTTCCCAAGACGGACCGGGCAATCGCTTGGTCATCCACTTGCAGGGATGCAATTTGCGTTGCCCTTGGTGTTCCAATCCCGAAAGCATGCCGCTTGAGGGGATCGAACTGCAAACCAATCCGCCGCGCCGCAGTTGCGGCATAATGTATCCCGAAGAACTTGCCGCCGAAGCCGAGGCCGCAAAACCGCTGATGTTCGGCGGCGGCGGTGTCACTCTCACGGGCGGCGAACCGACGATGCAATATTCCCCCTTGCGCGAAACGCTTGAGCGCTGTAAAAACGCGGGGATTCATACTTGCGTGGAAAGCAACGCGACACATCCCAAACTCCAAGAGCTATTTACGCTGATTGATTTTTTGATTCTCGACTGCAAGCATTACAACGATATGGAACACAAGCGATGGACGGGGCTGGATTGCCGCCAAATCAATGAAAATCTGCGGCTTGCGGCGGAAAAACGCACACAGTTGCTGATACGGATTCCCTTGATCGGCGGCGTGAACGCCTCCCCCGACGACGCGCGGCAATTTGCCCGGCATTTTAAGTCGCTCGGCGCGGATGTCTTTGCGGCGGAGGTTTTGCGGTATCACACCTATGGTCAGCCAAAATGGGCGCAATGCGGATTAGAGTATGCCATGCGCGACGCCGAAATCAGTGACGAAGCCTTTGCGGTGTTTTGCGGCATTCTTGAAGAAGCGCAAATCAAACTTTGCGCAACATAGATAATGGAGTGATCTTTTATGACAAACGCAACCGAAAAAATCATAAAGCAAGCAAAAAATTTGTTTGCCGAAGAACGATCAATCAACCATCTGGAGGGCTGGTTTTTGGCGCGTGAAGCGGCGCGGCACGCCGATGAGTCGGGCGCAAGCAGTGCCTGCACAACGGAACGCGCGGCTTTGGAATTGATGCGCATTGTGCGCGATTTGCCCTTGAGCCTTTCGGAACACGCCATTTTTGCGGGCACACAGCGCGACGCTTTCGCGCGAAGCTACGCGCTGATTAATCCCGCGTTTCAAGTCGAAACATTCAGCGGCTACTGCGACCCGACGGCGGTCTTCGACGACATTGCGCCGTATGGTGATATCACCGCCGAACGCATCGCCGCGCAGCGGGAGTATACCCGGCAGGGGGATTATGTGCAAAGCTTATCCAAAGTATATGCCGCGCACGAAACCGCAATGTCTGAAGTCGCTTTTTTTGTCGAACAGGTGACGGGGCATTTAATCCCTGATTTTCGCCCCATTCTCGCCTACGGCACGGCTGATCTTGCGCAAAAAATCGACGAACGCGCCGCGCGGGAACAGGATCCCGAAAAAATCAAGAACCTTGCCGCAATGAAGCTTTCACTGCAAGCCGCCGAAACACTCGCAAGCCGTTATCAATCCATCGCGCTGGAGCAAAGCAAAACCGCAGAGCCGGAACGCAAGACGCATCTTTTGCGTTTGGCGCGGACTCTCCAAAACGTACCCGCCTGCGGCGCGAAAACGCTGTTTGAGGCAATCCAAAGCTTTTTGCTCCTCTGGCAAACGATGTGCTTGGAACAAGCCCCCAATCCATTCGCGTTTTCAGTCGGCAACGCCGACCGCATCTTTGAGCCGTACCGACAAATGAGCGGCGAAAACCGTGATGAGGCGGCCGCGCTGTTTCGGCATTTTTTGGTGTTTTTCAATGTAGCGGATCGCAGTTGGGCCATCAGCCAAAACATCATATTGGGCGGCCGCGATATCGACGGCAATGATTTGACCAACCTGACGACCTATGCCATGATGGACGCGTACTACGACATGAACTTGCCGCAACCAATTCTTTCGGTGAAAGTGCACAAAAATACGCCTGCGGATTTCTACAGGGAGATGGGGCGGTTTTTCTTCACGCCTGGTTGCCTGACCCCCTCGCTGTTCCAAGACGACGCGCTGTTTGCGGTGCTCGGCGGCGACGTAGATGCGGCGGATTTGCCCGATATTGCTGTGGCCGGTTGTCAAGAACCGTTGATTATGGGCAAGGAAAACGGCAACACCACCAACAGCTGGCTGAATCTCGCAAAAATATTGGAGCTAACCATCAGCGACGGCATTTCACTGCTCACGGGCAAGCGGATGCGTGCGCCATCCGGCGAGGCACGCATGTCCATTTTGCGCAACTTGCGCGAACGCTTCTACGCGGCGTTGGATGTCTATCTGGATGAAATGACAGCGGCGGCAAATGGGGCTTCTGTTGCGTTGAGTCATTTGCCCGTGCCGTTTTTGTCGGCCTCCATGGGTGGTGCGGAAAGCGGCTATGATCTGCGCGACGCCGCGCATCAAGGCACAAAATACAACGGCAGCGGATGTCTCATCCATGGACTTTCAGTGCTGGCGGATAGTTTCGTGGCAATCGATCACATTTTGACGGATGCGCCGGACGAAGCCGAAATGCTCGTTGACGTCCTGCGCGCCAATTTTGATGGCTACGAAAGTCTGAAAAACAGGCTTGCGGGCTACGCCAAATTCGGCAATCACCTTGATGAAGTCGACAAAGAGGCCGCGGAGATTGCGCGGCGTGTATCCGCCGCCGTCGCCGCCCGCAAAAACTACTTGGGTAACGCGTTTCGACCCGATTGGAGCACACCGTCCACGCATTTGCTCTACGGATACTGGGTCGCCGCCACGCCCGATGGCAGAACTGCCCGTAGCCAACTGAACTATGGCATTGATCCGCTGTTCGGCGAAGCGGAAATGGGGTTGGGATTGCGCGTGCTTTCCACGCTTGCGTTGCCGTTCAAAGCGTTTCGCGGCGGTTATGCCTCCCATTTGGGCGTCGATCCGCGTTGTTTTACCGCAAAGGAATTCCCCGACAAAGGCGAACAGTTCCGAGACCGCGTCATTGCGCCGCTCTTCTTTTCGCGCGATACCGCTGAAAGCGTGCCGCCATTTTATTTGTATGTCAACGTCACAACCCCCGAAACGTTGCGCAAAGTGCTGAACGATCCCGCCAAATACGCGCCGAACGGTGTGTATATTGTGCGCATTCACGGCACGTTCGTCAACTTTTTGGATTTGTCGCCGGCTATTCAGAGCGATATCATCGCCCGTTTGGATTTACAAAGCACCGCGCTGGCATAATGGGATGCGGATACTCTTCTTCTCTTGAAAGAAAAGAAGCAAAAGAACTGTCCCCGCGCCTGCTTTTTTTAGAAAAAGTAGGCGCGGGGACTATTGCACCAACGCGCACAGAACCGTCAGATCGTCGCGCCTTGCGTCGCCGCGCTGTTCAACCGCTTGAGCGGCAAGGGATTCGGCAAATGTCTGCGGATCGCATTTGTCCTCTGCGGCGGCGATGCTCTCGCACAACCACGCGTCAGAATCGCTGAGCATACCGTCTGAGACCATAATCAGCATGTCGCCCGCTTGGAGTTGTTCCGTGCAGATCGCAGGAGAAATATTGCGCAAAATGCCGGCCGGCAAAGCGCTCATTTCAATCCGCTTCACCTTGCTTCCCTGCCGCAGATAGGACGAAACCGCGCCCGCTTTGCAGATTGTGAGCGCACCTGTAAAAAGATCAATCGTCGCAACGTCAAGCGTCGCAAGGCTTTCTTCACTGCTTTTGAGCAAAAGCGCGGCATTGGCCATGCGCATGGTGCAGGCCGGTTTCATGCCGCTGCGCCCGAACGTAACAAAAATCTCGGTCGCCAAAGCCGAATCCACTGCCGCACGTCCCCCCGTGCCCATCCCATCGCTGAGCACAATCAATTGATGCCCGTTGCCGTCTTCGAGGCAATCGAAATAATCGCCGCAATATTCGTTGGCTTTGCAACTCATCTGCACCGCACCAACGGACACCGTAAGCGGCGGTTTTTGCACAAATTTGAGCACCGTATATCCTTTGTCGTCACAGCTTTTTGTGGGATAGTCCAACGCAAGCCCCGTTTGCCGTGCAAGTTGTTTTGTGAGCAGTTCCAAGTTCAGCACGTCTTCCGGCGCGCGGACGACCGTGCTGATCTGCGTAATCCCCGACGGCAAACGCACAGCGGAGATTGCCTCCACGCCGCATCCCGCATCCTCCAAAACGCTTGCCGCGACTTGCGATGTCTGATCATCAAACGTTTGATTCCGTGCCGTGTGGTCACTCAAATCCTCCAAAAGTTCCGCGAGTGTTTCAAACTGATTGGCGGCGGCGAGACGCAGAAAAGTCTCTTTTTGATAGCAATCGGCTCGCGCCGTGTAGTTTTCAAAAGCCAGGCTGAGCGTGTCGCTCAATTCCTTGCCGTGCCGGCAGATTTGCGTCGCCCCACTTTGGCACTGCAATTGCATCAGCAGTGCGGGTGTGAGCGGGACGTTTTCGCGCAGATGACGCAAAACATGCGTGAAGGCCTCGGTCGTTTGGGCGGCGTTTTCGCGCCAACAGATTGCGTATTCGGCGCACGCCGAGCAAACACTGCGTTCGGCGTAGGCGCACACCTGCTGTTCCAGCGGCTGGCGCAGTTTTTCGAGACCTTTTGATACCTCCGTTACATATTCAGACACGCGGCGCAGTGACAGCGCGGAATCATGCAGTCGGATGCAAAGATCCGCTTGCGCGGGCGGAGCGGGAGAAAAATCCGTATTGCAAACGCGCCGCCATTGGCTCAAGCGTTTGCGCGGTATTAGCAAAAATAAGACGGAGGAAAAAAACGTTTCAATCGCAAAAACAACCGAAATTTCGGTTTCTTCGCGAATTCCGCCGAAAATCAGCGTGAATATGCTGCAAATCACCGCAAAACCGCCCACCGTGGGAAAAGCGGCAAACGCGCCCGCGTTACCGTCGCCGCCGTCAAAATGCGCCGATTTTGCCCCAAGCGTCCCTGCCAGCAAACCGCCCAAGGCGAACACAACCGCCGTTTCGCCGTCTCCGCCGCCTAGCGTATGCATGCCGCCAACAATCGCTCCCGCAAGCGATCCGCCCGTTTCGTTCCAAAAATACGCGCTCCCCAGCACCAGTAAAACGCCAAAAATCCGCGCGGACGAAAACGCGCCAATGCGCAGCAGCGACATGCTTGCAATCGCCATGCCGCAAACCATCAACAACGCCAGGCGCCTTCGCTTTGTGACGCGGTAGCATAATTTTGGATGAACGGCGCCGTAATGCAAAACACGCGATCCCGCCCCCGCGCCGACGCAAAACCACGCGCCCATTGCCGCTAAAATCCCACCGGCAGCGGCATAGAGCCATTGGATCGCATCCCCCTGCGATTGTGCCAGCGGCATCATGCCCGCCGCCAAAGAACACAACCCCGCCGCTATGGGCACAATTGCCGTGCGCGGCAATCGAAAATGCCGCAGTGCGATGTTGACCAACCCCGCAATAGCGATTGCCGCCATTGCGGCTATATTTTGCGGATAGGGCAAAAAGAGTAAACAGGCAAACGCCGCGCCCAAAACAAGCGCACCCAAATACTCGATTGCAATGCTTGCCGCAAAAGCAATGGCAAAGGGTGCGCTTGCGGCAAACACGCCCCCCGCCAATCCACTGTGCGCCAAAAGCCCTCCCAAAAACAACGCGCCCGCTTGCACGGCGCAAAACAGTATAATCCCCTGCGCCGGCAAAACTGATTTAACTTGTCCTTGCTTTTTCGATTGCTTTTTTTCTGTGATCAGCATAACGACATCCCTTCCATGTTGGATACCTATACTGTATCACAATTTAAAGCGATATCGTGTCATTGTGCGTTGTCGAAGAAAATTGTTTTTGTGTCCATTTGAAAAAAATAGCTGGAACGTGTCACGTTTTGATACTTTTCTTGAAAGAAGAGCGCGTGCTCCTGTTCTGTATCCTGAACAAACCCCTGTGCATAAAATAGAGCAGGTCTATTTGCGCACAAGGGGGGCTTTGGGATTGGAATTTGATACATACCATTTTTTTGCGCGTTCCAACACGGCGCACGGCTGTGTAACGTTTTTAAATGAACATCATAAGCAAACGGATGATTGGCGGATCGTGCTGATCAAAAGCGGATTTGGCGGCGCGAGTTCCGCACTGATGCGCACGGTGATGGAGTCCTGCCAATCCGCAGGCGAAAAAACGTCGCCCGAGTGGGATGCGCCCGGGCGCGAAAGAATCTGCGCACTGCGGCTACCCGAACGCAAACTGCTTTTGGCGGATGCAGAGCATCCGTTTGCCGCGGATGTCCGTCTGCCCGGTGCGCGAGAAGAATTGTTCTCGCTTGATCTTTGCCGCGACAATGCGCAATTGCGCGCGAAGCGGGAAAAAATCCATAGCCTCCACTGCGCGTGGTTGGAATCCATCAACCGCGCAAGTCGCTTTTTACGCGCCGCAAAGGCGATGAAACGCGACATCGGCTTTGCCGCAAAGGACTCCACGGATTTTTCGAAGATGGAACATTTCGCATCGCGCATGGCGCACAAGCATCTGCCGCCGCCGAACGGCTGCATCGGCGAAGAAACCAAACGCTTTTTGACCAGCGTCAGCGGTCATGGATTGCTTCTGCGGCGCAGTGCGATCCCCGACCTTTGCCCGCATATTGTTACGATGGAGGATGATTACGGCATCGCCGCGCCCGTGGTTTGGGGGCTTATGCGCGCCTATGCCATAGGGAACGGCTTGGATGTGATCGTTTGCCCATGTTTGCTCGATCCGTTCGGTTCGCCCGAACATCTTTTGATCCCCACGATCGGTCTCGCCTGCATCACCGCAAACAAACGGCATCCCATTGATTTTGATCACGCCCAACACGTGCAGGCAAGCCGATTCTATCAAAAAGAGGATCTGCGCTCCCACAAATGCCGCATCGCGTTTTGTCGCCGCAGCATGCGTGAATTGCTTGCGGAGGCCTATGCGTCGCAAGCGCAAGCGGAGGATGCCAAGCGCGAATTGGACGTCGTTTATGCCCAGGCGACAGATTTTGCATGCGTGGAACGGATGGGGAAAAAGTTAATTGATCATGGGTGAAAAAGTTTTACGAGCAAAAAACAACCGCGGAACAAGTATCATTCAACTGATTTGAGCGACTCGACCATTGAAATGTCCTTGATTTTTTTGTGCATCAAGGCGTTGACGCCCACGGCAAAAAAGATCGTGATGAGCGCCGCCGCGATATAGTTCGGCACGGCAAGCGTCCGCACAAACATCATGCTTTCAATTTCGGCGGTCTGAATGACGAAAGCGTGTATGGGTATTCCCAAAAGCAATCCCGCCAATATTCCCAAAATCAATATGATGATGTTCTCGCGATAGATATACATCGAAGCCTCGCCGTCATAAAATCCCAGCACTTTGATCGTCGCCAATTCGCGCACGCGTTCATAAATATTGATGTTGTTCAGGTTATACAGCACAATGAACGCCAACGCGCCCGCCGCAACCGTGAACACCGACACAATCACGTTGCGCATCATGTCGATCATGCTGCCGACGGCAGTGATGATGGCGGAGTTGTAGACGACGGCAATCACTTCGGCTTCATCGGTCAAATCGCGCGACAATTGCGCCTTTGCCTCTTTCGCTTCCGTGATAACGGCACTGTTGCCGGTGGTTTTGCTCAGTTTGGGTTCAAGACAAACCAAAACAGTGTTGAATAACGTCTCTTCCACACCAAAATATTTTTCATAGACGGCGGGAGTCATATAGACGTAATGATAGACATAGTTGCGGGTGATGCCGGCGACGGGCACTTCAGCGGTGAGTTCGCCCGAATGGATGGTGATCATGTCGCCAATTTGCAAATCCATCAACTCCGCCGTTTTGCCGTTGATGAACGCGCCGCCATTGTTGAATTGTAGCTTTTTGCCCGTTTTGTCGTCCTCAAGATTCAAAAAGTTGTCAATCTCAGTGTATTCCGGCACAGCCAATACAATTTCGATGTCTCTCCCAAAGCTCTCGGTGCCGGCGTACATGTTTTTCATGAAGATCGGCATGGATTGTTTGATCTGTCCTGGTCGATCGAAGACTTTCATGGTTTCGGTGTCACCCGCGTGGATTGGCGCAGTGAGGAGCGCTTGCCCGTCAAAACGCATGATACTTTGCGGTCCGAACTGCTTGTCGAGCATTGTGCCAATGGAGTTGCCGATGCCAAAACCCGTGAGTAACAACGCCGTACAGCCCATAATACCCGCAAAGGTCATCAAAAAGCGTTTTTTGTTGCGCATGAGATTGCGCACGGTCACCTTGCCCGAAAAATTGATTTTTTCCCAAAGGGGCGGTATTAATTCCAAAAACACGCGTTTGCCCGCTTTGGGCGCTTTGGGGCGCATGAGCTGCGCGGGGTTAAGCCTGAGCGCGGACAGCACCGAAAATATGACCGCGCCGACTGTTGAAAGCACGGCGGCACTCAATCCAAAAAGAGCCGTACCGGGATAAAACGCGGATGTCATACCTGGAATCAAATACAAGATGCTATAAGCTTTGAATATCGCCGTCGGAATGAGCGTAAAGCCCAACGTAATACCGATGGCACTGCCCAAAAATCCCGCGGAAAACGCGTAGAACAAATATTTGAACGCAATGGCGGATGCGGAATAGCCCGCCGCTTTCAGCACGCCCAACTGCATGCGTTCGTCCTCCACCATGCGCGTCATGGTCGTGAGGCTGACAAGCGCGGCAATCAAAAAGAAGAGCGCGGGAAAAACAAGCGCGAACGCCTGCATGTTGTCGGCAGTTTCGCCGTAGTTGGTGTAACCCGCAAATTCGTCGCGGTCGGATATAATCCATTGCGCGTCCGGCAATGCTTTCAGCTGATTTTCGCCGCGGCGTATGGTACGCTCGGCATCGGCAATCTGCTGGTCAATTTCCGCTTTTTGCTTGTTGTATTGATCGTCGGCGGTGAGCGCAAGCGCCTGTGCGTCGGCAAGTTGCTTTTGTGCTTTCGCAAGTTCTTCGTCGCGCTGTTTTTTGCCCGCCTCAATTTTCGCGGGTGCGGCTTCCAGTTCCTTCCGCGCGGCTTCCAATTTTTCAAAAGCGGCGTCAAGTTCCTTTTTGCCCGCCTCAAACTCGCGCACCTGCGCCATTAACACCTCGGCTTCGGCAAGTTGCTTTTCGCCCTGCGCAATTTCCGCTTTTGCCTCGGCAACGGCTTCCTCCTGCGCCGCCAAATCGGCTTGCGCTTCCGCAACCCGTTCGCGCAATCCCTCTATGGTGTAATCCGTGTCTTCCAACGGAAAGTAAGTGCCCAAAATCGCCATCGCGTTTTTGATGCGCTGATCCTCGCCGCTGTCCAACGCGGAATTTGCCACGCGCAACGCGCTTTTACCTGCTCTGATCGCGGTTTCGGCAATCTCCATGCTGGCTTTGGCTTGTTCGAGTTTGATTTTCCCGCTTTCATAGGCGGCAATGTCGTCCTCATGCGCTTCAATCAGCTTGCGCGCCTCTTCGTATTTTGCAAAATTTATATTGTACTCTTTGTAACCCGCTTCGTATTCCTTTGTGCCGTTCAGCAAGTCCCTTTCGGCATCGGCGATTTTTTTATCGGCTTTCGCTTTTTCTTCCCGATACTTGGCGGGACCTTCCGCGACGGCCTTTTTGAGCGCGGCGATGTCTTTGCGCGCCTTCGCCAACCCGGCTTCGGCTTCCTTGCGCTTTTCTTCCAATTCCGCTTTCCCCGCAATCAATTGCGGTTCGTAAGTCTCTTTCAGCCGCAGGGCGCGGCTTGTGACGATATCTTTTGAAATTGCCTCCATTTGATCTTTGACGGGGCGCACAAGTTTGTCATACGCGTCGGTGTAAGCGGCAAGCTTCTCCGCCCCGCTCACGGCGACATAGAGCTGCGTGTAATAATCCCACAAAAACGCCGTGTCAGGCACATAGATATACCCGCTCAATTCACCGCCGCCAGCTTGGGATGGTCCCAACTCCATGGAAATGAACTCGGGCGTATAGCAAATACCGACCACGGTGTATTCGGTCGTTTGGAGAGAATCGAGCAGATCCTCATGATCGCCGCGCAGATGCACAACACTACCGATGGCATAACGCCGTGGCTCCGCGCTGTTTTCATAAACACTGACAAGGCATTCGTTCGGCGCGGATGGCAAGCGTCCCTCCGCAAGTTCAATTTGATTGAGACGCTCCGCGCCCGATCCCGCCATTTGCGTGAAGTCATATCCAATCACGCGCAGAACATACGCCGTGCCGCTCATGGATTGTTCCAACGCGCCGTCGGCGGTGTAAAGAATGCCATCCACATAGCGCGACAGCGTGGCTTGACGGATATTCGGCTGCGCCATCACGGCATCAACGTCCTGTTGGTCAAAACCCACGGTGGATGTCAGGACGATATCCGACAAAGCCAAGTCGTCATAAAAATCGTTGGCGGCAGCTTTCATATCGGGCGAAACAGCCTTGAGTCCCGCGTAAAAACCGACGCCGAGGGCGACGATGATCACGATTGAAACAAAGCGTGACATGGTTTTTCGGATTGCGCGCATCGTATCACGAAACAGTGCTTTGGTCATATTGCCTCCTTATGTGGGGGATATCATGCGCAGAGCGCAAAAGCTAGGTTACCACTCCAAATCCGTTACGTCCGTCGGCACCGGATTGCGCGTCACCTGATGAATTTTTCCGCTGCGCATGCGCACCACGCGATCCGCGATGGGTTCGATCGCCTGATTGTGGGTGATAATCACAACCGTCGTACCCGTTTGCTTGCATGTTTGCTGGAGAAGCGACAAGATTTGTTTGCCCGTTGCGTAGTCCAGCGCGCCCGTCGGCTCGTCGCAGAGCAAAAGGCGTGGATTTTTCGCCAAAGCGCGGGCAATGGATACGCGTTGCTGTTCGCCGCCGGAAAGCTGTGCCGGAAAGTTATGCATGCGGTCGCCCAAACCCACTTGTTCCAAAACATCTTTTGGGGAAAGCGGATTTACGCTGAGCTGTGTGGCAATCTCAACATTTTCGAGAGCCGTTAAATTTGGAATCAAGTTGTAGAACTGGAACACGAAACCCACTTGGTTGCGGCGGAATTCAATCAGTTTGCGATTCGAAAAATCGGTGATATCCTTGCCGTCCACGCGCACGGTGCCGCTTGTGGCGGAATCCATCCCGCCCAAAATATTGAGCACCGTGGTTTTGCCCGCGCCGCTCGAACCGACGATCAGCGCAAGCTCGCCCTCTTCAATCGTAAAATCCACACCGTCGACGGCGTGAATCGTCACTTCGCCCATCACATATTCTTTCGTCACGTTTTCAAACGTAATAAAACCCGCAAGACCCAAGGCGCAGCCCTCCGTAATCATTTGTAATCATTAATATTCTACCAAATACTTCGTCGCAATGCAAGCTAAAAAACCTAGATTGAGGCAAATATATTTGTCAATTGCAAAAACTTCTCCGCTTGATCTTCGTTTCCCGCACAATTACGTAGATTGTTTGACAAACTTTGGGCGACCGCGGGGTTTTTGAGCAAACAGCGCACCGCCTCCGCGATGCTTTCGGGATTGATTTTGGCAATCAGTCCCGTGCTTCCGTGCGCGATTTGGCTGGCAACCGTGTCGAAATTGGTGCAGACGATCGGCCTCGCGAGCGCTTTCGCTTCCTCAATCGCAATGCATTTGCCCTCATAGCGCGATGGCTGGACATAAACATCGCAAACCGCTAGGGCGGGATAGGGGTTTTTTTGTTCGCCGAGCAAAACGAAGCAATCGGCAACGTTTTCTTCCGCGATCAGCGCACGAATTTCATTTTCCAACTTACCTCTGCCGATGTGATACCAACAAAAGGAAACGCCCGCTCGTTTGAGGATACCCGCCGCGCAAACCGCGAGGTCAATGCCTTTCGCCGCGTTAACGCGCCCGATGGTTAAAATGGCAGGTTTGTTTGCGGACGTAAACGGCGCGGCTTCGAGCGCGGCGTTTTGACGCAAAAGCGACGGCGAGACAATGTTTTCGATACACACAAATTTTTCAGCATAATTCGGAAAATGTGCGCACAGCACCGATTTTGTCGATTCTGAAACGGTCACAATGTCGTCCGCACGGGCAAAATAGCGTTCGTCCGCCGCGCGGAGTGTCGGATAATGTGCATAATCGTTGTGAAAATATGCGATTTTGCGCACCGCTTTCACGCAGTCGACAATAAAATAATTCGTGTAGCCCTCTAAATAACCGATGGCGGCGGCGTATTGCGTTTTGCGCGGGCGAAACACATGGCGCAGGGCTTGCCAGTAGCGCAGGGCGATTTTTCCCTCGGGCGCATGGGCGGCGAATCCATAGCGTAGGCGATGCCAAACCAAATCCAACCGTCCGCGCCTCAAAAAATACAAAACCGCCGCCTTCGCGCTCCCCGTAAAACGCGCAAAGGCTTCGCCCGCGTCAATCACACGCACCCAAGGGGGAATTTGATCCAAAAATAGACCGACGCGTTCAAACAAAAACAAATCGGCGTCGAACAAAACACCGCCGCCGTGCTTTTCGCCAAGCACACACAACAAGGCAATCAGGCTCTTTTCCGCGCCGCCGCCCGCAAGCGATGGAATGACAAAAAGCAGACGCGGTTTTTGATTGGCGTTTTTTTTCATTGTCCCTCCAATTCGGCATAAAGCGCGGGCAGTTGCGCATAGCCGCTCACGTCGGAGCGGGCGGCGTTTTGCGCAAGCGTTTGCATTTGCGCGGGATCTTTCAGCAAATTTCCGATTGCGGCGGCGGCTTTTTGCGTATCCATCGGCACAATCAAGCCCGTTTCGCCATTTTGGATATGCGCCGATGCCGTCGGAAAATCCGTGAGCACAATGGGCTTGCCAAGCGTCAGCGCTTCCAATACGGCGACCGACCGACCTTCGTAACGCGAGGGTTGAACATACAAATCGCAGGCACGCATATAGGGGTATGGGTTTTCTTTTTTGCCAAGCAAAATAAAATGGGATTCCAAATGTTCCATTGCAATCATGCGGCGCAGTTCTTCTTCCAAACCACCATAACCAATGGCGAACCACACGATATCAAGCCCCGCGCCACGCAGATATTTGCAGATGCGCACGGCGTTATCGAACGCCTTTGCGTGGGAATAACGCCCGACGGTCAAAAGCCGCCGCGCCGTGTTGTAACAGAGCATATCCGTTGGCATAAAAGCGTTTGCCTTTTGCTTGACGGCGGTTGGATTGAGCAGATTCTCGAACACAAAGCATCGTTCGGCAAGCGGCGGGTGCAACTGCGAAAAACTTGCTTTCACATCCGCCGAAACGCAGGCGATTGCGCCGAAACGCGACCAAACGGCGCGTTCTTTGGGCATGTCATAAACGCCGGCGCGGTGATCGGTATGCACGAAAGCGATTCCGCGCTTTGCGCTCACGCGCGCGGCGGCGTAGTGGTGCGGCCACTGGAAGCTGATCACCGCGTCATAATCCCCATCAAGCGGTGGAAACAGCGGCGTGAGCAAATCCCAATAGTATTGCAAATTGGCAAACGTCATTTGATCCTCGTCGGCTTTTCGACCCGCAAAACGGCATTTGAGCCGCACTTTTGCAAGCAGTCTTGCACCCGCAAGCAATGGATGCCGCAACAAAATATGTTTGATCGGCTTGAGCAGCGTTGCAAGTTTTTCGTTCTCGGGCAACAGACGCACATGCGGCGGGATTTCGTTCATCAGCGGACCTGTGTGCGAAAACAAAAATAAAGCAACGTCAAAACGCGCGGGATCAATTGCTTGCAGCAGTTCGATCAAACTGCGCTCAATGCCGCCGATTTGCATGCAGACGCTTGTGATGAGCAGCTTTGTTTTTTTCATGACACCGCCCGCGCTTTCTCTAACCGCGCGTTGCGCAGACGGAGCAGCACACGCGAGGGCAATGTCAGCCACGAACCGTTGTAGTGGTGAATGGCGGCGCTGTTTTTGGTCAAATACGCTTTGCCCGCGGGGAGATCGTATGGGCTGAAATATTCCTGCGGAAAAATCGTCATATCGTATATATCCTGCCGCGTACCGTCGCGCCGCAGTCCCTTGGATTCCAGCAGGGAAGTGAGAAAAACCACATTTGTGCCACTGTAACGCGTGCCGTCTTCGTTCCAATAAGACGCTTGTTCATAATGCTCAAGATAACGCCGCATAATCGGCGAAGCGGGCGAAAAGCCCATCACCGCCGTGCCGACATAATCGGCGCGTTCAAAACCCGCAAACGCGGATAGGCTTAAAAAATCGTCGAGCGGTCGCAACAATTCAACATCCGTGTCTAAATAAACGCCGCCCCGCTCAAACAACGCCTTTGCGCGGATATAATCGCTGACAAAAGCGTAGTTTTTGGCTTTGTAGGCATCGCGCACAAAGGGGACGCTCCGCAAATCGCTGTTGCTCTCGTCCCAAATTTGAACGTCAAAATCACTTGCGTATTTTTGCCAGCTCACCATACAACGGCGGATGAGCTTCGGCTTTTTACCTCCGCCGAACCAACAGCAGTGGATGATTTTTGGTATCATAACAACTCCCGTCACCAATTCGCAAAATTGGGTAAGAACACACTGCGGTAGGTCTCCAGCGTGCCGTAGTGCATGAAATAGCCATACGCCGCATAGGCGACCGAACCGCCCAAATTCCAAAAGCTGATTGTGCCGTATTGCTTGCGCAAATAGGAAAACAGTTTGCCGATAAACAAAATATTGTAAGCGATCAAATAAAACGAAAGCCGATAGAAAATCCAATTATAAAGGCTGATAATGGAAATCGCGGCGTTCAAAAAGCCGACGTTGATCAATATGTTGCCCGGTGTCCCCAATTGACGCAACCAATCGCGGTAAAAGAACATGAGCGCCAACGGCATAACCGCTACCGCCGTGCGCAGTATCGTGGAACCGCCCGAGGTGCTCAGCCATTCCTCCGTGCCATAGACGCTGTAATTTTCCAGCGCACTCAAAATACCGGGCATAAGAACGCTTGAAAACGCAACAATCAAGACAGAGCCCGCCAAAGCGGCATAGGACCAAAGCGAAAACGCGCGGAGGCGGACGACGAAAAAGATGGGCAACATGATCAATGCGCTGGAATGGACGCTCCACGCCAAAAACAAAAACGGCGCGTAAAACAGAATGCCTTTCAGCCAGTTTTGGTGGAAAAAGAAACGCGATCCCATCAAAAGAATACCAACAGCGGCAAATTGCCGTATACCGCTCATGGATGTAAGATACGAGCCCAAAACAACAAACAGAAAGATCGAAAACGCGAAACTATCGGAATATTTATAGAGCGTCCAAACGGTTGGAACAACGAACAAAACGGCACAAATAAAAATCAGATTTTGCCCATGCAGAACTGCCCCGCCATGCGTCATCTCGCTCACAAGGGACGCCAAATACTCAATCCAATCAAAGCCGTCAGGGCTTTTGAGACCTTCGGGCTTTGCGATTGAGCCTTCCGAAAGAGCGATTATCCAGCTGTGGCGATAGTATACGGTGTCGCCGATGTTTTCGCGCACGCCCGAAAACCACGTGAGCCAAATTGCGGGAACAAGCAGACTCAGCGGGTTCGGCACGTCATTTTGCATGAGATTCCCCCGCTTGAGCGGATATTTCGCGCCAAGGATCGCGGATGTAATACAGACCGCTACCATCACGATATAATAAATCAATTGCCGCGTCCTTTCCTGCTCACTCGTTTTGGAATCGCGAGAATGTAAAAACACAGTTCCAACGGCACATGCATTGCTTGCCGCAAACGAAACCGCCAATCCGCAAACGGCAGGCGCATCATGGCAAAGCGATAGTGTAAAAAGCCCCTTGGATTGCGCCGATATTGCTTGAACATATTGCGCGACGACCCATCCCGCTGGTATTCCACCACCGCCAGCGGCTGATTGAACAGCAACAACCGGTGTGTTTGATCCAACTGCATATATTTCAAATCAAGCCCGATGTATTTTTCTCCCGCAAAGCGCGGATACGGAAATTGCCGCGTCAAATCGCTGCGGTATACAAGCTTTTTATCGCCGCGCACACCATACCGGTGATAACAATCATACAGTGAAGCCCGGCGCAAACCATCGGGGAACGCCGTGCCGATCACCGCGCCGTCCGCAGTAACATCCAAACCGGCAAGACCCGAAACGGCATCGTCTTTGGGCGCGTTTGCCCAAAACGTTAAAATCTTTTCGACGGCATCGTCAGGCATCCAATCGTCGGAATCAATACAGGTGTTCAACTCGGTTGTGATATTGGTATACGCCGTATTGTGCGCCCCGTGCATGCCTTGGTTTTGCTGATAGATATACCGCAAATCAAATCCGTGCCGCTCGTTCCGCCATTGCTCCGCCAAACGCCGGGTTTCATCGAACGAACCGTCGTCGATAATGAGCCAAACAAAGTCTTGGCAGGTTTGACGGCACATGGAGGCATAGCAACGCGCAAGCAATTTTGCGCGGTTGAACGTTGGTGTAAACACGGTGAGTATGGGCATTGATCTCATTTTTCCTTAAACTATTTTCCAGCTCGCAAAGACGCGCGAAGCGGTTAAAGTCTTTTTGCTGCTTTTTCTTCAGAAAAAGTAGAATTCCGCGCAACTCCTGAAAACCGTGCCGCTTCGGCGACGGCCGCCGCGACGGTTTGTCCCAAATTTTCGTGGAACGCTTGCGGCAAAATGTACATCGGCGAAAGTTCATCCGCCAAAACAAGGCTTGCAATCGCCTTGGCGGCTGCAATTTTCATCGCCTCGTTGATTTCGCTTGCGCGAACATCCAACGCACCGCGGAAAATTCCCGGAAACGCCAGCACATTGTTGATCTGGTTCGGAAAATCGCTGCGCCCCGTGCCAACCACTGCCGCACCCGCTTCCATCGCCAAATCGGGCATAATCTCGGGAACGGGATTCGCCATTGCAAAAACAATCGCGCGCCGATTCATGGCGCGTATCATATCGGGTGTTGCGGCATTCGGTGCGGAAACGCCGATAAACACGTCCGCGCCGCGCAACGCGTCGGCTAGCGTCCCCGTTTTTTTGTGATGATTGGTGAACGCGGCGATTTCTTTTTTGTCGTCGGATCGCGCCGTTTGGGGGGCGATAATCCCCGCGCGGTCGCACATGACGATATCTTTGACGCCAACGTCGCTGAGCAAACGCGCAATGGCGACACCCGCCGCCCCCGCGCCCGAAAACGTTACAACGCAATCCCGCAGTTCTTTGCCGACCAGTTTCAGCGCATTGATGAGCGCCGCAAGCGTCACCACCGCCGTGCCGTGCTGATCGTCGTGAAAAACGGGTATCTCACAGCGTTCCTTGAGCCGCCGCTCGATTTCGAAGCAACGCGGCGCGGAGATGTCCTCCAAATTGATACCGCCGAAACTGCCCTGCAAAAGCTCCACCGTGCGCACAATTTCATCCACATCCTTGGAGCGTACGCATAAGGGGATGGCATCCACGCCGCCGAACGCTTTGAAAAGCACACATTTGCCCTCCATAACGGGCATACCCGCCTCCGGTCCGATATCGCCAAGCCCCAAAACCGCCGTGCCGTCCGTAACGACCGCAACGGTGTTCCATCGCCTTGTGAGTGAAAAACTTTTGCTCAAATCCTTTTGAATTTCAAGGCACGGTCGAGCGACACCGGGCGTATATGCCAGCGATAGCTCCTCTTTGCTCGTAACGGGCGCGCGAGAAACCATTTCAATTTTGCCCCGCAAATTTTCATGCAATTTGAGCGATTCTGCCGCGTAGTCCATTTTTTGTCTTGTCTCCTATCCTTGTTGAGGGGGCAGATAATTCGCTTGCGTCAACGCTTTTTTTCTGCGCCGCTTTTTGCGGACGCCCTTGACGATCAACCCAACCACGACCGCTGCTATGGCAATCAACAGCAAAAACGGCAGTATCGTGATCAATCCTTCCGCCCAATCGCGAGCGCCTTTGCCAATGACCGAAACACTGAGCCTGAATCCCTCCCACGCCGAAGCCCAAAATCCTTTTGGCTCGTCTGACCGGAGTTCCTCAACTTCATAAACTTGCAGCGTGACGGTGCTCATCACAATCAAATCATCCATTTGGCGCAACTGCGCCTCAAGACTGTCCAACTCCTGCCGCACTTTGGTCAACTGCTCCCGCGCCAACAGCAAATCCTGCAACGATTCCGCTTGCTCCAGCAACTTGAGCAAGGCGTCGCGCTCGGTGCGCAAGGCCTTCAACCGCGCGTCTAAATCGGTGTAATCCAGCGTAACGTCGCGCGTTGTTTCGGTGATATTCGTGACGACACCGTATTTTTCAAAACCTGTTTTGTAGCTATCCAATTTGTCCGACGGCACACGCAAAACCAAAATCGCTTCGCGTAGCGGATTATGCGGATATTTGTTGGCGCGGTTATATCCTGCATGTCTTTCTTGGCTTTGCACATGCCCGCCGACGGCAACCGCACCCGCAATCAAATCCGCCGCGCATTTTTCATACTGCGCGGTATCAATACTCGCTTGGATGTCCTTGATGAATTTGCGCCGTGCGCTCTGTTCATCCAGCGTGTTTTCCGTCGCCGCTCCATCAGATTCGCCCGGCGTTGCTTTTTTTTGCCAAACAGACGAACCGATGCCGTTGTTGGATTCGGTGTCAGCAGTAAGATAGTCTGCTTGCGTATTGTTCCATTCACGCGCGCCGCACGCCGCGAACGCAGTGAAACAAACCGCAAAAATTCCAATGATTGCAAAGATAAGTTTTGCTGCCTTTTTCATTGTGAAGCTCCTTCCGTTATCTCTTTCCATCCGTTTCAGATTATTTGTTCAATTGCCGCGCTTTCGCACGGCTTCAAACAGTCCGCTCAAATACGCCGCGCCCAACGCGCGGTCAAACAAACCATAGCCGGGGCGGGCGACTTCGCCCCACAGCATGCGCCCGTGATCGGGGCGCACATAACCGTCAAATCCCATTTCGCACAGCGCTTTCACAATCTCGTACATATCCAACGATCCCTCTGCGGATAAATGCGCCGTCTCGTTGAACCATCCTTGGCTTCGGCGTACATTGCGCAAGTGCGCAAAATAAATCCGTTCGCCAAAAGCGTGGATCATTGCGGGCAAATCGTTTGCGGCCGACACGCCAAGCGAGCCGGTGCAAAACGTCAATCCATTGGCGGAGCTAGGCACAAGATCCAAAAGTTTTTGTATGTCGGCACGATTCTTGACAATGCGCGGCAAGCCGAAAATGTTCCACGGCGGATCATCGGGATGTATCGCCATTTTGACGCCGCACACCTCGCATACGGGAATGATTTCCCGCAAAAAATGATACAGATGATTCCACAAATCATCTTCGGTCACGCCGCGATAACGTTCAAACAATCCTTTGATTTCGGGCAACCGATGCGGTTCCCAGCCCGGCATGGCATAGCCGTTCGATGCCGCGTCCAGCGCGCGGAACATGTCGTCGGGCGTTTTGTTCTCCACCGCCGCGCCGTCGTAACACAGGCATGTCGATCCGTCTGGCATCGGCATGGCAAGGTTGGTGCGTGTCCAATCAAAAACAGGCATAAAGTTGTAGCAAATTACTTTGACGCCCGCCTCGGACAAATTTCTAATGCTCGTTTTGTAGTTTTCGATATAGCGTCCCGCCGATGCCGCACCCAGTTTGATGTCCTCGTGCACGTTGACGCTCTCAATGCACTCCATATGAAGCCCCGCCGCCGCGATTTCGCGCCGCATATCCCGCACGCGCTCCAACGGCCAGACCTCGCCTGCGGGCAAATCGTGCAGCGCGGGTACGACACCTGTTATTCCCGGGATTTGTCGAATTTGTGCCAACGTCACCGTATCCAGCGACGCGCCAAACCAGCGCAATGTCATTTGCATCGGATTCACTCCATTTTCACACTTCGGATGGCGGCAAATTCGGCTTCTTCGGCTTTTTTTGCCAGTGATGCCGCTGAGGCTTTTTTTCTTTTTCGGCGGTCGCGCGGCGCAAAGGCTGATCAACCTGCGTGTAGCGCGTCAATTCACGCGTATCATTGGCAGACGCGCGCGGTTGTTTTGGAGGCGTTTGCGCTTTCGGCTGCCTTTGCTGCGGATGCTGCGTTTGTCCTTTGTGCTGTTGCGGATTGCTCGGCTTTTTATCCTGTTTGCGGTTTTGACCGCCCTGCTTGCCGCCTTGCTGTTGGCGTTGATTTTTCTCATTCTTGGGATGCTGTTCCTGCTCTTCTTCCTCATCAAAATCAAACTGCGACACCATAGGTGTTTTGGGGATTGATGTCAAGCCCTCCCGCAAAGTCGTCGGCTTGCGCTTGACTTCGTTCGTCTCTTGGTCATAAATATAATATTGTGTGCTTGTTGCCGTCGTGCCGTCCACGCGCACACGCAACGCGGACGAAATCGGGTTGACCTCCTGCACGATGCCCTGTCCGTCGGGGGTCAAAATCTGATCACCCGCCCGCGGCAAACGGCGCGACGCGTCTTCATACGCCGCCTCTTCGTGTTGCAAGCAACACAGCAAACGCCCGCATGTGCCGCTGATTTTGGTTGGATTGAGCGAAAGACCCTGCTCTTTTGCCATTTTGATTGACACCGGATGAAAATCGCCCATAAACGAATTGCAACAATACGGACGCCCGCAGATGCCAAGCCCGCCCAATAATTTTGTTTGATCGCGCCCACCCAACTGCCGCAATTCAATCCGCGTGTGGAACACCGCCGCAAGATCACGCACCAACTGCCGAAAATCCACACGATGCTCTGCTTTGAAATGGATAATGATTTTACTGCTGTCAAACGTATATTCCACCGAAACCAACTTCATTTCAAGATGCAGACGCGCCACCTTTTCCTCGGCAATCCGTAGGGCCTCGGCCTCACGCACCGCCTTGCGCGCCAACGTCCGATGATCCTCTTCCGTTGCGGCACGGATAATCGGTTTGAGTTCGCGAACAATCTGCTCGTCGGGTATTTCGCAATTCTCCCGCTCAACCTCACCGCATTCCACGCCCCAAGCGGTTTCAACGATCACATGATCGCCCTTTTTGAACATCGTTTTGCCTGGATCAAAATAATACGTGCGTCCTGCTTCTTTAAAACGCACACCGATAATTTGCGCCATATTACTCCCTTTTCAACTGTTTTTCTCTTCTTTTTCTGAAGAAAAAGAAGCAAAAAGACTTTTCCCGCTTCGCGGATCATTTTTATCCGCCGGTTCATCTTCTATTTCACCGATAGATCGCCGCCGCAAAACGCGACAGCAACAACGCTTGGTTTGGATTACGATCCATCGCAACCTCCAACGCGCGAACACGCTCCATTTGCATCAATATGATTTCTCTTCGGCTCTCGTGCGCCTCGCCGCGCAATTGACCGTGCAACGCACAGCGTGTTTGCGCAAAGCATTGGCGAACAAACTCTTTGTCTTTTTCTTTTTCGAGCCGCGCAGTCAGGCACAAAAGTGTGTAAGCATCACCTGCCGCAAGCGCGTTCGCAATGGATTGCGCCGTTTCGTTCACACGCGTCTGCTGTTCATTGTTCGCCTCTTCGCAATTTTCGCCCATCGAAAACACGGCGACGCGCGAAAGCACCGTTGCAAGCATCATGTGACGCGCGGGTGCTGTTAAAATGAGCGCGGTATGATCCGGCGGTTCTTCCAATAATTTCAGCAACGCGTTTTGTGCTTCAGGGGTCATGGATTGCGCTTGATGCAAAATAATCACTTTTTGCCGCGCCTCATTGGGCAAAAGCCGCGCATCCTGCCTCATTTGGCGGATCGCGTCGATGTGAAAGCTCCTTGCGGCGGTGTCGCCCTCCAAAAAAAGAAAATCAGGATGCGCCATTGCGGTGGTTTTGCGGCAATGTTTACAAGATTCGCAGGGCAAAAGCCGCGCGTCCTCCTCTTGCGTATCCGCGCCGAAAAGCGACATGCCACCGAACATCGCCGCGTCTTCATCGCCCGGCGCGTCGTCCGAAAGCCGGGCGCAAAGCAATACCCGCGCCAACTGCACCGCCGCTTCTTTGCGAGTCTCGGCGTTCGCACCCTCCAACAGCAAAGCATGCGGCAACCGATCGTTTTCCAACAAATCGGTCAAACGCGCGGCGATTGGCTGAAGAACCTCGGGGGTGATAGTCATGATACCTCCTTGCGATGCAATTGATTGTTATATCTTGTGAAACTGATCCACATCCAACACAAAAACCGTCGCTCCGCCGACCGTAACTTCAACGGGCGCATGCAACAATGTGCCCATGAACGGCATAGTTCCCGCATCCACAAACTGCTTGCGAACAGAGCAATGCGCGCGCAAAATATCCAGCACGCCCTCGATTCCAGATTCCTCAAGACCCATGAGCAGTGTGTCGTTCCCCGTGCGCAAAAATCCGCCCGTTGTGGAGAGCCGTGTGAACGCAATCCCACGCGCCGCCAATTCGTCAAGAACAACCGTGCCGTCGTCACGATGGATAATAGCCACCAATAATTTCATTGCCAACACTCCTCTCTTTGCATCATACTTATTATACATGATTTTGCCCAAAAGCGCAAGCCCTCAAAATTTTTGTAGCATAAATATGATCGTGCGCGCCTGCGGCGAGCACC
>JAITDE010000010.1 GCA_031282735.1 Oscillospiraceae bacterium | reverse complement strand
AACACCGTTGACAGCATATACCAACTGGGAAACTTTGGTAGATGGAGCATCTGTTTGGTCGTGGCTTCGTTCGCCGGGCGGTGATGATAACCTCCTAAGATCTGGACTCCATGCCGATGGTTGTGTCACTGTCTTCGATATCAATGAGTCGCTTGGCGTCCGCCCCGCTTTGTGGGTCAGCGCAAGCATTTTTGCTTAAGTAAACGACGCGCCTTGAATAAAACACCAGCCCACAGAAAACCTCTGCGGGCTGGTGTTGTTTGCGCGAAGCGGGAAAAAGTTCTTTTGCTTCTTTTCTTTCAAGAAAAGAAGAGGGTACTCGCCGCAGGGGTGCTTCGCTAAATCAAAAAGGCCCGCAATGGTTCAATTTGCCAAATCGGCAAAACAACCTCATAAAAAATGCCGTCTTCGCGGAAGTCTTCGGTAATCACCGTGCCTTCTTCGCGGAAACGCACGGCTGCGTGTTGCGCGGCATACGGCAAAAGCAGTTGCACTTTTGCGCGGTTGGGCGACAGCAACGCGGCGATTTTTTTCAGCAGATCGTCTAACCCATCGCCGTTCAACGCCGAAACGCGCACGTTGTTGGCAAGCACGGGCAAGCTTAGGATATCTGAGGAGACAAGATCGCACTTGTTGAGCACTTGCAGCACCGGGATGTTTGCCTCATCACAGCCAAGCGAGCTGAGCAGCTTCGCCGTCACCTGCATCTGATGCTGACAATCGCTGTTTGAGATGTCGCAAACGCTCAAAATGAGCGAAGCATCCGTCGCTTCTTCAAGGGTGGAGTGAAACGCCTGCACAAGGTGATGGGGCAATCGCTGAACAAATCCAACGGTGTCGACGAGCATTACCGTGCGACCGTCGGGCAATTTGAGCGCACGGGCGGTGGGATCAAGGGTGGCAAACAATTTGTCCTCCGCCAAAACCCCCGCTTGCGTGAGCGCGTTCATCAGCGTGCTTTTGCCCGCGTTGGTGTAGCCGACAATTGCCACACTTTCTATGCCGTTTTTTTTGCGCCGTATCCGCTGTGCCGCGCGGCGTTTTTGGAGTTCATCCAGATCATGCTGCAAACGCGTGATGCGCACGCGCAATTGACGCTTGTCGCTTTCCAACTGCGATTCGCCGGGTCCGCGTGTGCCGATGCCGCCGCCCTGCCGCGAAAGCGATTTGCCCTTCCCCGTGAGACGCGGCATGGAATATTTGAGTTGTGCGAGTTCCACTTGCAATTTGCCCTCCGCACTGCGGGCGCGGGCGGCGAAGATATCCAAAATGAGCATCGTGCGGTCGATCACGCGCACATCCAACCCATCCTCCAAATTGCGCAGTTGCACGGGGGATAGTTCGTCGTCACAGATAACCAAATTTGCTTCCAGATTGGCGCACAGATTTTTGATTTCCTCCAACTTGCCGCTACCCGCATAGGTAGCGTTATCGGGTGATTGCCTGTTTTGCGTCACGACCGCAAGCACCTCGGCCTGGGCCGTCCGCGCGAGTTCGCCGAGTTCTTCAAGCGATTGTGTCACATCGTGATCGCCGTAATCCACAGCCACCAAGACGGCGCGTTCGGCGGTTGGTTCGTTTTCGTAGAGTTGCATATGACTCCGTTCTAGACATGTGTCGGTTTAAATCGTTCAAATGAAAGCAAGAGCACGAAAAATTTACAATCCTTTTACACTATGCAGCCAAAGCGCGCATTCCACGCGCTTTTTGAACAGTTCGCAACCGTCCGCATAAAGCCCATGGATGCTCCCGCTGGCGTGATAATGGTTTGCGGCACAGCCGCCCGCGCAAAACAGTTTTGCCCAGCAATCGCGGCACTCCTGCCGCTTGAAGAGACTGCATCCGCGAAAATCTTCGCGCAAAGCGTTGTTGCTGACACCTTTCCACACGTCGCCCATGCGAAAGCGCGGATCGCCGACAAATTGATGGCAGGGATAAAGCTCGCCCATCGGTGTGACGGCAAGGTATTCCGTCCCCGAACCGCATCCGGTCAACCGTTTGTAGAGGCATGGTCCGTGCTTCAAGTCCAGCTGATAGTGATAAAACGTGAACGCGTTGGGTTGTCCCGCGCGTTTTTTCATTTCGAGCGCAAGTTGTTCGTATTGCTCCTTGACGGTTTCGATATCCGCCCGTGTCAGCGCGTGCGGACTTTCCGCGTCGCAGACAACAGGTTCCATGGATAGCGCATAAAAGCCCAAATCCGCCATATGGAGAATATCCGCCAAAAAATCAGGATTCTCATGCGTAAAAGTGCCGCGCATATAGTAGTTTTTTCCGCCGCGCATGCGCACAAAATCCTGGAATTTCGGCACGATCACATCATAACTACCGCGCCCGTTGACGGTGCGGCGCAGTTTGTCGTGTATTGCGCGGCGTCCATCCAAACTGAGCACCACGTTCGACATCTCATCGTTGCAAAAGGCAATCACGTTGTCGTCAAGCAAAAGCCCGTTCGTCGTCAGCGTAAAACGGAATTGCTTGCCCGATTCGCTTTCTTTTGCGCGGGCGTAACGCACAAGCTCTTTCACAACATCCCAGTTCATCAGCGGTTCACCGCCGAAAAAATCAACTTCCAAATGCCGCCGTTTGCCCGACTGCGCAATCAAAAAATCAAGTGCGCGTTTGCCGACTTCAAGCGGCATCAACGCCTCTTTTCCGTGGTAGCGCCCTGCCTGCGCGAAGCAGTAATCGCACGTCAAGTTGCATGTGTGCGAAACGTGGAGACACAGAGCCTTGATTTCGCGGCGTTTTTCGCTATGCCGTGCGGCGAGTTCCTCATAGCTCAAATTGCCGACCATTTCCGGCGCAAACAATTTTTTGCTTTTGATAAGACTTTCGATTGCCGCAAAGAGCGCGTCGATTTCTTGATCGGTCAGCGATGTGTCGGATGCAAACGCTTCACGCAGAGCCATTTTGCGGGATTGGCGATCGACATAGGATTGCCACGTTTTGATTGCCAAAAACGCAACGTCGTCGACCACGTGGATGCTGCCGCTGGCGGTATCAAGCACAATATTTTTGCCGTGCAATGCGTATGCGTGTATCAAATACGTACCTCAAATTCTCAAAAAATCCCCAAAAAAGCACGACAACCTGCGGATTTCTCCCGCAGGTTGCGTTTTGATCCAACAATGATGTCAGCCGTTGTTTTCGGCTTCTTGCTCACATGGTTGGTTTGCGACGCCGCAGGATGTTTTGCACGCCGATTGGCAGGACGTTTGGCATTCGCCGCAACCGCCCTCCGCGCAACTTTGCGCCAAATCACGGACTTCGATGGTTTCAATACGATTCATGTTTTTTTACTCCTCTTCGTGAATGATTTCTTGGGTTTCGCTTGTGGTTTGTGCCGCGTGTGCCGCAAAAAAATCCTGCATTGAAATGCCCTCTTTCTGTGCGGCGAATACTTCATCGGCGGGCACGCCGTTGATAAAGCACTCTTTATATTTGACGGGAACGCCCCCTTTGCGGTCGATGATCACATTGATGGCGGCGATGAGCAACAACGCAAGCGTTACGGCAATCGCGCCGATGCTCGTATGCGCCGATAGCCCGCCCGCGAATAAATTCGTGCCGGCGGCATTGAGCACCCGCATGGCGACCGCGCCGAGCGCCAGACCGACCAGACCGACAAGCGCGAAGCAATACACGCGCCTGTTGTGGTTTTTCGTCGACGCGAAAAAGGTGTTGACAAATTCCGACGCAATTGAAAACAACACAAGCCCGACACCTACGATTGCAAGCAATGTCCAAATGACGGTTGTTTTGAGCGCGGGAACACCCAGCAGGGTGAACAGTGCGCCAACGTCGATTTTGTCGAATATACCCACAAAACCAAGGATATCCAAGCTGATGGTTTCGTTGAAAAAGGGGGCGTCCACTTTGATTTTTGCCAGCGGCAAAAACAGCGCGGCGATAGGCAAAAACAAAAGTGCCAAACGGGCAATGGCGAGCTTACTGCCAATCAAGCTCGCGCGGAAGCGGTCGAATCGCTTTTGGAAGACGGCGTGTTCCGCTTCCACGCGGTCGGCATCCGCGAGGAGGCGTTCCTCCATTTTGTAGTAGAGCACATTCACGCCGCACTTTGGGCAAATCGGTTTCCAGTCGGTCAGTTTGAGCCGATAGTTGCACACGGGGTTGGGGCAATAGGATGCCATTTGCGATCACTCCCATAAAAACATAATTTGATTTATCATTATCTCATGACGAAATGCGAGGGCGGTTTTTTTGTGATTCTGCGTTTTGATGTATATCAGACTTTTATCTAGTTCGCCGAATAATTCGGGGCTTCCTTCGTAATAAATACGTCGTGCGGGTGGGATTCCACAAGCCCCGCGTTGGTGATACGCACAAACTGTGATTTGGTTTGCAGTTCCTGAATGGTGCGGCAACCCGTGTAACCCATGCCCGCTCGCAAACCGCCGAGCATCTGGAAAATGGTGTCGCTCACCGTGCCTTTGTAGGGCACACGCCCCTCAATGCCCTCCGGCACGAGTTTGCGGTTGCCCTCTTGAAAATAGCGATCCTTGCTTCCCTGCGCCATCGCGCCGACTGAACCCATGCCGCGGTAGACTTTGAACTGCCGCCCCTGATAGATTTCGGTCTCGCCCGGGGATTCCTCGCATCCGGCCACCAACGAACCGACCATCACGCAAGACGCGCCGGCGGCAATGGCTTTCACGATTTCGCCGCTGTATTTGATCCCGCCGTCCGCAATCACGGGAACACCATAGGCGGCCGCAACATTTGCGGCGTCAAAAATCGCCGTGATCTGAGGGACGCCGATCCCCGCCACCACACGCGTTGTGCAGATGGAACCGGGTCCGATGCCCACCTTGATGGTGTCCGCACCGGCGGCAATCAACGCTTTCGCGCCGTCCGCTGTCGCAACGTTCCCCGCAACCAGCGTCACATCAGGGAAAGCCGTTTTGACCTTTTCGATTGTTAGGAGAATGTTTTTGCTGTGTCCGTGGGCGGAATCCAGCACAAAGACATCCGCGCCGCGCTGTGCCAATGCCGCCGCGCGTTCCAAAACATCCGCCGTCGCGCCCAACGCCGCACCGCAGATCAAACGCCCTTGCGCGTCGCGCGCCGAATGCGGATACTGCGTAATTTTCTCAATGTCCTTGATGGTGATCAATCCGCACAATCTGCCGTCGCTGTCAACGAGGGGGAGCTTTTCGATTTTATGCTTCATCAAAACTGATTTAGCTTCCTCAAGCGTTGTGCCAATGTGCGAGGTGACAAGATGCTCCTTTGTCATAACTTCAGCGATGGGTTGGTCAAAATCCTCTAAAAAGCGCATGTCGCGGTTCGTGATGATCCCAACCAAAATGCCGTCGCGGCAAATGGGAACACCCGAAATGCGGTAGCGGTGCATGAGGGCATCCGCCTGCGCAACCGTGTTCTCAGGCGCCAAAAAGAAAGGATTGACAATCACGCCGTTCTCACTGCGTTTGACTTTGTCAACTTCCTCCGCTTGGGCGTCGATCGACATGTTTTTGTGGATAATACCAACGCCGCCTTCGCGTGCAATGGCAATTGCCATGCGCGATTCGGTCACGGTATCCATCGCGGCGGTGATGATCGGCATATTAAGCCGAATTTGCCGCGAAAGGCGCGTGCTGATATCCGCTTGCCTTGGCAAAAAGTCGCTTTCCGCCGGAATAAGCAGGACGTCGTCGAATGCGAGTCCCTCTTTTTTGAACTTCTCGGTCGCCATGTTTTGCATAAGCATATCCCCCCGAAACTATCCGCCGATTATGTTCCGCTCATTGTAACATAAAATTTTTTTGATTGCAAGGGATAATTGATGTTTTTTTTAAATAAATCCGAGAATTAGCAGGCTGAAGCGTTGCGTTTTAGATCGCCAAAAAAATTCCAGAGAATGCGCGGAGAAAGAAAAAAAATTAGAATAAAAAGGGATTTTTGCTCAGATGGTGTTTTATTTGAGTATTGCGAATGAAATTTTTTGTGTTTTACGTTGACTTTTACGCCCATACATGATAACATGCCAGCAAGTAACTCATGCGCGGATACGAAAGTTTCGGGCGCAAAAAAAAACGGACGTCGAAAAGAAGGTGATACAATTGTGAATGCGCAAGAGCTAAAAACGCTTTTGAAGGACGTAGAAAGCTTCGGAGAGGAGGATTTTGCGGAAGCGGACGGGCGAAGAACGATGCCCATGCCAATGGATCTTATTACGGCGGATCAAATCGCACCCATTCCTGTTGTGCCAAAAAAAGAAGCGCCAAATCCATGGATCGTTGTTGCGGCAATTCCCGAAGCGGCGTCGCGAAGCCGCAAAAAAAAATTGCCCGGACGAGCGAAAGAAAAAAATGAAAAGCTGCGGTGCGCCGCGCGGCGGATGAAAGTGCTACACGCGGCGAGCACGGCAATTTTAGGCGTTGCTGTTGCGGCGTTTGTGGGTTGCAGCGTCTTTTTGGCGCACTACGCGGCTGACAGCGTCGTCCAGCGCAAAAAGAACGACGCAATTGCCGCGGAGTATCAGGCAGCAACGCGGCAAGACGCGGACGAACCCATGCGGCTAGGCACAGGTATGTTGCAAAAATTTGACGCGCTCTATCAGCAGAACAACGATCTCGTCGGATGGCTTTCGATGCCTGCGATCGGCGTGGAACGTCCTGTGATGAAAGGCAGTGATAACGATTATTATTTGACGCACGACGTGCAAAGGGCGCTCAGCCGCTACGGCGCGTTGTTCGCGGACAGCGGGAACATACTCACGCAAAGCCAAAGCAGCGCGAATTTGAGCGTCTATGGGCACAACACAAAAAATGGCAGCATGTTTGGCTCATTGGGCAAATACCGCGATTTGGCGTTTTATAAACAGAACCCGACGTTTTCGTTCGATACATTATACGAGGAGAAAAAATGGGTCATTTTTGCAGTGATTGTTACCAACGCCTATCCCGCGCAGGACGACGGCAATTTTTTTGAGTGGCGCGAAGTCAATTTGAGCGATCCAAATCGCATGGACACCTTTGTGACGGAGCTGCGCGCGCGTTCGCTGATTGACAGCCCCGTTGAAGTGGGCGCGGGCGATAAACTTCTTAACCTCACGACATGCGCCTACGATTTCAAAGATGCGCGATTGGTCGTTTTTGCGCGTGAATTGCGCGAGGGCGAAGAGGCGGATGTCAGCGATGCGGTGTTCAACGAGAGCGCCAAGCGACCTGCCGCATGGTCAGGATGATACGTATTGTTCCAAACCCAACCGATTCGGCGCGGGTGAGGATGCTATAGATAGACTCTTCAGGAAGTTCAAAAAAAAAGATGTTTTGCGCACCGCGAGGCGCGCAAGAAAGGACGGCGAAAAGGTATTATGAAGCAGAAAGAGCGAGCGAAACCCAATCTCCAGCCAACGAGCAAACGCGTTAGAACCAAAAGTGCCATTGTTGCGGTGCTTTTGGTGATTGCCATACTTTTGGGGCAAATTTCAGTGATGATCACGAGTTCCATGGCGGCAGCCGGAGAGAGTTATCCATTTCACGAAAACAACAAGTATCAGAAGACTTCTAATCCCTCGGATTTTAATTCGCATGAGTACAGCGTGTACTGTTTCGAAAAATCGAAACCATTTTTAAACGGTCAGTCAACGTCAGACCTCGAAGACGGCGACTATTCCACGGTGTACAAAACTGAAATGAGCGAGGAAGAAATATCGCAATGGTTCAGCGAGGAAGATAAAATTTTATTCACCATCGCTCAGATCGTGTATGGCGCGAACACGCCGGCGATGATAGAGTATGGATGGGATTTTTTTGCCGGCGGCAAATATAGGGTTGTGAACTTACATCCTTACTTCAGGAATGCCGACTATGGAAGCCCCGACTATTCGTTGTCATACATTCCGGACGACAATTACACGCAAAAGGCATACGGCGCATACCAAATGCTTTTCACCAAATCCGCCTACGGCACCGGCGAGGATTCCATCGCCACACGTACACTCACCGATTCTAACTACGATCCCAACTACGATTCCAACGCAACATACAGGCTGAGCAGAGCGCCTGCCGGCGTTGAGATGACGCAATCGGGCAATCAGTTCAAGTTTGATATTCATAATCCGACTGTCACCGATTTTTCGGTGGACATCACTGTTGAATACCCGATTCCATCCAACAGACCGTTCAAGATGTATAAAGGCGACGGAACCGATCAAATCATCGGCGGCGGTTTTGTGCCTTTGATTAAAACATACACCATCTGGTTCCATATCGATCCGGGCGAGATTGTTCTTGCCAAAACAGCCAACCCGCCGCAAGGCACGTCCATGAAAGCGGGCGAAGAAATCACTTACAGCATCCAAGTGACCAATATCGGCATCGGCGATATGCCGAACTACCGCGTGTATGATGATGTTCCGGCAAACACCACGCTCGTCAGTGCCCCCGGCGGAACGGTGAACGGCAGCAGGGTGACGTGGAACTTGGGGACGCTGAGGTCCAAACAGACGATCACATTGACCATGACTGTGAAGCTTAACCCAATCGGTCTGGATGAGTGCACGCGAACGATTATAAACATGGCTTACGGCGAGGATGGAGCGACTTCCAACGAAGTGACACACCAGGAGTGCGCCTCCACGCTGACGCTGGTCAAGGAGGCTGATCCGCCGCATGGTTCAGTTGTTGAACAGGGGAGTACGATCACGTACGACCTTTATGTACTCAACAGCGGCCCGCAAGACACCACAGGCAACGTCGTGCGCGATACCATCCCCGACGGCACGACGATTGTGTCAGGCAGCGCGAAAGTGATCGACGGAGGCACCGCAAACCAGGCCACAATTTCGGATGGCGAAGTTGTGTGGAATAACGTCGCGATCGAAGCGGGCAAAACCATTCACTTGCAGTACAAAGTCACCGTGAATCCGCTGGTGAAGGGCATGGCGATGCGCATGCTGCAAAACCGCGCGTATTTGAACAACGTGCCGGGCAACGACACCGAACACTTTGTATACAGCGGTTCGCTGCACTATGTCAAAACATCCAACCCGCCAAGCGGCAGTATTGTCAAAGTGGGCAGCGATATCGAATACAGCATACGCATTTATAACAACGGACCCGACGTGCTGAGCGACATCACCGTGACCGACGTTGTCCCCGATGGCATGCAGCCGAAAGGAACGCCGACCGCGCCGACGGGCAACAAGGGTTCGGCAAGCACCTACACGGCCGGCACGGAAGGCGCGTTCGTGAAGCACACGTGGAAAGTGGCGTCGCTCAAAGGCGGCGAAGAGATGATCTTTAAATTCACCGCGACGGTGAAAGAACTACCGGACGGTGTGCGCTTCCGCACCATCGAAAACTACGCCACGGTGGACGATAACCCCACCAACACAACCGTACACTATGTTGGCTCGGCAAATATCGTGGGCGTCAAACGATCCAATCCAATGACGGGATCGACCGTGTATGAGAACGATCACATTCGTTACACGGTTGATGTGACGAACACAGGCTCAGAACCCGCGTATAACGTGATTGTCACCGACCAAATGCCCGATAACTTGCAATATTACGACATGCTTGTCAGCGGCACGACGCCGATGGGTTATAACGTGACAGGTTCGCGCACAGCCAACGGCACGACCAAGGACGGCATTGCGAAATATGATTTCAAGTGGACAATCAATCGGCTTGATCCAATGGAAAAAGTTTCGGTTTGGTTTGAGGCGATCGTACCCAAAATGCCGCAGGGGATTGATTCGCGTGAATTCCGCAACGTGGCGTATGTCGACGGGCAAAACACCAACGAAACCGAACATTACCAATACGCGGGATCGCTTCGCGCGGTGAAGACGTCCAACCCATCCACAGGCGCGCTTGTGCACGAAAACGATGAGATCACCTATAAGATTGAAGTCTGGAATGACGGCGCGGACACCTTGTATAACGTACCGATCCACGACCGCGTTCCGGATGGCTTGCAATACATTGGCGGCGCGAGCATTGCCTTCACGCCGACAGGCGCGGGGGTGATGACCGGCACGGTAGGACCTGACCTCGCGTGGAACATCACCAGTTTGCCCTCAGGCGCAAAAGCGACCATCACTTTTGTCGCGAAAGTTTTGGCGATGCCGAAGAATGAATCGTCGCGCACGTTTGACAATGTTGCGCAGGTTGCTGATTTTGAGACAAACCATGTCTATCATAACCAAAAGAACGCGACGCTGCAAATCTCCAAAACCGCGCAAGTGCCGAGCGGTTCAACCGTTTACGAACGCAAAGCCGACGGCACGGGCGACACAATTACCTACAGCATCACGGTGATCAACACGGGCAACGACCCCGCTTACAACGTCAAAATCACCGATAAACTGCCCGACAATTTGCAATATATTGTCGGAAGCGTCACAAACGGCAAATCGCAGCCCGATGATGTGGAAGTGACGGGCATAGCGACAAAGGGCGGAACGACCAAAGATGGCATTGATCAATACGATTTTTCGTGGAATATCGCCAAATTAATGCCCGAAGAGACCGTCACGGTGAGCTTTAAAGCCGACGTGACAAAGATGCCATTCGGCGTGTCGAGGCGCGAGTTCCGCAACGTGGCGTATGTCAACAACGTGCCGACAAACGAGACGGAGCATTATCAGTACGCGCCCGCGCTTGCGGCAATCAAATACGCCGATCCGCCGCACAACACGCAGGTGCATGAACATACCGTTATCACCTATTACATCGATGTGATCAATAACGGCGCGGATACCGAATACAACATCCCCGTGACCGACCATGTGCCGGACGGCACGACCTATGTCGCCGAGAGTGCGCACATGCAAATCGGCACCGCTGCGGCGACCGTTTCGGGCGGACTGAACGCCAAGGGCGAAGTTGCGTGGACAATTCCCGCGCTTGCGTCGGCGGAAACCGCGACGCTCAGTTTTCAAGTGACGGTCAACCGCATGGACAAAAACATCGACAGCCGCACCATCGACAACGTTGCGACCGTGGCGGATTTTGAAACCAACCACGTGACGCACAATCAATCCAACTACGCGCTCAACGCGGTGAAATATTCCCTGCCCGCGACGGGTTCGACCGTTTATGAACGCAAAGCGGACGGCACGGGCGATATCATTTACTACAGCGTCGACGTTACCAATGAGGGCAACGATCCCGCGTACGATGTGCAAGTCAAAGACGCGTTGCCCGATAATTTGGATTATGTGATTGATTCCATCACCACAGGCACGACGCTGCCGGGGGGCGGCACGGTGACGGGTACGGCGACGAAACTTGCCCAAGGGACCGAATCAGGCGTGGATAAATACGACTTCGCGTGGGTGATTTCAAAATTGATGCCGGATGAAACGGTCACAGTCGGCTTTGCCGCGACGGTGATGACCATGCCGCAAGGCATTGACCGCCGCGAGTTCCGCAACGTGGCGATCGTGGATAATCACCCAACCAATGAAACCGTGCATTACCAATACGCGCCGCATCTCCGCGCGGTGAAGCATTCCGATCCCGTCCCCAATTCCTATGTGCGCGAAGACGACGAAATCACGTATCATATTGATGTTTACAACGACGGCGCGGATACGGAATACGACATTGATTTTGTCGATAGTATCCCGGCGGGTACAGAGTTTGTGACGGGCAGCATCCGTTTGGAGAACGACGGCGTAACAATCCCCGGCGCGGGCAATTTGGAAAGCG
>JAITDE010000075.1 GCA_031282735.1 Oscillospiraceae bacterium | reverse complement strand
TTTCACACGGTTCCGCTGATATCCGTAGGCAACACATTTCCGCCCGCATATCGGGCACCTGTACTGTTCAGATTTGTACAGTTCCACGCGCGCTACAAATACCGTTTCACCGTGATACGGTTCTTCCTCCATGTAGAAGTCCAGAACCTTCATTTTTTCGTATCCAAGCAGGGCTTTCACTAATTTGTTTGTTGTCATGTCTTGAGTATGGACTGTTTGCTCCATCTTTATCCACGACACGGGGCGATGAGCCCTAAAATCTGTGTCATTCAATCGTTTTGTTTTTTCATATATGTGTCAAACTTTTTGTTTCCGAGGATGTCTAATTAACATCAATTCCTCACCAAATTCCAAAGACTGTCGTAGCTATCCACTACGCCGTAAACCACGTTTTCGTCGCTTATCGCCCTGAAATGCTCGCGGGCGCAGTGGGCTTTGGCACTCTCAATTTCACGCAGTTCCATCGTGGACATATCGCCCTTGGTTTCCGCCACGAAATAGACGTGTTTCACCTTGCCCGCGTAAAAGACTATCGCCCAGTCGGGGTTGTATTTGCCCACGGGAGTGCTGATATAGAACCCGCGAGGCAGCTTGACATAAACCTCGACTTCCCCACTATGGCTCTCCAAATTGGAGGCAAAGTTCCTCTCATTGGTGGAATCGTAAATAACATAGTCATATAAATGACGCTGTGCCGCCATCGCAGATACGCCAAGCTGTCCCTTTTTAAGCTCCGGCTCGGTGAAGATGTCAGCGCTGAACACCTCGGTCAGTTTATCGTAAGTGATATGCTTGATAACCGCCGTGGCTTTCTGCTCGTTGACAATCCCCCTGGCGCGGATAATAAACTCTTCCGGGTTGTCGCCGAACTGGTCAAATACAATCTTATCAAGCCCACGCAGAATTTCGGTCACTGCCTTGCGGGTCAACCCTGTTTCAGCCACAAGTCTGCCGATAAGGTCATATCGCACCTGTGAACTGGCTCGCATCGTCGTGTATGGCGCGGTTTCCTCACGCACCATATTCTGTCGGACAAATCCCGCGCCCGCTTGCAGTTGCTCTTTGGATTCAAGTATTGATGCCTGTTCGCCGCGTTCAACCTTGAAGTAAATCTTTGACACCCGCAGGCGTTTGTTTAGTTCCGCGATCGCTTTTTTGACCAATTCATCCTCGTCAAAGCCCACGATATAATAACTGCGGTGGTTGATACGCGACCACAGTGCCTGAAACGCCTTGCTATCGAGTTTGCCTTTGTTGAGCGTGACCTCGACCGTGTTCTTGCGGACGTTCTCCGGCTTATTGGCGTTGGAATCGCAAACGGAATCAAGCACGGCGACAGGACTTTGATTCCCTTGGTAAACAAAGCCCGCTCCCGTTCAATGTGGGAGAGTATGGTTTCCCGTATTTGGATGCGGCGCAACTGCACCTCGCTGACCGAGCCGATTACGTCGCCCGCAAAAAGCTTCTTTCCGTTCACAAAATTCACGGAAGAGTCGCGCCCGTCAATCCGCAGAACAGTATATCCGTCCTTGTATTTGGCGAGTTCGCCTGAGTTGTCAAACAGGCTGTAGCCCTCGGAAACTACCCGCGACACTTTGCGAACGCCGCTTTGCCCTTTGATGTCAAACTCAATCGTAGCGGTCGGATTCCCCTTGGAAAGGTTAATGCCTTGCACATAAACATAGCCCTCGGCAGCTGTGCCGCCTGTCACGGATAGCCTTTGACGGACTGCGGCTCGTCGATGATCAAGGTAGTCCCTGTGCGTAATCGCAGGGGCTTTTTTGTTGCTCGGCGTGGGATAAGTCGTCATTCGACCGCCGACAACAATTCCAAGCAAACCCTACTAAAACATTGTATCACCTGACATACCAAAATGTCAAGAACAAACGCAAATCAACGGAGGCAATCAGAGCGAAACATACAAAACCGTAAGGAAAAAGCGAACCCTTACCTACTAGGAGTAGTTGGGGTTCGCTTTTGTTTGGAATGGCGGAAGCGGTGAGATTCGAACTCACGTGCCCTTTCGGACAACCGCATTTCGAGTGCGGCTCGTTATGACCACTTCGATACGCTTCCAATCTAACAAGTAGTATAGCGTAGAGAACGCCGTTTGTCAAGCGTTCGCGGACGAAAAAAGCGATTTTGTTCAAAAATCCCGTTTGAGTCATTGCTTTTTTTTTAAAAACATGCTATACTGCGTATAATTGATTGAGAGGAGCATCATCATGGACAAAAATCAGATTATGATTTTCATCGCGATGGCACTTTATCTTCTTGCTGTTTTAATCATCGGATTGGCGAAGTCAAAACGCGCGAACCAAAGCAGCGACGACTACTTCATCGGCGGGCGCAGTCTTAGCCCGTTGGTGGCGGCTATGAGCGCGGAAGCAAGCGATATGAGCGGTTGGCTGCTCATGGGTCTGCCCGGCGTCGCTTATTGGTGCGGGCTGGCGGATGTGTTCTGGACGGCTCTGGGGCTTGGCATCGGCACGTACCTCAACTGGCTGATCGTTTCCAAACGTCTGCGCCGTTATTCTATTGTTGCGGGCAATTCCGTCACGTTGCCGGCGTTTTTCAGCAACCGTTATCACGAAAAAAACAAAACGTTGCTTTCGCTTTCATCTGTGTTTATCCTCATTTTTTTTGCTGTGTATGTGGGCAGTTGCTTCGTCACGGGCGGAAAATTGTTCGGCACACTGTTTGGTCTTGATTACCACTTGATGATGCTGATCGCTGCGGCGTTCGTGATTTTATATACGCTGCTCGGCGGATTTCTTGCCGAGAGCGTTTCGGATTTGATGCAGGGAATCGTGATGGTTATCGCGCTTGTCGTCGTGTTGATTTTCGGCGTACACGCGGCGGGCGGCGTTTCCGCCCTGTTCGCCAACGCAAGAGAGATTCCCGGATTTTTGGAGTTCTTTCATCTCGCGTCGCCTGTGACAAACGAGACCGGCGCGCAAGTGGTCGAAGCCGGCGCACCGCTGTTCGGCGAACCCTCAAAATACGGTTTCCTCACCGTGCTTTCCACTTTATCGTGGGGGCTTGGCTACTTTGGCATGCCGCAAGTGTTGTTGCGCTTTATGGCAATCCGCAAAACGTCGGAACTTGGGCGTTCGCGCCGTATCGCCATTGTCTGGTGCGTTATTTCAATGGCGGCGGCCATCATGATTGGTTTGATTGGGCGTGTACTCTATCCCGTGCAGGAAAACCTGCTCACGTCGTCGGGTGCGGAGAATGTGTTCGTCGAAGCCGCGCAAGCGTTGTTCCATCCGTTGGTGGCGGGCATCTTCATGTCCGGTATCCTTGCCGCCGCGATGAGTTCGTCGGATTCATATCTGCTGATCGCCGCTTCGGCCGTATCAAAAAACATCTATCATGGCATTCTAAAGAAGAACGCGACCGACAAACAGGTGATGGTGATCAGTCGCCTAACGCTTTTGATCATTGCCGCGTTCGGCGTGGTTATCGCGTGGGATCCCAACAGCAACATCTTCAAGGTGGTGAGCTTCGCGTGGGCGGGATTCGGCGCGACGTTCGGTCCTTTGGTGCTTTTCAGCCTCTTTTGGAAACGCACGACAAAGGCGGGCGCGGTCGCCGGTTTGCTTTCGGGCGCGGGGATGGTCTTCTTCTATAAACTTGTTGTGCGCAAATTGGCGGCGGGCACGATGTTCGATATTTACGAACTGCTTCCCGCGTTTCTCTTCTCCTGCTTGGCGATTTTGGTTGTGTCGCTCCTGACGAAGCAACCCGACAGTTCCGTTCTTGCGGAGTTCGACGCCGCAAAAAACAACACGGATGAAGAAATCGACGCGACGCTCTTGGTTTGAAAGAAAGGCATAAATAAACAATGGCGGCAACATTGAGTAGCGTATTGGAGGCATTGCGGACGGAAAACGAAAACCCCGCCGCGATGGATGCGGTGTTTGCCCAAACGCACAAAGCGGTCTACTTTTTCTGCAAAACGGTTTTTGCCAACGCCGAAAGCATCTTGCGCGTGATGCAAGCGTTTTATCTCACGCTCCAAGCGGAAATGACCGCCAGAACCGCGCCTGTTCCCGAAAACGACGCGCGGCAAATGCTGGATTTGATCCTTTACAGCGTCTGCAAGCAGGAAATGAAAGAGCGGGATCGCGATTGTTTTGTGTTGCGCGGCGATCTTTCGGTGTATGCAAACCGCTACAACGCGATTGCGAAAAAAGAACATATCACCGCGCAAATTCCCTTGCAAGAGAATGATTTGCACACGTGGCTGGCCATGCTTTCACCCGAACAACGGTTGCTGTTTGTTATGCGCGATATGCGCAATCTGCCATTGCAAGAGATCGCGAGGATGTTGCGTGTATCCGAAAACATGATTGCCGCGCAGCTTTGGATGTGCTCCGAAGCCGCACGGCAGGCACTCGAAAAAAAAGTGGCGGCGGATCAATTGCCACCATCCCCTCACGCGTCGTCCGTGTTTTTGCCCGTCATCAAAAAATCCGCCGAAAAAACGGTGCTCAGCGGCGAGAAGCGAAAGCAATTGCTTGTGTCGATCCATGAAGCGCACCTTGCGCGCAAAGAGGTTGCGCCTCGGGCATTGCTTGCTGACGATGCGGACGACGACGCGCTGACGCCTGATTCCAGCGAAGTTGTTTCGCGCTTTGAGCCGCTTATGCTGTTGCGGAGCATCGGTATCATCGGCGCCGCCGTCGCGCTCGCCGCGTTTGCCGTGTTTTTCACTTTCGGGATTGAGCACCTCGACGGCGCGAACAAAGCGACCGCCGCGAGTTTTTCATTTCAAAATCCATCGAATTCAAACGAGTATCCTGTGATTGTCAAAACGACCACATCCACGACTGTCGAAATCCCGTGGTGGGTCACCGATCCCGCGCTGTATTCCGTGCAAACGCAAACGCCCGTGACGGTAGCTTCGACGACGCAAACGGTTCAAGCGACGAAACCGCGCCCGCCACAAACGGATGCCACGCAATCACAATCACAATCACAATCACAACCACAAACGCAGCCCCAAACATCGACCGTCACGCAGACGACGGCGGATCAAACCGATGAATCAGAACAGACGGACTCTGAAGATGTCGACGCATCCACAGAGCCGATCAATTGAGAGGAGAAAAACATATGGCAGACGACGTATTGGCACAATTCACCCCGGAGGCGCAAGCAGTGAAGCAAAGCACAGGCAAAAAGCTTAAAGTGGGTATCATCGGCACAGGCTGGATTGCGGAATCGCATATCCAAAGCTACAAGCGCATGGAGGACGTTGAAGTCGTTGCGGCGGCGGATTTAATCCCCGGAAAGGCTGAAGCGTTCATGAAGCAGTGGGGCGTGGACGGCGTGCGTTTTTACCCCGACCACTTGGCAATGCTCGAAGCGGAAAAAGACTTGGATGCCGTGAGCGTTTGCACCTACAACACCACGCACGCGGTCTGCACCATCGACGCGCTCAACCGCGGCGTCAGCGTCTTGCTCGAAAAGCCCATGTGCGTCACCACGCAGGAGGCGATTGATATTTGCCGTGCCGAAAAAGCCAGCGGCAAAGTGCTGTCCATCGGTTTTCAACCCCGTTTTGATGTCAACATGCAAATGATCAAAAAGATTGTGAACTCGGGCGAGCTGGGTGATATTTATTACATCCAAACGGGCGGCGGACGCCGCAGAGGCATTCCGAACAGCACCTTTATTGAGCAAAAAACAGCGGGTATCGGTGCGCTGGGCGACATTGGCTGCTATTCGCTGGATGTCGTTCTCAACGCCATTGGGTATCCAAAGCCGTTGACCGTTTCGGGCTACACATCCGCTTTCTTCGGCCCGAATCCGCTTTATAACAATCCTGCCGATGCCGCGCGGTTTGATGTCGATGATTTTGCGGCCGCGTTCGTGCGCCTTGAAGGCGGGATCATCCTTGATTTCCGTATTGCGTGGGCGATGCATGTCGACACGCCCGGTGATTCGATACTCTTCGGCACAAAAGGCGCGTTGCGTATTCCGTCCACCGATTGCTGGAATGGCTCTGTTGGCGGCGCGATGACGCTTTATCACGATGTTGCGGGCGAACGTGCCGAAACACAAATTCCGATCCTTCAAAACGATCCCAAAAAAGGAGGATTGTTCGACCAAAAAATCCGTTCGTTCCTTGACGCTGTGTTGGAGGGCGGCACTTCGCCCGTTCCCGCGCGTCAGATTTTGCACAACCAAGCCATTTTGGATGGTATTTTGCAATCGTCCAAGCAAGGGCGCGAGATTACGATCGATTTGCCCGACGAGATCTAACGCCTGCGGCGAGTGCACCATCCGTGTGTCAGATCGAAATTGATAGTATGCATTAGGAAGATTATAGAATAGATATGTTTGTAGATACCGCAAAAATCAAAATAACGGCGGGCGATGGCGGCGACGGTCGCGTCGCCTTTCACCGCGAAAAATATGTGGCTTCGGGCGGTCCGAGCGGCGGCGACGGCGGTAGCGGCGGCAGTGTTTTTCTCCTTGCCGACGACCAGCTTTCCACCCTCGCCGATTTTCGCTATAAACGCAAATACAAAGCGCAGGACGGCGCTCCGGGCGACACGGGTCGGCGCAGCGGCAAAAAGGGTGAGGATCTCACAATCCGTGTGCCGCGCGGAACGATTGTACGTGATGCCGAAACGGGGCGCGTTCTTGCCGATGTTTCGGGAGAAGAATCCGTGCGGATTGCCAAAGGCGGAAGCGGCGGATGGGGCAATTGTCACTTCGCGACGCCGACGCGTCAAGTGCCGCGCTTCGCCAAAAGCGGCATACCGGGCGAGTCACTGGAGGTTCAACTGGAGTTGAAACTGCTGGCGGATGTCGGCTTGCTCGGTTTTCCGAATGTCGGCAAGTCGTCCCTCATCCGCGTGGTGAGCGAGGCAAAACCCATTGTCGCCGATTATCATTTCACGACCATCACACCTGTTTTAGGCGTTGTTCGCATGGGCGAGGGGCAGTCGTTCGTGATGGCGGATATCCCTGGCTTGATTGAGGGCGCAAGCGACGGTGTTGGATTGGGTCACGCGTTTTTGCGGCACGTGGAGCGTTGCCGCATGCTTGTGCATATGCTCGATGCCGCCGGCAGCGAGGGGCGCGATCCCATTGCTGATTTTGAAACGATTAATCGCGAGTTGGCGAACTATTTGCCCGAGTTGGCGAATCGTCCCCAAATTCTCGCGCTCAATAAAATTGATTTGGCGGATGCGGCGCAACTGGCGCGTCTGCGTGATTACTGCGCCGCCCACGGACTGGAGTACTACGAAATCTGCGCGCCGATTGCCGAGGGAACACGTCCGCTCATCCAAGCGATTGCCGCAAGGCTGGCCGAATTGCCTCCTGTTTTGCGCTACGAACCGGAAACGATTGATTTGCAATCCCTTGTGCCCGAAAGGGCTACTTGCACGGTTACGCGGGAAGACGATGTTTTTGCGGTGGAAGCGCCTTGGCTTCTGCGCGTACTGCGCAAATGCGACATGGACGATTATGAATCTTTGCAATATTTTCAGCGCGTTTTGCAATCTTCCGACGTGATTGCCGCGCTGGAGGAGCAGGGGATACAAGAAGGAGATACCGTTTCGATTTATGATTTTGAATTTGAGTTCATCCGATGAGGACGCGTTTCAGCCCAAACTGCTGAACCCGCAGATGCTCGCTTTTGTCGGCGACACGGTTGTGGATTTGATTGTGCGCGAGCGTCTCTGCCGCCAAGCGAATCCCCCGCGCAATCCGCATATCGCCGCGGCGCGGATTGTCAGTGCCAAAGCGCAGGCGGTCGCGATGGAGCGGATGCTGCCGCATTTGACGGAAGAGGAAAACACGTTCTATCGGCGCGGCAAAAACGCCAAGCCCAAGAGTGTTCCGCACGGCGCGAGCAAGACGGAATACCGCATCGCAACGGGATTGGAGACGCTTTTTGGTTGGCTTTATTTCACAAATCAAATGCAACGCATTGCGGAGCTTGCCGTGTTTTTGACGGAGCTGGACGATGGAGCTATTCAACAAACCGATTGTATTGCGTATTGAATCGGTGAAACTGGACGAAGTTCTTGTAATGATTTGAGGTGATGCACGATATTTGGTTTCAAGCAGACATCCATAGAAAATCCAAGCGCTGCCATACAGTTTGGACCCAAGAAAACAATAGGCACACAAAAAAAGATATCGTTCGCGTTTTTGATTCTGTGTTGTTTGGCAATTATTGTGCCGCTTGCGGCGTTCCACGCGGAGGAGAATTACACCCTCACGCACGAAAGCCGCAAAGCGCCTGTCATTTCCACTGTAACGGATCAAAAAACACTCACTGACTACCTGCAAGATCGTTTGGGTTTTCGCCCGGCACTTGTGCGGGTCTATTCCGTTTTGCGCTACTACGGTGTCAACAATCCCGCACTCACCGAACACTGGTTTGACAAACAACTGCCCCGCGCGGGTAAGATTGTCCATCAAAATCAAGTCGGCGAAGATAGCGGCGTTTTTGTTGCGCACAATGGCTGGCTGTTCAATTTCGCGAATCTCGCGCTCGGCGGATTTTCGTTCACGCGGAAAAACATCGAAAACAATATCAAGGCCGAGCAGCGGACGCGCGATTATTACGCCGCAAAGGGCGCGGTTTATTTTGCCATGATCGTGCCGCACAAAGCCAACATTTATCCCGAATTTTTGGATGCCAAGCTCGACCCCGCCACGCGCGAAACGCCCGCCGACAAAATGCTTGCGGCATTGGAGGATAACGGCGTGCATACAATCAATCCAAAGCAAACGTTGCTCGCAAACAAAGATCAGCAGATCTGGCAGGTTTATGATACCCACTGGACACAGCGCGCAACTTATTTGGCGTATCAAGATATACTCAAAATATTCAATCAAACCGGTGTGCTGCAAAACGAACAGCCCGTGTCGGTTACGTTCACGCAGAATTTGACCAAGGATTGCAATCTGTCGGGTTATTTGGATTTATCTTTGCAAGAAACCATACCCATCGCGCAATTTGAGCGTTCGTCCGTTGAAACCACGGAGGGTGCGCTTTACGACGCGCTTCGAGTCGTTTTTGCCGAGGATCAAAAGTTGCCTCCCCATCGCATCAACGAATCGCTTTTCAACGAGATGCATTTGTTCGAAAATCCAACCGCGCAGGGCGGAACGCTCATGCTTTGGACGGATTCCATGGGTATAGTCGGGCGCGGGTTGCCCGGTTTTTTGGCGGAACACTTCAAACGTGTGCTGGTGATCGACCGCAGACCGCCCATCGACCCCAAAATTGACGATATTCTGCAGCCTGATGTGGTGATTTACAGCAACGTCGAAAGTTCCGTTGCGGAGCAATCGTTGCTGAAAGCATCATGGCTACCCTGAGAAGATCTGTATAAAACCAAAAAATTTTTTCATAGACAAGGAACTCCAATGTCTTGTTTTGCAGCTTGTTGGCAGGATTCCCCTGCTTTTCAAACAATCGTCACCAATATCCGCGGAAAACGAGTCCCCTTGGGAGTACTCGGTCTTTCGCCTGTCCATAAGGCACATTTGCTCGCCGCGCTTTGCGAAATCTTGCCCCGCAAGGCTCTTTTGATTGCGCCCGACGAACAGCAAGCACGGCGCATGCTTGATGATTTGCGAACTTTTGGCATGCGGGCGATGCTTTATCCGGCCCGTGACCTCGCGCTCCGCGCGGGTGAAAGCCGTTCAAGAGAATATGAGCACCAGCGCATTGCCGTGCTGAGCACCTTGCTAACGGATGCGTGGGATGTTGTTGTGTGTTCCATCGAAGCCGCGCTGCAATACACCATGCCGAGCGAAATATTGCGCAAAAGCACCGTTTGTTTGCGCATCGGCGAAGAAAGCGATACGGCGCGTTTGATCGCAATCCTCGAGAGGGCGGGCTATACGCGGGCGGAGCAAGTGGACGGTTCGGGGCAATATGCTTTGCGCGGTTGTATTTTGGATATTTTTCCCGCGCAGAGCGAGCAGCCATTGCGCGTGGAATTTTGGGGCGATGCCATCGATTGCATTGCATCGTTCGATTTGGAGAGCCAGCGCCGCACCGAAGAGAAAGATGAATTGTATATAACGCCCGCCAACGAAATCGTCGTCCCGAGTGCGCAATGGTTGCAAGCGGCATTGGAGCGTTTTCGCGGCACGGTGCGCGGCAAAAACGCGGTCAAGATGCGGCAATCCCTGCAAAACGACATCGACGCCCTTGCCGCGGGCTTGCGCCCTGCGTCGATCGACCGCTACTTGCCGTTGATTTATCCAAAACCGTGTACCATTTTGGATTATTTTCCATCCAATCGCTTGATCGTCTGCGCCGAAACGTTCAACATGCGCGAACGAGCCGTCGCGACCGAAAAACTTTGGTTGGAGGATCTGCGCGCACTCACCGAAGAGGGTGTGCTTACCAACGGATTGGATACATTTTCGATGCGCTGGAGCGCGTTTTTGGATGTCATCGCCGTGCGCGGCGCACTTTATATGGATAATTTGCCGCGCGGCAGCTTCGACACGCCCATCAAAGATTTGATCACCGTTACCGCACGGCAAATCAGCCCGTGGAATGGATCGCTAGGGCTTTTGCTGGAGGATATCGATCATTTGCGGGGGAAAAAAGATTTTACGTGCGCCGTTTTTGCGGGATCGGGAAAAGCCGCGAAAGGGCTGGCGAATGATTTAATCGCCGAAGAAATCCCCGCGCTGTATTGCCCCTTGCCGCCCGCGCAATTTCCGAAAGGGATTGTTGCGGTGTTGCCGGGCGCACTGTCGGCCGGCGCGGAGTACGCGTTGGAAAAGTGTTCGATTCTCACGTTCGGTGCGCGCGCGGCGGCACAGGCGCGGGAGTCCAAAAAATCGTCGGCGGCAAAAAACGCGTTTCGATCCTTTTCGCAATTGCGGGAGGGCGAATATGTCGTCCACAAGGCGCACGGCGTGGGTATCTATGAGGGCATCACAAAACTCAACGCGGGCGGCGTGCTGAAAGATTATATCCAGATTCGCTACGGCAACGGGGACATGCTCTATCTGCCCGTGACGCAGTTGGATCAAGTCACACGCTATGTTGGATCCAAAAATGACGGTGTCGTTAAAATCAATCGTCTGGGCGGCGGAGATTGGACAAAAACCCGCGCAAAAGTCACTGCCGCCGTCAAGGATTTGGCAAAGGAACTGACCGCGCTTTACGCCAAGCGATTGCAATTGCAGGGCTATGCTTTTTCGCCGGATATCGACATGCAAAACGATTTTGAACGCCGTTTTGAGTTTGACGAAACGCGAGACCAACTGCGATGTATCGACGAAATCAAGCACGACATGGAACAGCCCTATCCCATGGAACGCCTGTTGTGCGGCGACGTCGGTTTCGGCAAAACAGAAGTCGCTTTACGCGCGGCGTTCAAATGCATTGCGGACGGCAGGCAATGCGCCCTGCTTGTGCCGACCACAATTTTGGCCTTTCAGCATTTTCAAACCATCCAACGCCGTTTTGAGGGCTTTCCCGTGGAATCCGCCATGTTATCCCGTTTTGTTTCGCCGACCGAAAGCAAGGCGATCTTGCAACGGCTCAAACGGGGGAATGTGGATATTGTCGTTGGCACACATCGTTTGCTTTCAAAGGATATTCAGTTCCGTGATTTGGGGCTGATTATCGTGGACGAGGAGCAGCGGTTTGGCGTGGCGCAAAAAGAAAAACTCAAGGAACGCTATCCCACCGTGGATATCCTCACGCTCACGGCAACGCCGATTCCGCGCACACTCCACATGGCAATGTCCGAAATCCGCGATATGTCGGTGCTCGAAGAAGCCCCGCAGGATCGATTCCCCGTGCAAACCTATGTTTTGGAACACAATCTTCCCATTTTGGCGCAGGCGATGCAACAAGAATTGCGTCGCGGCGGGCAGGTGTATTATCTTCACAATCGTGTGGAGACAATCGACAGCATGGCGGCAAAAATCAAGGAACTGCTCCCCGATGCCCGCATTGACACCGCGCATGGGCAAATGACGGAGGGCGAGCTCAGCGACATCTGGCGGCGCGAGTTGGAGGGCGAGATTGACATCCTTGTTTGCACCACGATCATCGAAACAGGGATCGATATCCCCAACGTGAACACGCTTATTATCGAAGATGCCGACCACATGGGATTGGCGCAACTACACCAAATCCGCGGACGTGTCGGGCGTTCTACGCGCCGCGCAAGCGCCTATTTGACGTTCAAGCCGGGCAAGGAATTGACCGAAATTTCAACACAGCGGCTCAACGCCATCAGGGAATATACCGAGTTCGGATCGGGTTTTCAAATTGCCATGCGTGATTTGGAACTGCGCGGCGCGGGCAGTCTTTTGGGTGCGCGGCAGCACGGACATTTGGAATCTGTCGGGTATGATTTATACATGGAGATGCTGGCGGAGGCAATGGCCGAAGAAAAAGGCGATGTGCCGCCGACCGGCAAATTGCGCGAATGTTTGATTGATTTGCCCATTGACGCCAATATTCCCGTCGATTATATGCCCTCAACGCAGCACCGTCTCGCAATGTATCGCCGTATTGCGGAAATTCGCGATCAAGCGGATTTTGACGATGTGTTTGATGAGCTTCTTGATCGTTTCGGCGAACCGCCCGTGCCTGTGATGGGATTGCTGCAAATTTCGCTCTTACGCGCACTTGCGCGTGCGCATGGAATATTTGAAATCACCAAAAACGGCGAAAATCTTGCGCTATGCATTGAAGAACTCAACATGCCCATGATTCAGGCGATGTCCCAAGCTCTGCCGAATCGTGTTCGCGTACGCGCCGGCACCAAACCGCACATTGCCATCCGTGTCTCGCCGAAAGACGACGCGCTGGAGGTTTTGACAATTGCCTTTTCTTCTACTTCTGAAGAAAAGTAACAAAAGAACTTTTACCCGCTTCGCGCTGTCATTTGCAGACTGAGCAAATATACATCAGTCTAAAAACAATCGCGCGAAGCGAGTGTTCGCCGCAGGCGCGCGAAGCGGGGAAGAGTTCTTTTGCTTCATTTCTTTCAAGAAAAGAAGAGGTTTCGCGTGAATATCCTTGCAATCCGGCCGAACCTATGTTACAATGAATCAAATAAAAACATCCGGAGGTTTGAACATGCTTCGTATTGGTATCATTGGTGCGGGACGCATCGGCAAAGTTCACACGCAAAGCATTTGCAACTACGTGCGCGATGCCGTGATTACAACCATCGCAGACCCCTTTATCACCCCCGAATTGGAACAATGGGCAAAACAAAACGGTATCGCGAACACAACAAAAAATTATCAGGATATCCTGCAAGACCCTAATATCGACGCGGTTTTGATTTGCTCTTCCACCGACACGCATGCCGCCATTTCGCTGGAAGCTATCGCGGCGGGCAAACATATTTTTTGCGAGAAACCCATCGACCACGATATCGGCAAAATCAAGGCCGTGCTGAACGCGCTTGCGGACACTTCCATCAAATATATGGTTGGATTCAACCGCCGTTTTGATCACAACTTCCGTGCTGTGCGCGCCGCTGTTGAGGCGGGCAAAGTCGGCAAGGTGGAGATCGTCAAGATCACTTCACGCGATCCGAATCCGCCCAGCGCGGAGTATGCGGCGCGTTCCGGCGGCATGTTTTTGGATATGACCATCCATGATTTTGATATGGTGCGTTATCTGTCGGGCGAAGAAGTCGAAGAAGTTTTTGTGCATCCTGCCGTTTTGGTTGACCCCGCCATCGGCGAGGCGGGCGACGTGGATACCGCTGTGATTACGCTCAAGCTTCAGAGCGGCGCCCTTGCCGTGATTGACAACTGCCGCCGTTGCGCCTATGGATATGACCAGCGCGCGGAAGTCTTCGGATCGCTCGGCGCGGCGGCTTGCGGCAACGACGCGGCATCGAACGTGCAAGTTTCGGCGGCGAATGGCGTTACGGGCGAAAAACCGCTGTTTTTCTTTTTGGAGCGTTATATGCGTGCCTATGCCACGGAAGTTGAGGAGTTCATCGCGGCTGTGGTGAACGATACGCCCGTGCCCGTGGATGCCGCGGCGGGATTGGAAGCGGTGCGCATCGGCATTGCCGCGACGGTTTCATCCAAAGAGGGGCGTCCTGTCAAGCTTGCGGAAATCGAGGCGTGACGTATGCGTTACATCAGCAACGAAGAATTCGGATATCCGTCGTTTGACGCGAACGGCGTGATGCCGCTGACGAATACAACGGATTTATATCCCAACATGCTGCAAAATATCACGGTGTATACTTTGCGCCCCGCGCAGACGTGGTTATGGCAATCATCCGACGAGGAATGCGCGGTTTTGCTCTTGGAGGGTGCGATTGAGCTTGATTGGAACGGACGAAACACTTTTGCCGAGCGTCCTAATGTGATCGAAGACCCCGCCTACTGCCTGCATGTTTGCAAAAACACTGCCGTGCGGATCACCGCGCGGGCGCAAAGCGAAATTTTGGTGCAATCCACGCAAAACGATACGCTTTTTGACGCGGTATTCTATACGCCCGAAAACACGCGCACCGAGACGTTCGGTCAGGGGCAGTTTGCGGGCAAAGCCCAGCGCACCGTGCGCACGTTTTTCGATTATGCGAGCGCACCCTATTCCAACATGGTTTGCGGCGAGATTTTAATCCCGCAGGGCGGGTGGAGCAGTTATCCGCCGCACCAGCACCCCCAACCAGAGGTGTATTACTATCGTTTCGGTCATCCAAACGGTTTCGGCGCGTGTTTTTTGGGCGACGATGTTTATAAAATCCGCGACCGCAGTTTTGCGGCAGTGCCGGGCGGCAAGTACCATCCGCAAGTCAACGCGCCGGGATATCCCATGCTTTATGTGTGGATGATCCGCCATTTTGACGGTTACCCATGGACGGAGCGCAATTATGATCCAAAACACGTGTGGCTACTCGAAAAATAAGCGGCACATGAATAAAATTTTAAAGCAGGGGCGGCAATTGTGTCGCCCCTGCAAAGTTGTTTGGTTGCTGTTTGTATAAGCCGATTATGCTTCAACTTCCAGCGGCAAAAATTTCAGCGCGCACCCAGAGTGCGGGGCGGAAGCAATCAGCAGAACCGATCGCGCACCTATAAATACCTCCACTGTTGTCGAGTTGGGCTGCGGAGATAGGGTAAAAGGAATCTGTAGTCGGCGTACGAAGCCACGAATACTCGGCATCTGTCAATGTTTCCCAGTTGGTATACGCTGTTAACGGAGTTCCACTCTCTGTTCCATCGCTGGTGTTGTATAGGCGGCTACCAGAGTCGTCGTACCAACTTCTGCTTAGATATTCAGCCACTTCATCCACACTCAGGGCGAAGGGACTAGAGTATTCGCCGCCTGCGGCTGGGGAACTGAAGCCTGCAAAAGGTGTAGCATGTTTATAGTCTGTACCAACCATATCAAGCGCGTTGTTGTATGCCGCATAGGTTTTTAGAATGCTACCGTCATTAATGCTATTCCACCAGATTTCCGTTTTCATTCTGAGCCAGCTATCACGGTAGTTGTTTGTCATGGTGCTGGGGATCTCAGCGGCACCAAATGGAGTGTAATCCGGCGGCACCTCACGGCGAACAATGAGATAATACTCCTGTCCAGATACAACTTGTCTTGCGATGGCCATCCACTCTGCTGTATCGCCAGTCTTCGCCTTGGGCAGGATATAAGCCCGCGCGTCGACAATTTCAGCATTGTCACCGTCGTGATTCAGTGCCGTATGCCAATCAAGAACACGGATGGTAATATTCACCGATCTGCCAGTGTCATCTTTTGGTCGGGCATTTATTGCGATTGATCCAAAAGTATTGCTTGGAATAACGACATCAACAGTCGTCGAATCACCGGCTGTTTCCAACCAGCCATCTGGACCATATACTTTGATCCAAGTGGTTAGACCTGGATTTGCCGACAGATTTTCGCCGGAAACAATGCCGGTCAGGGTAATGACCTGCTGTACGGCGGATTGTGGGAGTGTCACTTCAAAGTCGGAACTTTCCGCCGTGCGAGTTGCCACGCCTGAAGTTCTAACGGTGAAAGCCTTTACAACAGGTGGCGGTGTCGCCGCATCCACCGCATCTTTAATAATCTTCTCGCCCTCAAGCGTCGCCTTTTTCTCCCCAGAATACAACAAATAACTTTCGGTCAGATTGCTGGCTTCCAAGCGAACATCA
>JAITDE010000027.1 GCA_031282735.1 Oscillospiraceae bacterium | reverse complement strand
CCGCTTAGAAATAATATAAAACCGCTTGACTTTTGCGCACAAATGTGCTATACTAGAAGCATGGAAAATGAAGAAAAAATCGATCTTAAAAAAGCAACCCATGAGCAACTTTGCCTAATATTGGAAACAGATCATTGTGCTGCGACAGTCTGATACAAACAATCAAGGCATATGCGATGCCGCATATTATGCCATCCTCGCGGAGGATTACAGAAAGGTTGAAAACGTATGAACAACGAAGCTTTTGAAAAGGCGCGCACATTCATCTACCGCAATGCCCGCCCGCTTGACATTGTCCGCTTTCAATATCACTTTGAAAACGGCAGCAAAGAAGCCGTACTGACCGCTCTTGCCGCCTATCAAAACGAGGATGGCGGTTTCGGCTACGCATTGGAGCCGGATTCATGGAATCCGAACTCATCGCCCATTCAAACAAGGACGGCGACAGAGATATTGCGGGAAATTGGTTTCACCGACAGCGCACATCCTATCATACAGGGTATACTTCGTTTTCTCGGAAGCGGACAGTATTTTAACGGTAAGTTTTGGTCTTTTGCAATAAAAAGCAATGAAGATTATCCTCATGCTCCGTGGTGGGGATTTAATGATGCGGATGACAACGGAGGATGCAACGATTACAACCCCACCACTTGCCTTGTGGGTTTTACCTTGCGGTATGCTGAAAAGAACAGCGAATTGTTCCAAACGGCGGCGCGGGTAGCAAACAAAGCGATCAAGCATTTCCTTGATCATGATGGATTTTTGAATGACGGTCATTGTACGCTTTGCTATGTTCGTTTAATGCACTATTGTGAAGCGGCTGCTCTTGATTCTATTGATATTTCCGCGTTTAAAGAAAAACTATACGGCAATATAAAATATCTGGTCACATACACCCCGCCCGAAAAATGGGATGTGAACAGCTATAACGACCAACCTTCATTCTTTTTAAATTCTCCCGATGCCGTTTATTCACCCGAATATAAGCAGCTGGCTGAATTGGAATGTGATTGGATTATAAAAACACAACTGCCGGACGGCTCATGGCCTATTCCGTGGGGTTGGAACGATTATCCCGAAGAATGGGCAATCAGCAAAAACTGGTGGAAAGGCAATGGCGCATTGTTGAATCTGTTGTATTTGAAAGGGATGGGGGTATTGTAAGTGTGGCAAACAATAGAAACTGAGCGGCTCATCATTCGCCCATTTGCAGATGACGACATCCTCGCTCTCCATGAAATCATGAAAAAGCCTGAGGTCATGTATGCTTGGGAACATGGCTTTTCATTGATGGAAACCACGGAATATTTGCATCGTCATCAGGAACGCTGAGCAGATTCCCCATCGTGTCTGTGACTATATGTCTCTTTCGTCCTTTCGTTTTTCCCTCTCCACAAGTGAGCGTTTGTAGATTTCCCCCTTGTTCCCCATCGGAAAGTAGGTTCTTAGTAATTCCCCGCGAGCACAATGCCGCCATTCTTTTCATACGATGGGATGTGCGTTTCCGCTTCACATAAAAATTCTTGATTGCGGAAATGCTTGTAGTAGTGCTCTTTTATTAATATTAAATCATCATGGTATTTTTGTACTTCCATCGCGCAAACACGCGAAAAGAGCAAACATTCAAGTGAAATCATTTTAATATCTCTAAAATCTATGGCATTCTTGTTGAAAAAGTCATAATCCATAAGCGCAATACTGCGCCATATTTCAAACGGCGGGATTATAACGCCTAAATCACCATATATGTCTTTTCTGTTGTTAGGATGACCTTTAGCTAAATTTTGATAATCCGCATCACAAATCACAAGGTCAATGTCCGCACCAGATTTACGCATTCCGTAATACTCCATTGCCATCCCACCAATTATTATAGGTGGTCTTTCTAATTGATAGCCGAGAGACGATAATTCGTTTCGGATTTTTTCAATTATTGGATCCATAAATAGTTCCTTTCCTTTCTTTCTCGCAGATCTTTCACAATTGAAAATCATGTCAATGGGTTGATAAAAAAACAACGAGAGGGCAGACTGATTCAGCCTGCCCTGTTTTGCTGAAAAATTCATGCATGCATGAAAAAGCAAGCGTGCAAAAGGGGTCATTTAGGGGTAAAATTCTAATTTTCAGAAAAAGTAAATCAATCCTCATAAAGATTGAGCACATTCATCGCGACTTCGCGCTTGGTTATGCGCAAGTTCATCGCTTGCTTTTCGAGGTGCCTTTGCGCCTGCGGTTCGGTAAGCCCCAGACGTGAAATCAACACGAGTTTTGCGCGCTGAATCAGTTTCATCTCGCTGAGTTTTTCCTGCAAAGTCAACTCACTTTGCAAAGCGACGTTTTCAATGCGGATTTGTACGCATTCCGTCAATTGAATCGCCATCAGAAGTGCCTGTTTGCCGATCGGCTTTTGCAAAATCATCACACCGTGCGATTGCAATTTTGCGCGGAGCTGCGCGTCATGTTCGCGCGGAGACAAAACCAAAATCTGCGACTTTGTTCGTTGTGCCAACTGCACGGCGGTGCGGTTGCCGAATTCGTCGGCAAGTGGGATATTCAAAACGCAACAATCGTATTGCGGCGGCGTTTTGCGGGCAAGCATTTCGCTCACATCGGCGGCGCTTGTTTGGATATCCACAACCGCGCCGATAGAAACCGTCAGAAATTCCGCGAATTCCTCGGCAGCTTTTTGAGAACCCGAAACAAATAAAATCCGCTGTTTGCCCATTGCGATCATCCTCTAACTTGAAACATACATCGCGCGGTAGGGATTGTTGCTGTTCGGTGTCAAAACCAAATAGGGATCATTGACAAGTCTTTCAAAATCCGCGTCAAAAAGCAGAGCGAAACGTTCCAACGCGGGATGTATCACATCCATGTCGTCCGCATCGGCTTCATGCACCGAAACTTGGGGCGGCAATTCCGCTGGGCGTGTGAATCCGCGCAAAAAAATGCGCCCGCCGTGCATCCCTGTGCCACAAAACCTGCCCACGGGCGCCGTGCCCTCAGGCAAACCAATCCCCAAAACAACAATTAAACCGCCCGCTTGGTATTCCCCCAAAAAATCGCCGCAACGTCCGCCAATCACAAGCTGCGGGCGCGTTTCGCCGTATTCTTTCATGTGAATGCCCGCGCGGTATCCCGCGTTGCCGCGCACAAAGATACTGCCTCCGCGCATACCGTAACCCAGCGCGTCGCCCGCCGAACCGCCAATGCGGATCTCGCCGCCTGACATGGTGTCGCCAGTCGCGTCCTGTGCGTTTCCATGCACGGCAATTTCGCTGCCCGCGCCCAAATACGCCCCCAACGCGTTGCCGGGAACACCTTGTATGTCAATTTTGATATCCGTAATCCCCGCGCCAATGTAGCGATGCCCCAAACAATTTTGGATTTGCACCTCTTGACCGCGCAACTCGCGCAGACGTGCGCCGAGCGCGGAAAAGTGGAGTCCTTTCGCGTCGATCACTTGCATTGGGTGTCCTCCTTTTTGGGATTGCGCAAAACCGCGGCACGGGTTTCGGTGGAAAAAGCAATCAATCCGGGTTCTTCGCGCAGGCGCAAAAACAAATCTTTGCTCAGCTGCGTTTTCTCGCGCACGAGCGCGGTATAGATCCCCGCGCGGGCGGCATCGTCAATCAAAATAAACCCAAGCAGACGCTGTGCGCGTTCGTCATAATAAAAACACCTGTATGCGCCGTTGGTTTCGCTTTCAAACGCTTCTCCGTCTGTATAGACACCCGCCGACAAAATATGCTTGCCGAAAAAGCCAATGGCGTTCATGGGGATTGCGTCGGTGAACGGATGTTCGCCGCCCGCCATGTGTATCCCCGCCGCCTCGCCCTGGTGGTAGGCATTGGGGAGCAGGGCCATGATTTTACGCTGACCTGTGACGGTGTCCACACTTTCGGTGCAATCGCCCGCGGCATAGATATCGGGCAACGACGTGCGGGCGTTTTCGTTCGTCAGAATCCCGCGATCCGCCGCGCCGCCGGCCTCTTTGACCAGCGCGATATTCGGTCTCACGCCTGCGGCGAAAACCAGCATATCGAATGTGACAATCTCCCCATTTTTCATGATTGCCGCATAGCCGCCGTCGATCGTCTCAAATCGATCGACACTTGTGCCCAGTTGAAACGCAATCCCCTGCCGCTCTAAATGCGTTTGCATGATTTTGGCAGGTTTTGGCGTTAGAATCGAACTTAAAATAGTCTCCGCCAAATCACAAACCGTGACGGATTTTGCGCGTTCAGCCAATCCCTCCGCGCATTTCAGCCCAATCAAGCCCGCGCCGATGATGAACACACGCGTATCGCCGCTCACATGGGCATCCAGATAGCGGGTGTCGTCCAGCGTCGTGAACGCGCTCCAAGCTTGCACCTGCTCAATCCCCGCGATTGGGAAACGCAACGGCGACGAGCCTGTTGCAATCAATAACTTATCGTAGCCGA
>JAITDE010000071.1 GCA_031282735.1 Oscillospiraceae bacterium | reverse complement strand
AAATACAACAGCCCGCTTTCTTGGTCGTGCCGGTCTTCAACCCTGTTGCGCCCTCATAAAAACGCACCAGACGGTTTTTGTTGACAAGCTCCGTTTTGCCGCCGCGCAAAGAGTCCATCCAGATGGTTGAATACTTTACCACACTGTCGTGCTTGAGCAACTCGCGGCTCATGATTGCGATATCATAGGCGGAAGTCAAATGCTCCGTTGTGTCGTCGTCCAAGCCGGTGCAGTTGACAAAATGGGTGTCGTTCATGCCGAGGGCGGCGGCGCGGTTGTTCATGGCGTGCACAAGAGCTTCTTCACTGCCGCAAACAAACTCGCCCAACGCCGTGCAAGCGTCGTTCGCGCTGTAAATCGACGTCGCTTTCACCAACTCTTCCACAGTCATGCTCTCGCCCTCTTTGAGCCAAATCTGCGAACCGCCCTTGGATGCCGCCACCGCGCTGGCGGTTACGGAGTCAGTGATTTTGATTTTGCCGGTGTCGATCGCTTCCGCAACCAAAAGCAGCAGCATGATTTTTGTAACCGATGCCGGAAAACGTTTTTCGTGTTCGTTGTGCGCGATGAGCACCTTGCCTGTGGAGTAATCCATGAGCAGCGCACTTTTTGCGGCGATTTCGACGGGCAATTTTTCAGCGGATGCGGTCGTCTCTATCGCAACACTTTGCACCGTTAAAGCGCAAAAGCACAAAAGCGATATCATAAGCAACGCACCGATTTTGCGCAAGGCATTTTTTTTCATCACAGCAACTCCTTCGGTATTCTATTCGCTATTCTTATTTTTTTGCAAAACTTGTTAGAACATCTTGCGCGAAGATTATTTTTGTTGTATAATAAAAGAATGACAGTTTATTTTACGACTCTTGGATGCAAAGTCAATCAGGCGGATAGCGACAGTTTGCTGCGGCGCATGTGCGCGGCAGGTTATGCGTTGTCCCCCGATCCATGGCACGCCGATGTGAATGTGCTCAATTCCTGCGCGGTGACTGCGGAAAGCGAACGCAAAACGCGTCAAAAATTGCGGCACTTGCGCAAGGAGAACCCGAACGCAATCCTGATTTTGACCGGCTGCGCCGTGCAGACGACGCAAAACACCGCAAAGGCGTATCCGGAAGCGGACATTTTGCTGGGACATGCCGACACGCAAGATATACTTCATCACATTGAAGCGTTTTCGCGCACGAAAGCGCGGATTGATTCTGTTTCTCCGCATCAGCGTGGTGAAGTGATGAGCGACGCCCCTCCCGCCTTGCCGCAAAGCCGTACGCGCGGCGTGATCAAAATCGAAGACGGGTGTGATCAATTTTGCAGTTACTGCATCATCCCGTTTGCGCGCGGATCGGTGCGCAGTAAGCCTATTGAGACAATCGAAGCCGAAGCCGCCGCAATGGCGGCAGCCGGTTTGCGTGAAGCTGTGCTGGTGGGGATTCATTTATCCGCCTATGGTTTCGACAATGGAAAAAATCTGGCGGATGCGGTCGATACGGTATCTCAATTTAACGCGCTAAAGCGCATACGTCTCGGATCTCTCGAACCTAACCATCTGCCGTTTGATCTGCTGGAACGTTTGGCGCAAAACGACAAGCTTTGCCCACAGTTTCACATATCCTTGCAAAGCGGATGCAACAAAACTTTACATGCCATGCGGCGATGCTACACAGCGGAGGACTATGCCGCGATTGTTGGCAAACTGCGCACATTATTTCCGCATTGCGCCGTCACCACCGATTTGATGGTTGGTTTTCCCGGGGAGACCGACGCGGATTTTACCGAATCCCTTGCGTTCGCGTCGCGGATCGGCTTCGCAAAAATGCATGTCTTCCCGTTTTCGCCGCGTCCTCATACACCAGCCGCCGGGATGCCCATGCAAATCCCGAACGCCGTCAAGGCGCAGCGAAGCCAACTGTCTATTCAACGCGCTAAAGCAATGACGCAATCTTTTTTGCTCTCGCAAATGGGTACGACGCAAGAAGTCCTCACCGAAACACCCCACCCCGACGGCGGCATGCAGGGATATACCAGGAATTATACCCACGTCCGTGTGCGCGATTGCTCGGAGGGCAACGCGCTTGTCACGGTCAAAATCACGGTTGCGAAAGATGGATATTGCGAAGCGGCATTATGCGCCGAACAATAGCTTCTGCAAGTTTTCGACCCTTTCTTCCAACGCGAACGCACTTTGCGCACAGGGTGATAACTTGCGCACATCCGCTTTGCGATGCACAAACGGTAACTTCGGCATTTGATTCGCTTTCATATGGTGAAGCAATTCTTGGCCCCGCGCCGAAAACGCCAAAATCTCAATGTATTCCGGTCGGGTTTGCATGATTTCACGATTTATACTGATAAAGCAATGAAACACCGCCCTGCGTAACCTTGCGTATGTGTATCGTTTCACTTTTGCGCACGACAGCAACTCTTCCAGACTCCCCGCTTGCCGCGCGGCTTGCAATAATCTGCGATCCACCCCTTCCGATAGATCGGGTAAATCGGCGAAGGCTTCAAGCGTTGTTGCTTTCATACGTGCGAGCATGGCAAAATCCAGCTCTTCTTTTTTACGCGCGATGCGTCCTGCGGCGATTTCTTTGCTGAGCGCCTCAAAAAAAGGGATATCGTTCGGCTGTAACTCCCCTGCCAAAATTATTTTGCGAAGTTCACTTGCGCTTTTGATGTGTTCCCCTGTGATGCAATCGTGCCCCGCACCAACACGCGCAACCGCTTGCACCGCCCATTTTACGCCGATTTTCTCCATTGCTTGCAGGTATTCCACCGCCAAAGTGTCATTTGGGGTTTGCAAACACCGCGCCGCACGCGAATCGACAGATGCCAAAGCGCACTCCCGCGCGGCGGCAAAGCCCCTCCCCTGCCCGAGTTCGGTCTTGAGCGCTTGGCGCACTCCCCTGCTTTCGACCAATGAAGCGGCGCGGCGCAACAAATCGGCATCACCGCATTCACTGCCGAAGCTGAGGAGATCCACACAACCGAGCGCAGACAAAATTTCAACCGCGCCGCGGGCAAAATCCTGCGCGCGCGCACATGACCAAGGCGCGGGCAAGCATACAACCAAATCGACGCCGCCCGAGACCGCCATTTGCGCCCTTGCCCATTTATCCGCAATGGCAAACGCGCCGCGCTGGACGGCGGCGCCGCTCATCACAGCTATCACGTGGCTTGCGCCGGCCGCCCGCGTTTGGGCAATTTGATGCATATGACCATGATGAAACGGGTTATATTCGGCGATAATGCCGGCAACGTACATGACAAGTATTCCTTTCTTCGATCAAGCATGCCAATATTTTAGCATATTTTAATAACAAATACAACAACATGAATTATTTTCAATCAACTTTGCAGTATGATTGCTCTTTGGAGGGCGTTTTTTCATGCATGAAGACCATCGAAAACGTGTGCGGGAACGATTTTTGACCGGCGGACTTGCCGCCTTTCCGCCGCACAACACATTGGAACTGCTTTTGTTCTACGCCGTACCAAGGCGCGACACAAACGAATTGGCGCACGTTTTGCTCAATCACTTCGGATCGCTCGCCGCCGTTTTTGACGCGTCGTTCGAGGATCTTTGCAAAATCGACGGCATCGGCGAAAACGCCGCGACGCTCATCACCATGATACCGCAGTTGGCAAGGCGTTATTTGCAGGAAAGCACACAGCAAAAGCAATATTTCGACACACGCGAATCGATCGAACGCTATTTGCTGGCACAATTTTTGGGGATGCGCAACGAGATCGTGCTGATGCTGTGTTTGGACAACGCGGGGCAACTGATCCACACAGCGCAGGTGTCGCTCGGCACAAATCATGATGTCAAATTAGACAACCGTTCCCTGCTCGAAGCGGCGTTCAGGTATAGCGCGGCCAAGATTATTTTGGCGCACAATCATCCGATGGGCGTCGCCGCGCCGTCCCGCAACGATATTATCCGAACTGAAACGGCGGTCAAGTTGTTCCAGAGTGTCAATATCGCGCTGTTGGATCATTATATTGTCGCGGGGCAGGATTGCTTTTCAATGGCAGGGCATCCAAAGTTCGGTTATATGTTTTTAACAAGCGTGCACACGCTGCAGCAGTGTGCGGACGGGGATTGAAACTGTTTGCGATCCGCAAACGACCGCGCGAAGCGGCTAAAGTCTTTTTGCTTCTTTT
>JAITDE010000045.1 GCA_031282735.1 Oscillospiraceae bacterium | reverse complement strand
CTTAGCAGAATATAATCAGAACCGCCAATGATCACTTTATGTTTTTCTTTTGCCAGCGTATTCACCCCCGTTTTGTGTTTATCCGCCTCATCTGTTCAGCTTACATCACGGCAAGCAACATCCCGATCAATTGACCCGCGCTGTAGCCGAGCCAAGAAAAAAAGGCTGTTGCTTTGCCGAAACTCTGTTTGATAAAATCATTGCTTATCGTGAGACTCTCGCCGTCGCGCAGGTCGTTTTCGGCGGAAGAACGCAGGGTATAAAACAGTTCCGTTTCAAAGCCGTAGCGCGTGGTTTTGATGCTGGTGTCCGCGCCCGCGTATTGTTCCTCCGGTGCGCCGTAGCGGAAATGCCTGCACGCTTGTTCCACGCCGAAAAACAACGCTTTTGATGTGTCAATTGCATCGCCGTTCGCGTTTTTGGGCGCGGCAAGGATATTGACTTCCGCCGCCGGATCGCCGCCGATTGTTCCCTGTGCGCGATCCTCCACGGCAAAAATATTTTCGTAGCAGGTCACGCCGCTAAGATCCAAACCAATCACCGATTGATAGCTGTTGCGCACAAGCACACCGACGCGCACATTGCCGCGCGTGGAGCAATCCTCAAACGTCAGCCCCGCGCAATCCATGTCGTCGTCCAAATAAAATCCGCCCTGCATGGAACTGTTCGCCCGCACACGGCGCAAAGTGATGGTTCTGCCCGTGCGAAGCCCCAGGATATTCACCGCGCCGCGTGTGCCGCCGATGCACGTCACGTCTTCGATCAATTGATTGGTTCCCCACATACGCAACGGAAAATCCACCAGCAAACGCGCGTTAATGGTCAGATTTTTGATTGTGACATCGCTGCCCTGAATTGTAATAACATCTTTTTTGTTGCTAATGTCGTCAAAATGTGTCGGTTCAAGTGAGATAACCGCGTTATCGCCGCGCCCTTGGATGGTGACATTATTGATGATGAACCCGTCGGCTTCCATCCAACCGATGGGTTTTGTGTAAACAGTTCCGCTGATTTCGACAAGCCCCGCCGCGCCCGCGCCGCGAATGGCCTCTTTAAGCGTACCGTCAAACACCTCGCCGTTGACGAAAATAACGCCGTCCTTTGCAAACACACTCAGCGGCAAAACGCCGCAAAGCATTGCGATAGCAAGGATGATGCTGATTGCTTTTTTCATGGGAATCCTCCTTTTGTTTTGTGGATTTGCCTGATGATTGCGCTTCGCCATTGTTTTTAACTACGCTTGGATTGAACATCCCTTTCATAGCGTTCAACTTGATCAATCCAAGCGCTTAGCGCGGGAACATCGGCACGAACGCATAGTTCCGCCCAAACGTCAGCCATGGGCAACAGCTTGCATTCCTCCTGCAAGGCAAGCAATCGAGTAAAATCTCGCGTATCCTGCAATACCTTGAGCTGCCGGTGCGGCAATAAAAGCGCGTTGAGCAACGCCTTGCGCACGTTGCGCATGCCAATCACCCACGCGGCGACACGATTGATGCTTGCGTCAAAATAATCCAGCGAAAGCAGAACGCGATCGAGCGCACCGCACCGCACCACTTCTTTGCAAATCTCTTTGAGTTCGTCGTCCAGAATCACCACATGGTCGCTGTCCCAGCGCACACCACGCGTTAGATGAAGCGCAATTTTGTCGGAAAACAGCAAAAGCGATGATATTTTATCCGAAACCAGTTCTGTGGGGTGATAATGTCCATTGTCCAGCAGGCAAATGCAGTCATTTTGCGCGGCGTAGTTCATGTAGAACTCGTGCGAACCGACTGTGTAGCTTTCAAACCCGATGCCGAAAACTTTGGATTCAACCGTATCAATTAAATAATTGCGGTCAATCGGCTGTGCCAAAATGGCATCGAGCGACTCTTTGAGCCGCACGCGCGGACCAAGGCGGTCGGCGGGGATATCCTTAAGACCGTCAGGAATCCAAATATTATTCACAGACGTTTGCCCCAATTTGCGCCCGAAATCCTCGCCAATCGCGCGCATTGCCTTGCAGTGATCAATCCAAAACCGACGCACGGCGGCATCGGGGTGCGAAAGTGTCATACCGTCCGCCGCGAGCGGATGCGAAAACAATGTGGGGTTCACATCCACACCGATTTTGCGCGCTTTGGCGTAATCGAGCCAAGGCGCGAAATGCGCGGGCGTAAGTGCGTCACGCGGAACAGGTTGCGCGGCAACCGCATAAATGGCATGCAAATTGATCTTATGCTTGCCCGGGCAAAGCGCAAAAGCTTGATCCAAATCGTCCATAAGCTCCTGCGGATTGCGGGCGCGTCCCGGGTAATTGCCCGTCGCCGCAATACCGCCGGAAAGCGATCCGCCGCCCTCAAAGCCGAGCACGTCGTCGCCCTGCCAGCAGTGCACCGAAATGGGCAAATCCAGCACGGTTTGTATGACCGCCTCCGCGTCGATGCCGAGTGCCGCGTATTGTTCCTTTGCCGTGTTGAAACGTGACATTACAAAACTCCTATCAAATCCAAAAATATAGATGATGCGTATGCTTGTTTGATTTACCATTTATTGTCACACGCGCAAATAGGCATATTCCAGTCGCCTGCTTTTTGCGCTGTGCCGCCTTGCAATCCGCGCCGCCTCATCGGATGTGACCGCCGCAAAGCGCACCCAATCCCCTGCTTTCGCTTGCGCCAGAAGATGCAAATCCGACGAAAGCACGGTTGCGATTTTTGTGTAGCCACCGGTTGTTTGACAATCCGCCATCATCACGATCGGCCGACCCGACGCGGGCACTTGCACACTCCCCGGCACAATGCCGTCCGATATGATATCATAGCCCGATTTGCTCTCGATTTTCGCGCCGTCAAGCTTGATCCCCATGCGATCCGATGAAGTCGTGACGAAATACCACGATCCAAGAAACGTGTCAATCCCTGATTGGCTGAAACGATCGTTTTGCGGACCCAAAACCGCGCGGACCTCGTGTTCGTTTTGCGCGGGACGCGTTTTATCCAAGTGCGCCGGAACGGGCAAAACACGGTCGTCCAAGCGCGAAACGGGCAACTGCGGACACCGCAAAGCTAACCGATCGCCTGCTTTGAGTTTGCGTCCTTCAAAGCCGCCAAGCGAAAATTTGACGCTTGTGGAACAACTGCCCATCACGGGTTCAATCGCGAAGCCGCCCGCCGCCGCCAAATAGCCGCGCACACCGCGCACCGCCGCGCCGCAACGCAAGACATCGCCCGCCCGCAACCGCAAAGCCCGATAAACCTGCACCGGCGCGTCATTGATCTTCGCGGCAAAATCCGCACCCGTGAGGGCAATAACGCAATCACAATCCGTTTGCAAATGCACGCCCGTCATCGTCATTTCGAGCACCGGAACATCCGATGATTGACCGACGAGCAAATTCGCGCACTCCATAGCGGGCAAATCCATTGCGCCCGCAGGCGAAAATCCGCTTGCCATGAAGCCGAACCGCCCTTTATCCTGCACCGTGCTGAGCAAGCCGCCCGATTGCAAAATCGTGAAGAAACCCATTGCGCACCTCCCAAATCGTTTCGCCCTGGGATTGTAAAAGCTCCAAACGCGTGTATTCGGCTTCATCAATCGCGCGAAAACGGATATAATCCCCTGCCGCGAACAAGATCGGCGGTATCCGCGCGGGATCGTATGGGCGCACGGGCGTTCGTCCGATCAGCTGCCAGCCGCCCGGGGATGCAATGGGATAAATCCCCGTCTGTTCCCCGCCGATGCCAACCGCGCCCGCAGGGATTTTTGTGCGCGGATTTTGCAAACGCGGCGTGTGCAAAGCGGGATCCAGACCGCCTAAATAGGCAAAACCGGGCAGGAATCCCAGCATGTAAATCAAATAATCCGTGCCGCAATGCCGCTTGATAATCTCATCAGGCGCAAGCCCCGTGTGCGCGGACACCTGCGGCATATCTTCGCCGAAAACGGGCGCGTAGCAAACAGGTATCACAAACACTCGTTTTGCGGCATCCCGCGTGTTCTGCGCCGTCGCCAATCGCTTTTGGATTTTTTGCTCCAGCCGCCTCGCTGTCAGCACGGCGGGGTCGAACAACACCGTGAGCGAACGGAACGTTGGAACGCATTCGCGCACGCCCCTGATGGGCTTTCCGCACAGTGCGCGAAAAAGCGCACCCACTTCGGCATTGATGCGCGGATCAATTTTATCGCCGAACTCCACGCACAGCGCACCATCGCCAACCGCTAAAAAACGCGGCTCATCCATGGGTGAACAACTCCTCTCTTCGCTCAAAATCCTTGCGTATTATAAGTATAGATGTAATTTTACAGCATGTCAAGGGTTTTGCGAATTTTGCTCGTTTTGCGTTTGCAGACCCTTGCTTAACACGGAAGCCCGAGCGAACGCAGTTCCGCCAACAGCGCGATGTTTTCCGGCTCGGCAAAAAACGCGGCGATGTTTTCCGCCATGGTGTTGCCCAGACCGGGGACATCCTCGCTTATTTGATATGTCAAACGCGTTTTGCCCTTGTTTTTGCCGGACGATATTTCCGACTCTCTGCAAAGTGCCGCGGCGCGCACGATTGCCTCAATAGATCCGTAACGCGTGATGAGAAGCTCCGCAACCTCGCGCCCGATTTCGCGAATTCCTAACGCGAACAATAGCCTCGACGGCGGTTGGCTTTTGGATGTCTCCAAAGCCGCGCACAATTTTTCGGCCAATTTTACTTGAACGCCGTCAAGAGACCGCCACTGCTCAAACGTGATTTTGTACAAATCCGCCACGCTGGCAAGCAGTTCGGCCTTGATTAGCTTTTGCAAAATCGCCGTACTCAAGCCGTCGATATCCATAGCGTTACGCGAACAAAAATGCACAAGCGCGGGCAACAACTGCGCCGAACACGACGGATTGCGGCAATAGAGCTTTTCGCCGTCCAAAACCGTCTTTTCGCCGCAGACGGGACAATTTTCCGGCATAACATAGGGCACACTCCCCTCTTCGTGCGACAAAACCCGCAACACCTCGGGGATCACATCGCCCGCTTTGCGCACCAGAACGCGGTCGCCCAACCGAATATCTTTTTCGTTTATCATGTTTTGGTTGTGCAACGTCGCCCTGCCGACGGTCGTGCCCGCCAAATCCACGGGATCAAAAACCGCCGTGGGTGTAATCACACCCGTGCGTCCGATGGTCAAATCAATGCCGCGCAGGGTCGTTTCGCGCTCCTCGGGCGGATATTTGTAAGCAATCGCCCAACGCGGACACTTCGCGCTCGCGCCTAGGGTTTCGCGCAGGGCAAAATCATCCGCTTTCACCACCGCGCCGTCGATGGCAAATCCAAAACTCGCCCGCCGCGCGTTGATATCCTCAACCGCATCCAAAACATCCCGCAAATTTTTGCAAAGCACGTGCGGGATTACGGAAAATCCCAGCTGTGAAAGCATTTCCAGCGCGCGCGTATGCCCCTCAAGCGGAAAACCATCCGCCGATTGCACGTTGAACACAAACAACCGCAATCCGCGCACCGATTGCCTGTTGGCTTTCTTTTGCCGTAACGCACCCGCCGCCGCGTTGCGCGTGTTTTTGAAGACGACCGCGCCCTTTTGACGTGATTGCTCGGCGACAATTTCGTCAAATACGTCAAACGGCATATACACTTCGCCGCGCACAACCAGCGACGGTATCGCTTGCGTCAGCTTTCGCGGGATGCACTCCATAAAACGCAAATGCGGCGTGATGTCCTCCCCTGTTTTGCCATCGCCCCGCGTCGCGCCGCGCACAAAAACGCCGTTTTCATAGGTGAGCGACACAGACAATCCATCAATTTTGGGTTCGACAGAAAACGTCGCCTCGGGATACAAATCCAGCAAACCCTCGTCCTTTTTACTATTCCCGTTCGTGCGATGAAAAAAACCCCGCAAATCCTCCATGCTGAACACATCCTGCAAACTGAGCATTTGCACACCGTGCTCAACGGGCGTAAAATCCACCGATGCCTGCCCGCCGACGCGCTTGGACGGCGAATCGTCGGGCGACAAATCAGGATACATCATCTCAAGCATTTTGAGGCGCTGCATCATCATATCATATTCGTAATCGTCGATCGTCGGCGCGTCGAGCACATAATACGCATAGGCGTGGGCGTTTAGCTCCTCGCACAATTCCTTGATTTCGGCACGCGCCTCGTCCCGCGCGCTCATAAATCAATCTCCACGCGGTCGTCGGGGGTCGGATCATAGAGAAGCGCGTAAACCAACGCGTTGAACGAACCCATGCCGCCGTTGGGCAAATGGTGATTTTTGAACACGCGCGGAATCTGCCCCGCAATAGCGGTGAGCGCTTTTCCCAAATCGGTTTCCTTGCTATAGTGCTCTTCGCCCGCGTAGATGTTGCGTACAAGCTCCAAAAAGGCGTCTTTGAACTTCACGCCGCGCACAGATTCAGGCACCTTTTTGCCGCACAGCAGCACCTTTCCCAACGTACCAAGCGTCACTTTGTTCACAACTTTCCCCACGGTGGTGAAAAGTCTGCCGTGTTTGTAGATCGTTTCGCGCTCAACACTGAATCCGCCCGCGTGATCCGCGAGACGATCGAGATCCTCCGCCGCGCTCTCAATGATATCGCGCAGCAAAAAGTCAAAAATCTCTTTGAGCCGCTCACGCAGCGGCACACCGCCGTATTTTTCCGCCAACGTATCTTGAATGGCTTCCGTCGTCACCGTCATATGACCGTCTTTGACCACAGCGGTGCGGAACACGCCGGGATAACCGACCAAACAGGCGGTGTTGATGTCCCAATAGCGATTCCCCTCGGGCGTGACGATGGGCGCGATATTGTGCATGTGGGCATGCCCTGTGAACAGGCAACGCAAACCCGCGTTGGCAAGCGCACGGGTGTTTTCGTTCCAATTGCCCATCATGTCGCGTTGTGAAATCATCGGATAAATCGGCGACGGCGGCTGTGAGGGGTGATGTGACATGCCAACAATGTATTGCCCATCCGCTTTCGCCTGTGCGATTTGCTCCAGTATCCACGCCATTTGCTTTTCGTCAAATCCGCAGAACGAACGCCCGTTACCGTCGTCGTTGAGCGCGAACAGGCGCGTTTGATCATCGAGCTGAGCAACGTAGGAAAGCCCGTCGTCATAGACGGCAATCGCGTCTGCAAACCCGAACTCATGATACAGTTCCGCCAAATCGCCGCGAAAAACACGGCAATCAGGGCGTTCAAACACAGGCAATCCCGACGTGTTCTCTTCGTCGATCTCGCCCAAACCGTAATCGTGCGTTGCGGTGATGACATAAACGCGTTTGCCTGTTTTCTGCACGGCGCGGAGTTTTTCGATCAGTGCGCGGTGTTCGTGGGCGTGCCCGTTGCAGGTCAAATCGCCCGATATCAGCAAAATATCGCAGTCGGGCGCTTCTATGAATTGGCGTAGCGCCATGTCCAATATTTCGCCGCTTTCGAGAATCGCTTTCTGGTCGCTGTGCGGCGGATCATCGGGCATTGGGTCGCGGTGAAAAAAATGCGTATCGGTGAACTGCCAAAATTTCAGCATAATAAATCTCCTACTGATCAAATATGAGGATTCCATTCAATATTAGTCGATTGATCCTTTTTTGTCAAGCATATTTTATTTGCGCTGAACCGGAAAAGAGTGCGTTGTGATCGGGTACGCCACTTTCGTTTTTTGCCGTAAAAACAAAAAAAGCAAAAAAATCTGTTGTAAAACGCCTAAAAAACGCTTAAAAAGTGAAGAATTCACAAAATGCCGCTTGCCTTTTGTCCCAAACAGTGTATAATATGAAAGTGAGTTTTCATTTGGAGGTGATTGATTTTTGGAAGCCGAAAAACAAGCGGCGCGGGTGAACGTCCACGCGTTGCTCGGCAAATATGTGCGTGTGCGCGTCACGCATCCCATTGGAAGCTGTTTTACGGAACGCGGCGGCACATATCGCATGAACTACGGCGATTTGGTCGCTTTACCGGGAACGCCGCGCCCCGACGGTGTGTTCGTGATGGGGATGAATTATCCTATCCGCAACTTTGACGGGCGTGTGATCGCCTTGGTGCTGTGCAAAGATGGTCGAAAATTCGCAATCGCCGCGCCGAAAAAAACGCGCTATATCATCGTGCAAATCAGGCCGGCAATCGCCTTTGCGTTCGATGAGGGCACATACCGTTTGGTTTGTTTGTATGAGCGCTCCTGCGGGGCGGTCGTGTTCCGCCAAACGAACAAAGAACCGCGTTTTTTGCTCATCAAAAACAACCGCAGCACGCACTGGGGGTTTCCGAAAGGGCATGTGGAGGCAAACGAAACGGCTGAGCAAACCGCCCACCGCGAAGTTCTTGAGGAAACGGGGTTGCGTGTGGACTTGATCCCAGGCTTCACCTGCCAATCGGAATACCGCATGCAGGGCAAGGTGGAAAAGACCGTGACAATCTTTTTGGGCAAAACGGAGGACAAAACGACGCAAATTCAGCGTGAGGAAATCGAAAACTACACGTGGCTGCGCTACCATCAAGCCATGCAAGTGCTCAAGTTCGAGAACGACAAAAATATTTTGCGCAAAGCCTACTTTTATTTGAAGCGCACACAGCCGCACAAGGAAAAATAACAAGGAAAAATAACGCGGTCATGCGCGATTGTCGAAAAAATCTTCGAAAAAATCTATTGAAAGAACGACATTGACGGAATCAAGTAACTGATCACCACCATGATCACCCCCGCCGCCAGCACACCCAAGGCGATCAAGGGGAACGATTTGCGGATTTGCATATCGAACACAACCGAAACCAACGCGCCTGTCCACGCGCCAGTGCCGGGCAGCGGGATGGCGACCAACATAAAAAGACCGAGCATCTGATATTTTTGGATGTTCTTTTCTTTTTTACGCGCCCTGCGTTCCAGCGCGGAGACCAATCTTTTTGTATATTTGAAACGCTCCAAAAACACAAAAACGCGGCGCAGAAAGAGCAATATAAACGGTATTGGCAAAATATTGCCAAGATAGCATACGGCGACGGCAAGCGGCAGGGGAATCTCACGTGCCGCCGCAAAGACGATGCCGCCGCGGAGTTCAAGGATGGGGAGCATGGACATAAAGAAAGCGACAATCAAGTCTTTTGCGTGTTCTGCCAGCATTTGCATGTTGTTCCTCGTTTCGTTGGTATGACGTTGGTGGGTTGTGGGTCGGGGGTTGCACGCCCCGCGCCGCTTCTTTTCTTGAAAGAAAAGAAGCAAAAGAACTTTTTACCGCTTCGCGCTATCATGTTCAGCCCGCGCAAATATATATCAGTCTGCAAATGACAGCGCGAAGCGTGAAAAGTCTTTTTGCTTACTTTTTCTTCAGAAAAAGTAAGGCGTTACTCTTCGGTCGATTCCTGCATGGCCTTGCGTTCGGCAAGCAGCCGCTCGGTGCGCAGGGCGTCTTCGGGGGTGAAGCGCACCGTGGAACGCGCAATCAGCCAGACAAAACTATCGAAAAGCATGGATAAATTGAACATCGGCCACACGTATTTCATAAAGCGCGCGGGCTGAATGGTGACCGCGTCGCCTTTGTAACCGGTCCACCCCAAAAATCCGTTGCCCGTCACAGTCCCGATGTTGTTGTTGATGATCTTGGTGAACAGCGCGTTGAACGAGAAGATCACACCCTCTGAACGCATGCCCGTTTTCAGCTCCGTGTAATCCAGCATTTGATAGTTCATCATATCACCCGCCACGGTGTCGATATCGCCGGTGATAAAGACAAAAAATCTCAGAACAATCAGCGCGACCAATTTCCACGGTTTGTTGTAACCAATCAAAAGCTGAAGCACGGCAGTGATGATGCTCACCGCACTGTTGAGCTGATGCGCACGGATCGGTCCGCCGACGAGATTGACAAGATGCCGCCCGAAAGGCTTGCTGATTGTAACGCCGAGACCGCCAATTTGTTCGCGGAGTTGGAAAATCAAAAGCCCGTTGGCGGTCAATTTGCCGATTTTGAGTTCCGGAATGAGATATTGATACATCAAACGTTCATCCACGGACGGCGTGAACACGGTGATGAAGCCCGCGATGGTGTTCGCAATAAAGTAGGGATTGTGTTTAACCACGGCAAAACTCTGCCAAAGGCCGAGTTTGGGCAGTCCTGTGTTTTCGTCGATTTCGTCGAACGCCATTTCCAGCTCGCCGTTGATGCCAAACGCCTTGCGAGCTTCCGCCCGCGCCTTGACGTATATTCGGCGATCCTTTCTGCGCAATCCCTGCATGTAAAGCGCCTCTTCCTCCAGCACGAGGCGTTTTTGCTCGCGGATAATCCGCACGGCGGCGTTTTGCTCTTCCAGTTCCTTTTTGCGCCGCTCAATCATGCGGGCGTGCGCTTGCTCGCGGGCAATCTCTTCGTCCGATCGCGGTGGCTCGTGCAACCCCGTCGGCAACATGCTCGACCGCGCACCGCCTGTGTTGAAATCCACGCGCTGACGGACGTAGGAAAGAATAAACGACGCAAACATATTCAAAGGCATACCAACGGCGGCGACATAGACAAATATCTGGTAGGTATTCAGATGGAGCGTCTCTTTGAACGCCAAAAGATAGTTGGCGATGTTGGCGATCGGATATCCGATTTGCTGACCGACGTTCGTCCAAACTTTCATGCGCCCGCGCTGTTGCGTATAGGGACTGATTCCCGCCAACAGTTTCGGCTTCGCCACCGCTTCCAGCGTGGTGAAAACGCTGCTGATGAAGTTGAGCAAAATCAAAATGACGATATGCTGCCACTCCGTCAATCCGTCGCCGATGAGCTTCAAAAAGTTGAGCAGGTTGACGACGATGGCGGCAATGCGCAGAATCGTGCGGAATGTCTGCGGACCAAAACGCTTGCGATCCATCCACGTGCCGATGAAAGGGTCGTTGATCGCATCCCAAGTGGAACTAATCACGCCCGCAATCGACAGCTTATTCGGGTTAATGTGATAATAATCTTTATAAAGATAATCCTGGTTGTTGAAGCCCGCCATGGCCGCGCTCAAAAAGCCCGAAACACCGAAAATCAAGAGTTCCCACGGCTCAATATGTCCCTCCGGCGTATTGACGCCCTTCACCCATGCTTTCGGGTTCTTGATTGCCGTGCGCAGTTCCTCTTTGTTTTCGGGCGATAGTTTTGAAATAATTTTGCCGTTGCTGTTATCCAAACGGTTAATGATGTGATCGCGCAGTCCCATTTTCTCTCCCCACTCCTTTACACAAAATCTACTCATAATTATATATGTAAAACGCTCTGATGTCAATCATTTTTCTGGACGTTTTGTCTAAATACATCATCCGGCACTTGCAATCCATGTCAAACCATGGTATAATATCATATATTCCTGTGATCATTCTCCGGAAATTCCCAAAATTTACACAATCAATCCAAAACACTTGAAACGAGGTTTGCGCTATGAAACTGGGTATCATTTCGGGACAATCGGCGGAGGACTTCGCTTATGTGCAATCGTTGGGATTGCGTGAGGTCGAATTTTGCATCAACGTCGGCAACGACGCAAAAGCCATTGCGGCGACTACGCCGGAAATCAAGCAAAATTGCGTCACATATGACATCCACGTCGCCTCCATCGGGCGTTGGGGCACAAAGCGGCTCAACGACGACGGCAGTTTTGGTGAGGAATATGAACAGGATCTGGCTCTGATCGACATGTGCGCCGCCTTGGACTGCCCTGTTTTCGTTTGCGGATGTTCGGGCGGAGACAACCTGAACTACAACGAAAAAATCCAGTGCGCGATCGCTTACATGAAAGCGCTTACGGCATACGGCGAACAAAAGGGCGTTGGCATCGCCGTGTATAACTGCGACTGGAGCAATTTCATCTATGACAAACGCGCTTGGGATCTTGTTCTGCCCGCCGTTCCGGGGCTTGGGATCAAATATGACACGTCGCACTGCATCAACCGTGACGGCGATTATTTGCGAGAGATGCTGGACTACGGTAAATACATCAAACATTTTCACCTCAAAGGCACGGTGCGCGTCGGCGATCAGAATATTTCCGATCCTCCCGCGGGCATGGACGACATTGCATGGGGCAGTGTGTTTGCCATTTTGTATGAACACGAATACGACGGCGTGCTGAGCATTGAGCCGCATTCCGCGCGCTGGTCGCACGGCAAGCGCGGCGCGTGGGGGGTGCGCTTCACGCTGGAGTACTTTAAGAAGTATATCTTTGAAGACGACGGCGAAGACGCGCCGAAGCAGTTTATGCCGTGACGGATGAGAATGAACAAGAAAAATCTCATATAACGGTATATCATAGTCTTTTGAATTTTTGAATTCAGGTGGTTTTATGCGCAAATTTTTCACACACACTCTTGTTGTGCTCCTCACGCTTGCCATCCTCGCGGGCACGATGTCGCACGTGCTTGCACTGCCGCCATGCATGGATGTCGTGTTCATCATCGACACCACGGGATCGATGAACGACAACCGCGCCTTGCTTGCGGCGACGGAAAAAATCAAATATTTTGTGCGTGAGTTTGAACAAAACACATCGGTCAATTTCAAATACGCCTTGATTGATTACCGCGATTTTCCCGAACGCACAACCTATTCCGAAGATTATCCCTACAAGGTGCAGTTGGATCTCTCCGATGCCGACGCGCTGGACACCGCGCTCGGCGAACTGGTGCCGGCCTACGGCGGCGACTTTGAGGAGACCGTCTACTCCGCCGTCATCCACGGCTTGGGTGACGTGAGCTGGCGCGACGGATCGGGCAAAATCGCCGTGCTCGTCGGCGACGCTCCCGCGCTTGATCCTGAACGCTATACGGGCTACATGGTCGGCGACGCGATCCTTTCACTGCAAGGGAAAACGTTCCAAAAGGTCAAAGACCTGAACGCCGCGCCGACGCAAAACCCGGTGGAAAAACAGGACGCCGTGCAATCGGCCGTCAAACTTTTCAGCATTTCGATTACGCCCGACGACGACCCGTTCACCACTTTTTCGGCTCTCGCGACGGAAAGCGGCGGTTTGGGGGCGACGCTGGATTTTGCCGATGATCTGCTGGTATACATGCTTGATTACGCCAATAGTCTGCCGCCGATCCCCGATCCACCGGATCCGCCGCCCGTGGTGACGCTCAAATCGTCCATGACGCTGTTCCACAAAGACGACACAACCGTCTTTGCATCGCAGGATACGCCGCGCGTACGCTGGGAATCGACAAACCCCGCCGTGCTGTCGATTGACGACAACGGCAGGGTGACGTATTATTTCGCAAAAATTGGCGACACCACAATCAAGGCAATCGATAGCGAAACCAACAAAGAACTGGCGCGGACGCAGGTGAAAGTCACTTGGGATTGGTGGCAATGGATTTTGGTTGTGATCGCGTTCGGGTGGGCATATCTTTAATCCATTGGTTAACCCGTCAATCCCAACAGCAAAATCCCGAAATTATCGCGATAGATTTCGTCGAACTGCTCCAACGGCAGGGGGTTCACGCCGCGCCCGATCTCAATGGTGTAACCAGGATGATCGAATTGTTGGATAAACCAATCTTTATAACCGGCGTTGGCGGATTCCGGCGGCGTAATGCTTGCCGTGTATCCGCTGACGCTTTGCATGCGTTGCGCCAGCGCAAAAGAACCCGGCGGGTTCATGTTGGCGAATTTCCAAA
>JAITDE010000030.1 GCA_031282735.1 Oscillospiraceae bacterium | reverse complement strand
GCGAAGCGACAAACTTGTTGCTTGACAACGTCGTTTTGGATGAACTTGTCGCGCCAGATGATAATTATTATTACGCAATTGATGTTCGCTTGGAAGCCAGCAATTTGACGGAAAGTTATCTGCTGTATGATGAGACCAGTCCCAAAGGCAAAGATGCCACGGCGAATGGGGAGAAGATTATCAAAGATGCGGTGGACGCGGTCGTTTTGCCTCAGGTTGATTACGTGAAAGTGATTTGGAATTTACTTCCGGAAAAATACGTACTTAACGGCGGAATTGTGTACATACCGAGATCATCAAGCCCACAACAAATCACATTTTATGACGAAGTTGTCGGCAAATTCATGACAGACGGACACGTGACTTGGTCTGTTGAATCAGTATACGGAGAAACCATCAGTTCAACTGGAACACTGACCGTCCCCGGAAACAACTTTACCGGCGATTTCCTTGTCCGCGCGACATCCAACGACGACACAAGCAAATTCTGCGAATTCACCGTCCTCGTCACAACTATGGATCTCTTTCGAATGCAAGATGTGACGGGAAACGGCGTATGGGACACTTACGAAGTTAGGGGGATTACAGACGGCATAACAATAGATCACGCAAGTCTTCCTGATCGTGCAACCTCTCGCGACTTCATAGTGCAGGTTGATCCCGCGATCGGCTCTGCGGAAAACGTCGAATGGACGATCTCTGGTGAACCATTGTTTGATATCTACACCTCAGGCGAAAAAACTATGCTGACAATTCCTATCGATTATGCGGGTGACATCACCTTAACCGCAACTCTTGCGGATAATCCATTCTATAAAATCACTTTCACCATTGCAGTGGAAAGAGCCCCCATAACCGCTACATTAGGACGCACTCTGTCGGCTGGAGACATAGGTGACACAGCAGACTGGCTGGAAATTGCTACACAGGACAACTATTCGCTCATTGTCCGCATGAATGTGGTTCAAGATCAAGTTACATTCGGCGCGCACTATTCCTACATTGGCTCAAATGTACAGAGCATTATAAACGAATGGTATGTGGCTTTGGATTCATTGTCACTCCTGCGCACAAATGCCGTTACAAATAACGCGCTTGAGAGATTGGGTATGGGCGGGAACTTGTCTTTTGACGGCATCAGCAAACCATTGGGCATATTGGCAGGCAACGCAACGCAGGACATTTCCTTTGCTCTATCTGCCGGCGAAGCACATTACTACCTTTTACAGGCGATATCTAACTTGAATCGCTTAAACGATGGGATTCCAAGTCAGACTTGGCTTCGTACCCCTGGACGCTACGGATGCCCAACCAACTTGATGGACGATGGTTTTATCGGTAGACAAAACCCAGTCGTGAATTTGTATGGTGTCCTTCCCGCTTTGTGGGTGCGTGCTGAAATTTTTGACCCAGAGCGTACTTCTCAGTAAACAAACACTAACTGGATAACTTTGCAGAGACGAACAATTCCAGCACCAGCCCGTGGAGAAAACCTCTGCGGGCTGTTTCGTTTGCGCGAAGCGGGAACATTACGCGAATCGTTCACTTTTTTTGATTGACAAGTTTTGTTTCACGTGGTAAAATATGAAGTACCATTGGAGCATTGGCGCATCAGAAACCAAATTACAGGAGAATCGCATGAATAAAACAATTTTACTTTGCATAATGGATGGCTATGGGATTAATCCCGACGATTACGGCAACGCCATCGCCGCCGCAAAAAAGCCGCATATCGACGCGCTGATGGCGGCATTCCCAAACACCCAAATCGGCGCAAGCGGCATGGATGTCGGCTTGCCGCACGGTCAAATGGGCAACAGCGAGGTGGGTCACACCAACATCGGCGCGGGGCGCGTGGTCTATCAGGAACTCACGCGCATCACAAAATCGATTGACGACGGCGATTTTTTCAGCAACGAAGCGCTAATCGGCGCAATCGAAAACTGCAAGCGCAATCACAGCGCGTTGCATCTGCTGGGATTGCTTTCGGACGGAGGTGTCCACAGCCACAACACGCATCTTTACGCGTTGCTGGATCTCGCCAAACGCTCCGGCATTGCAGATGTTTTGATACACTGCGTGATGGATGGGCGCGACGTGCCGCCCACATCAGGTCAAACCTTTCTGCGCGAATTGCAGGAGAAAATTGATGCTATCGGCATCGGACAAATCGCAACCGTGCTCGGGCGTTATTACGGCATGGATCGCGAAAAAAAATTCGATCGTGTCCAATTGGCATACCGCGCCATTGTCGAGGGTATTGGCACGCCGTTCGACAATGCCGAAACGCTGGTGTGCGGTTCCTATGCCGACGGCGTAACAGATGAATTCATCGCGCCGTCCGTATCCGTGCACGCCAAAAAATTGCGGGACGGCGACAGCGTGATCTGCTTTAATTTTCGTCCTGACCGCGCTCGTGAGATCACCCGCGCCTTTGCGGATGCTGATTTTGACGGTTTCGATCGTCCCGTTTGGCCGAAGATCCATTATGTTTGCATGACGCAATACGATGCATCCATGCCGAATGTGACCGTCGCCTACGCGCCGCAGGAATTGACCATGCCGCTGGGTGAAGTGCTCAGCAAAAAAGGATTGCGCCAGTTGCGCATTGCGGAATACACAAAATATGCCCATGTCACGTTCTTTTTGAACGGCGGCAGCGAAACGGTGTATCCTGGCGAAGACCGTGTTTTGATTGACTCGCCGAACGTTGCGACCTATGATTTACAGCCCGAAATGAGCGCGTTCGAGGTAACGGACAAAACCGTGCAAGCCATTCGGGATGGCGCTTATGACGTGATTGTGCTGAACCTCGCCAACTGCGATATGGTGGGACACACGGGTGTTTTTGGTGCGGCCGTGGCGGCTGTTGAAGCGGTTGATGCCTGCGTTGGGCGTTTGTGGAGCGCTTTAGAGGCTTGCGGCGGCGTATTGCTCCTCACGGCCGACCATGGCAACGCCGACCGGATGTATGAACCGGACGGATCGCCGTTCACTGCGCACACGACCAATCTCGTGCCGTTTTTGGTTGCGGGATATCCCTGCGAACTCCGCGCGGGAGGCAGACTCTGCGACATTGCGCCCACGCTCCTGCAAATGATGGAAATTGAACAGCCCGCGCAAATGAGCGGGCAAAGTTTGATGAATTGGAGGCGCTGAAATTTGAAACTCAATCTTGCCGTGATATTCGGCGGCATGAGCGTGGAACACGAAATATCCGTTATTTCAGCACTGCAAGCCATTGCGTCGCTGGATTTGAACAGATACGCCGTCACGCCGATTTACCTTACCAAAAAAAATACGTTTTATGTCGGCGAAGATATCGGCAAAATTGAGGCATACAAAGATATTCCCGCTCTTTTGCGGAAAAGCCAAGAAGTGCTTCCGGCAAAAGTCGGCGGCAAGGCGGCAATACTGCGCCATCCCGCCAAAACGTTCGGCAAAAATCTTTTGGGTACATTTGACGCTGTGTTTCCCATTGTCCACGGCACAAACGCGGAGGACGGCACATTGCAAGGCTTTTTGCGTTTGCTCGGCGTACCATTTGTGGGTTGTGATGTCGGAGCGTCCGCCATCGGCATGGATAAATACGCCATGAAAACGCTCTGCAAAGATTGCGGTATTCCCGTGCTGGATTGCGTCTGTGTCGCGGCGGCGCGATACAACGAAGATCAAGAGGGTCTTTTGCGCGGGATTATGCAAAAATTCGAGTTTCCGATGATCGTGAAGCCCGTCAATTTGGGATCAAGCGTCGGCATTTCCAAAGCAAAAGACGAAGCGTCGCTACAAGCCGCGCTGGATCTTGCGTTGCGTTTTGCCACGCGTGCGCTGGTTGAACCATGCGTGCGGAATCTGCGCGAAATCAATTGCGCCGTGCTCGGCGATATAAGCAGCGCGCGCGCGTCGGTTTGCGAAGAGCCTTTGAACGCCGATGAAATCCTGAGTTTTGAAAACAAATATATGCGGCAGGGCAAGGGCGGCAAAACGGGTGGCGCGGCAGGGCGAGGGCAAAAAGCGGGCATGGCAAGCCTCTCGCGCAAAATTCCCGCCGATATCACCGACGCGCAGCGCGAACAAATCCAATCGCTTGCTGTGCGGGCTTTTCAGGCGATAGACGGCAACGGCGTTGCGCGGATTGATTTTTTGATGGACGGCGCGACGGGCGAAATATGGCTCAACGAGATCAATACGATCCCGGGATCGCTGTCGTTTTATCTGTGGGAACCGACGGGATTGCCCTACGGCAAACTGCTGGATGAGATGATCCGTCTCGCGTTCAAGCGGCATCGCGAACAGGAAGATTTGATGTTTTCGTTCGACAGCAATGTGTTGGCGAACGCGAGTTTTGGCGGAACAAAGAAAAAATAGACAAGAAGGTGCTTTTTATGCCCCACTATACAATTGGTTTGGATTTTGGTACGCTTTCGGGACGAGCTTTGCTTTTGGAGCTTGAAACGGGCGATGAAATTGCATCCGCCGTGATGGATTATCCCCACGGCGTGATGACGGACGCGCTCCCTGAATCCGTTGGCGGCGCACGTCTCGGCGCGGATTGGGCGTTACAGCATCCGCGGGATTATGCGGACGTGCTTGTGTGGACCATCGGCGAAGTTTTGCGCAAATCGCGGGTGAACGCCCGTGATGTTGTTGGTATCGGCGTGGATTTTACGTCCTGCACGATGATCCCGACGACGCGGAACGGCACACCGTTGTGCTATCTGCAAGAATTCCAAAACGAGCCGCATGCTTACGCCAAACTGTGGAAGCATCACGCGGCACAACCCTACGCCAACAAAATCAACGAGGTTGCGGCGGTGCGCGGCGAAACGTTTTTGCAATATTACGGCGGAAAAATTTCATCCGAATGGCAACTGCCGAAGCTTTGGCAGGTGCTGGACGAAGCGCCGCACATCTTTGAACAATGTGCCCGCTGGATCGAAGCCGCCGATTGGATTGTGTGGCTTTTGACGGGGGTTGAAACGCACAACGCCTGTTGCGCGGGTTACAAGGGGCTGTGGAGCAAGACGCGGGGGTTTCCGTCGGAAGATTTTTTTGCCGCGCTAGATCCCCGTTTGGCGCATGTGATTGATGAAAAATGCAGCCGAGATGTTCTGCCGTTGGGTAGCCGCGCGGGCGGATTGACCGTGCCGATGGCGCAAGCGACGGGGCTTTTGCCCAACACGGCGGTCGCTGCGGGGATTATCGACGCGCATGTCGTCGTGCCTGCCGTGGGCATCACAGGCACGGGTGAAATGCTGGCAATCATGGGCACGTCCACGTGTCACATGCTTTTGCATGACGCCGAAACGCCTGTGCCGGGCGTTTGCGGTGTTGCCGCCGACGGTATTTTGCCCGGCTTTTTCGCCTATGAGGCGGGGCAGTGTTGCGTCGGCGATCACTTTGATTGGTTTGTGCAAAACGCTTGCCCCAAAGCCTATCTTGACGAAGCCGCCGCGAAAGGACAGCGGATACATGCCTATTTGCGCGAAAAGGCGGAACGGAAGTATCCCGGCGAAAGCGGATTGCTCGCTCTTGATTGGTTCAATGGCAACCGCAGTGTGCTGGTGGATGCCGATTTGTCGGGACTGATCTTGGGATTGACTTTGCAGACAAAACCGGAGGATATCTACCGTGCGCTGATTGAGGCGACCGCCTTCGGCACACGCAAAATCGTGGAAGGTTTTCGGCATGAGGGCGTGGCGGTCGACGCGTTTTATGTTGCGGGCGGCATCGCGCAAAAAGATCCCATGACCATGCAGATTTATGCCGACGTACTCCATATGCCTGTTAAAATCGCGGGAAGCGAGCAGGCGGGTGCGCGAGGCGCGGCAATCTACGGCGCAATGGCGGCGGGGCGCGCGAATGGCGGCTACGACGACGCAAGCGAAGCGGCGGCCGCGCTTGGGCGTGTGCGGGAGCACGTTTATACGCCGAACGAAGGCGACGCGCAAAAATACGACGCGCTCTATGCCGAATATCTTTTGCTGCACGATTACTTTGGGTTGGGCGCGAACGACGCGATGAAGCGTCTGAAAGCAATGAAACGAAAGAACTGAGGAGAAAAATGCCGGGATACCACATGAACCGCACGGCGGAAGATATGAAACGCGAACTGACCGTGCTGATGCGCGACTTGAAAGATCCGCGTGTGCAAGGCAAGATGCTCACGGTCGTGCGTGTGCACTTGACGGCGGACGGGGCAAGCGCTAAAGTATATGTAAGCGCGATGGAGGGCAAATCCGCCGCAATTGAGGCGGTCAAAGGTTTGCAGCACGCGGGCGGTATGTTGCGCGGCGAGCTTGCCCGCAGACTCCACATGCGAAAAGCGCCCGAAATCAAATTTATTGCGGACGATTCTATTGAAGTCGGTGCGCAAATTTCGCGTTTGATTGATCAGCTTGTGCCGAAAGAAAAAGAAGAGGAAGACACGCCCCATGACGATTGACTTGAAACCGTGCGCCGCGCGTTTGGCAGCGATGGATGATGTGTGCATTTTGGCGCATCAGCATCCTGACGGCGACACGCTGGGTAGCGGTTACGCCCTAGCGCACACGTTATGCGCCATGGGCAAGCGTGTGCGTGTGTTATGCGCCGACCCCATTCCAAAGGATTTTGCGTTCATGCCGGATGGACTGCGCGAGGAAGCGGGCGGCGACGCCGCGATCGTGTCGGTTGATGTCGCCGACGAAAAACTGCTCGGTCGGATTGCCGAAACATACGGCGGGCAAGTGGACATCAACATTGATCATCACGCAACCAATTTGATGTTCGCAAAAGAAAACTACGTGGACGACTCCGCCGCGGCGACCGCCGAAATGATTTTGGATTTGATCGACCTATTGGGCGCGCCCCTCAACCAACAAGTCGCTTCCTGCCTTTACGCGGGGATATCGACCGACACCGGGTGTTTCCGCTATCAGAACACCACCGCACGTTCGCATCTTTACGCCGCCCGATTGATGGATTGCGGTGTGCAAACCGAAAAACTTGACCGCATGTTTTTCGAAACAAAATCCAAGTCATATGTGCTGTTGGAGCGCATGGCGATGGAGAAAATGCGCTTTTTTTGCGACGACCGCGTGGCCTTGATTGCCGTCACGCAAGAGATGCTGGAGCAGACCGGCTCAAACGACAACGAATATGTGCGCCTTGTGCCGCAAACACGCCAAATGGAGGGCGTGCTTGTGGGCGTTTCGATCCGTGAACGCAGGGACGGCACTTACAAAATCTCGTTGCGCACAAATGAACCTGTTGATGCATCCGCCATTTGCGCCAAACTCGGCGGCGGCGGTCATGCCCGTGCGGCGGGTTGCGCAAGCGCACTACCGCTTGAAACAACGATTCAAACAATAATCACGGTGATTGAACCGTTTTTGGTGTGACATATTTTACCCGCTTCGCGCTGTCATTTGCAGACTGAGCAAATATAAATCAGTCTAAAATCAGTCTAAAAATGACCGCGCGCCCCTGCGGGGAGCAGTCGCTTCGCGCTGTCATATTTAGTCCGCGCAAATATAAATCAGTCTAAAAATGACCGCGCGAAGCGTGAAAAAGTCTTTTTGCTTCTTTTTCTTCAGAAAAAGAAGAAGAAAAAAACAAAAAAGGAGTCTACCATGAAACTGTTAATTGACGCTTTTGGCGGCGACAACGCGCCGCTTGCCCCTTTGCAGGGCGCGGTACATGCAAAAAGCGAACTTGGCGCGGATATCGTCGTGGTCGGACCGCGCGCCGAGATTGTCGCTTGTGCGCGGCAAAACAATCTGGACCTCGACGGCATTGAGATCATCGATGCCCCCCGCGTGTTTTCCATGGAAATGGAACCGACGAGCATCGTCAAAGAAAACAACGATACTTCTTTGGCGATTGGCTTGAAAGCACTGTCGGCGGGAGATGTCGACGCGTTTGTGAGCGCGGGCTCGACGGGTGCGCTGGTAGTCGGCGCGACGCTGTTCGTCAAGCGGATTCACGGCGTACGGCGTGCGGCGATCGGTGCGATTCTGCCTACGCCGAACGGTCCGTTTTTGCTGCTTGATGCCGGCGCGAACGCGGAATGCACCGCCGAAATGCTGGAGCATTTTGCTGTTTTGGGCAGTATTTATGCGCAAAACGTGTTGGGTATTGCCTCGCCGAGCGTCGGCCTCGCAAACATCGGCAGTGAGCCGACCAAAGGCGATCCGCTGCGCGTGGAGACATACGCGCGTCTGCGCGAAAACAAAAATATCCGATTCACAGGCAACGTGGAGGCGCGAGATATCCCCAAGGGCGACGTGAATGTTGTGGTCGCCGACGGCTTCACAGGGAACGTCATCTTAAAACTGTTTGAGGGTGTCGCAAGTGCGCTGATGGGCATGATCAAGGGGATATTCAAGAAAAATCCCATCACAATCCTTGGCGCGCTTTGTGTTTCGGGCGGATTGAAAGGGCTTAAAAAACAGATGGATTATTCCGAACACGGCGGCGCACCGTTGTTGGGGATCAATGGGGTGGTCATCAAAGCGCACGGATCGTCGGATGCAAAGGCGTTTTTCAATGCCGCGCGGCAGGCGAAACGGTGCGTGGAGGGCGACTTGGCGGAAAACATCCGCACCGCACTCCAAAGGCAAAAATAGATAGGGGCGATTTTTTGAACACCATTCAATTGCAGGAAACCATACATTATACGTTCAAAAACACTGATTTTTTGGAGTTGGCGTTGCGGCACTCCTCTTACGCCAATGAACATAAAGACATGCAAAGCAACGAACGGCTGGAGTTTTTAGGCGATTCTGTTTTGGGCTTTATCGCGGCGGAGTACCTTTATCATAGCTTCCCGCAACTGCCCGAGGGCGGCTTGACGAAAAAACGCGCGGCACTTGTTTGCGAAACGGCGTTGTGTTCCTACGCAAAAAGCATTCAATTGGGCGAGGCAATTTGCTTTGGGCGCGGCGAAAATACGGCGGGCGGCAGAGAACGCGCTTCTATACTTGCGGACGCGTTTGAAGCTTTGCTTGCGGCAATCTATTTGGATGGCGGGATGAACCCCGCAAAAACATTCGCGCTGTCGTTCCTCAAAAACAAATCCATGCCGGCATCATCCATGGATTGCAAAACGGAACTCCAGCAAATCGTGCAAAAAACGCCCGATGAATCCGTGGATTATGTTGTGGTGGACGAGAGCGGACCCGACCACAACAAACGCTTTGTCGTCGAAGTCCGCTTGCATTCAAATGTGCTGGGTACGGGCACGGGGCGAAGCAAAAAGCTCGCCGAACAGGCCGCCGCCCGTGAAGCTCTGTTTTTGATGGGGATTAAAGAGTAGACACTTCTGCTTTTTTTGCCTTACTTTTTCTGACTTACT
>JAITDE010000016.1 GCA_031282735.1 Oscillospiraceae bacterium | reverse complement strand
CATGCCGCGCCCGACGTAGCGTTTGGCGATGCTGACGACAAGGCGCAAATTCGCCTCCGCGAGGCGTTTTTTGGCATAGGGATCGCTGTCGGCAATGCGGATGGCCAGCTCAATTTCCTCTTCGGGTGTCAAGAGCGGCACACGCCCAATTTCCTTGAGATAGACCTTAACAGGGTCGTCCTGCACGACGTTTTTGTCGTCGACAGGCATACCCAGATCTGGCTCTTTGGGAGGATCTAAGTCAAAATCCAACGTAATATCGGTGAAATCGTCAACAATTTCCACGCCCGATTTTTCAAGTGTTTCATAGAGACGATCAAGTTCGTCTAAATCCACACCTTGTTCCATGAGAACCGCGTCGATCTCCTGCGCTGTCAATTTGCCGTTGGACACACCTTTGTCCACCAGCGATTTGATGGCTGTTTTTTTCTCTTCCATCATCCGTCACTCTCCCTTATCCTTTTGCTCTTTGGTTGAACAAACGCACAAACGCTTCGTCGTCAGTCAAGTCCACATTTTGCGTTTGGAGTTTTGCGTGTTCCAATTGTAGGCGTTCCACACACGCGTCAAATTCCTCCGTCACGTTTTGGATCGGCGCGGCCAGCAAGCGCATGCGCATCGTCTCGCTGAGTTCCTGCGGCGTGAGGTCGCCCGAGAGCAGTTCCGGCTCAACACCGCGCCCCGCCTCTAACCGCGCGAACAATTGTTCCGCCAAACGTTGATTAAACGGCGTTACAAACCGCGCGGCGGACAGCTTCCCTTGCACTTTGACGAACAACGCGGGCGACACAAGCAACAAACCCAATATGCGCTCTTCCGCTTTTGCGGCGGCGACGTGCAGCATGCGCTGCGGATCTAGCTTTGTTTCGTCCTTTTGCTGCACCTGAAGCAATTCATGCTGCAATTCGCGGGTTCGTCTCGCGCTTTCGCGCTTCACCGCCTGCCTGACCTGTTCCAATATGGCATCTTTGCTCACGGACAGCTCGTCCGCCAAGCGCGACGCGTAAATATCCTGTTCGATCGCGTTGCGTGAGTTCGCTAAAATAGCGGTCGCCGCTTTCAAAAAGCTGAGTTTTCCCGCCGGAGTGGTCAAATCCAAGTTGCCGCGCGCCTGCAACAGTCGATATTCCATTTCATTCGCCGCGCCGTCAATCAACTGCTGAAAACGCGCTTTACCGTGGATTCTCAAAATCTCGTCGGGATCTTTTCCGCCGCTGAGTTTGAGCACACGAAGCTGCAACGGCGTTTTACCAAGCACCTCCAGCGCACGTTTCGTCGCCGTTTGTCCCGCTTCGTCGGCATCGTAGCACAAAACCACTTCTTTCGCGTAGCGCGACAAAAGCTGTGCCTGCTCTTTTGTGAGCGCAGTCCCCAAACAAGCGACGGCGTTGGTGTAACCCGCCTGATGGAGGGCAATCACATCCATGTAGCCCTCCGCCAAAATCAATTGACCTTGATTGCCTTGATTTTTTGCAAACGGCAACGCATAGATATCATGCCCTTTTTTGTATGCCAATGTGTCGGATGTGTTGATATATTTGGGTTTTGAATCATCCAGCACACGCCCGCCGAACGCCACGACATTGCCGCGCAGATCAATAATCGGCACCATCACGCGCCCGCGAAATCTGTCAAAGTGATGTGTCTTTCCATTTTTTTCGCTGCGCGTAATCAGATTTGCCGCCACCAGCTCATCCAACGAAAAACCCTTCGCGCACATGTGCGTGAGCAGGGCGTTCCAACTGTCCGGCGCAAATCCAAGCCCAAAGTGGGTGATGGTTTCGGCGGTCAGTTTGCGCGATTGCCAATACTGTAACCCGGCTTGTCCGCTCGGCACACGCAATTGGTGATGAAAAAATCGAGCGGCCTCGCGGTTTGCGTCAAGCACGCGGCGGCGTTTTTGCGCAAGCGAATCATCGTAGCCATCCTCCGGCAAGCGCATACCGACTTGCTGGCTGAGAGACTTCACCGCCTCCGCGTAATCAAGATGATCCATGCGCATCACAAACGAAATCGCGTCGCCGCCCGCGCCGCACCCAAAACAATAAAAGGAATTGTTTTCGGGATAGACCGCAAACGACGGTGTGCGCTCGCCGTGAAACGGACACAGTCCCATCAGCATGCGCCCGCGCCGATGCAGTTGCGTGTATGGCGACACAAGCTGTTCGATGTCGATTTTTGCGCGGAGTTCTTGCAGGTAACTATCAGAAATCGCCATTTTACCTCCTGCTCCACGCGCGCGGCAGAAAACATTCCTCAAACACTTGCGCGGCAAAACGATCCGTCATGCCTGCGATGTAATCACAAGCCGCTCGTTCCGCGCCCTCGCGCGCCTCAATCAACCGATATTGCCGCGGCATTTGCGCGGGACGGGTGCGGTAGTATTGATACAGCCACAAAACCATGTCGACCGCCTTGCCCTCCTCGCCCTTGCAAACAGGATTGGTGTAAACGTGGTCGAACATAAAAGCGTGCAACGCCTCAAAAGCGGCATTTGCGATGGGATCAAGTTGAACACAATCGCCGCTCGCGCACACACACGAAAGCACCAGTGTATTAATTCGCGCGGATTTTGAGTTGCCCAACGTCTCTCGAATGGCGGACGGAATATTCGCTTCAGACAAAATCCCCGCGTGCAGGGCATCGTCGATGTCATGATTGATATAGGCGACGCGATCCGCCAAGCGGACGACTTGCCCCTCCAGTGTGCTTGCGGGTGCGCCGCATGTGTGGCGTTCGATGCCGTTACGCACCTCGTCCGTGAGGTTCAGCCCCGATCCCTCTTTTTCAAGTAAATCCACCACGCGCAAACTCTGCGTATAGTGATAAAAATCGGGCATCACCCTTTGCAAAGCGCGTTCGCCCGCGTGACCGAACGGGGTGTGACCCAAATCGTGCCCAAGGGCGATCGCTTCTGTCAAATCCTCGTTCAGCCGCAATGCCCGCGCAATGGTACGGGCGATTTGCGAAACCTCCAGCGTGTGCGTCAGCCGCGTACGATAGTGGTCGCCCGTCGGCGACAAAAAAACCTGTGTTTTGTGTTTGAGCCGCCGAAATGAACTGCAATGCAAAATTCTGTCACGATCGCGCTGAAAATCCGTCCGCAGTTCGCAAGGCGACTCCTCTCGCATGCGTCCGGCGGATTGATCCGCAAAACACGCGCGAGACGACAATATTTGATGCTCTATTTGGCACGTGCCCTGCGCGATTGTCATGATCCCACCTCGCAATCCATCCATGGCACAAACCGCTCGTCGATTTTTCCGATCCGCGCCTTGCCGTTGCTGATATCGATCAGTTTGTCGCAAAGCTGATCGGCCCGCGCCGCAAGCGTACGAACCGTCAGTTGAACATCTTCGCCAAATTGCGATTCAAAAACGACCGCACGTTCGGCGGCAATCAATTGAAGCGCACGACCATAGCAATCATAGGGCAACATGAGCGCGAAATCGCGGCAACGCGCCATGGTGCAAACATGCGCATCCCGCAAAACCGCTGCGGCCGCCTGCGAGTAGGCACGCAACAGCCCCGGTGCGCCCAACAAAATGCCGCCAAAATAGCGGGTCACAACCAAAACACAATCCAAAACCGCAACATGTTCCAAACACCCCAAAACAGGAATACCCGCCGTGCCTTTCGGCTCGCCGTCGTCGGAATAACGTTTCTGCCCGCCGCGTAGCTGATAGCACCAAACATTGTGCCGCGCTTCGGGATGCTTCGCCCGGACTGCCGCCACAAACGCGTCCGCCGCTTCGGGGGTGTTTGCGGGAGCTGCCTGCGCGATAAAGCGCGACTTTTTGACGACAATTTCTGTCTCTGCGGGGCATTGGATGCTTCGATAACTGTTCAATATCACAAAAGGAGGCAAGGGCAAGCCCCTACCTCCAAACTCCTGCTTACTTCTTCGCTTGACCAAAGCGGCGGTTGAAGCGGTCGACGCGTCCGCCCGTGTCGACCAAGTGCTGTTTGCCGGTGTAGAACGGATGGCATTTGGAGCAAATATCCACGCGCAAGTTGGCGCGGGTGGAACGGGTTTCAAACGTTTCGCCGCATGCGCAACGCACAACAGCGGTTTCATATTTTGGGTGAATGCCGTCTTTCATGTTAGCCCTCCTCTGGCAGAATTATTGGATCATTTTTGCCACTTCGTCGGCAAAATCGTCTTTTTTCTTTTCGATATTTTCGCCTTTGGCAAAACGCACGTAGGACGCGACCGCGATCTGTGCGCCGAGTTCTTTCGCAACGCCCGCAATGTATTGCCCCACGGATTGATCGCCGTCTTTGAAATACGCCTGATCCAGCAAGCAAACCTCTTTGTAATATTTCGCGATACGCCCCGCGATAATGCCAGCGATCACCTTTTCCGGCTTGCCTTTCATCTTCTCATCGCCCTCAATCTGGACGGCAAGAATGGCTTTTTCGTGTTCGATCACTTCAGCGGGAACGGCATCGGCACGAACATAAAGCGGACTCATCGCCGCCACTTGCATCGCGACATTGTGACCCATCTCACGGAACAAATCAGTCTCCGCCGTTGCGGGATCGGTCTCGAACCGCACCAAGACGCCGATCGCGCCCGCGCCGTGCACATAACTGGCGACCGCACCCTCCAAGCGCACAAAGCGGCGGATATTCATGTTTTCGCCGATGGAAAGGATTTTTTCCTGGCGATTTTCTTCAACCGTGCGCTCCGAACCGACCAATTTCAATCCTGCAAGCGTCTCAACGTCCGCGGGATTTTCTTTTGCGACGGTCTTTGCAATATCCAGCACAAACTGGCGGAATTCCGCGTTTTTGCCCACAAAATCAGATTCGGAATTGACTTCGACCAGCACGGACGTTCCCGTGTTTTCGTCATAATACGCCAACACTATGCCCTCGGCCGTAATGCGCCCCGCCTTTTTTGTGGCGGCGGCAAGTCCGCGCTCACGCAGGATATCTACGGCGCGGTCAAAATCGCCGTCCGCTTCCGTCAACGCTTTTTTGCAGTCCATCATGCCAACGCCCGTGCGCTCGCGCAGAGCTTTTACATCGCTTGCGGTAAATGCCATAGTATGCAAATCTCCTTCACTCATCTTTAAGCTTCAGCGGCCGGCTCGTCTTGCTCACCCTGCCGACCTTCCAGAATGGCGTTCGCCACCACGGAAGAAATCAAACGCACCGCGCGGATCGCGTCGTCGTTGCCCGGGATCACGTAGTCGATCTCGTCGGGATCGCAGTTGGTGTCGACAATCGCAATAATCGGAATGCCCAACTTGCGGGCTTCCGCGACGGCGATGCGCTCCTTGCGGGGGTCGACGATAAACATGGCGGCGGGTGGGCGTTTCATTTCGGTAATACCGCCGAGAAATTTTTCGAGTTTTTCGATTTGGAGACGCAATTTGATGACTTCCTTTTTGGGGAGCATCTCAAACGTACCGTCCTCTTCCATCGCTTTCAGCTGCGCCAAACGTTTGATGCGACGCTGAATGGTGTTGAAGTTGGTAAGCATACCGCCAAGCCAACGCGCGTTGACAAACGGCATGCCGCAACGCTCCGCTTCCTCGCGCACGGAACTTTGCGCCTGCTTTTTTGTGCCCACAAACAAGAGCCAACCGCCGCCCTCCGACACGGAACGGGCGAACATATAAGCCTCTTCGAGTTTGCGTACCGTTTTTTGCAGGTCAATGATATAAATACCATTGCGCTCGGTGAAAATGTAGGGTGCCATCTTGGGATTCCAACGGCGTGTTTGGTGACCGAAATGCACGCCCGCCTCAAGTAGTTGCTTCATGGAAACGACTGCCATAGTAACCTCCTAAAATATTGGTTTTATCCGCCACGCACAATGCGGCAAACGCCGCGCCTGCCAACGCGGATTTTGAACCGCGCACCAAGGCAGAATACATGCGTGTGTGAAATGGATCGCTTTATCATAACACAAAATACGCGCCGTGTCAATTGTTTTGCGGCAATTTATTGCCATCTCACCCAAAATGGGTCGCTGAATCCCCTTGCGCCGCGCAACCAGTAGAGCGCGTCGTCAACAAACTTGAAAATGGGGTCGAGGATTTGCGCGGTTGTGTCCTCTTTGCTCGCTTCTATTTTACCCAATTTCACCAAAATAGCCTGTAGGCGTTCGATTGCGGCGTCCGTCTCTTCCGGCACGACAATCGTGGTTTTGAGCATCGTTTCCGCTTGCTGAATCGCGGCTTCGAGTTCCGCCGCGTCTTCCGGCGCAAGCGCCGCCGCGTCAATCGACTGTGCTTGGGGGAGTAAATCGTTTCGCAACGACCGCGTTCTTCGTCCGTGGTTGAACTGCGGCCACTCAGGCATCGAAAACACGTCTTCATATTCGTCCGCAGTCAGCAAACGCACCACCAAGGACATGATCACATCGCATTGCGCCGTGCTTTCGTGCGCCTGATTCTTGAAATAGAACGTGTAATCAGGCAAAGCCCCTGTCGACGCGTCGACAATGCGGTCGGGCGACATGTAGTTGTGATCGGTATGTTTCTGTTGTTTGTAATCCTCCGGCAACGGGGTGTCCACATAGCCGCTCGTCGCGCCCAAAGATGTGGAATCCAAATGAATGATACCGTCGGCGTTGTATTCTTTGTAAGAACCCGCGATCGAATACAAAGGAACGTTATATTCCGCAATCGCGTAGACCTTTACGCCCGCCGCCTGCGCGGCAAGAATATTCGCGTCCGAATTTTTTTGCGCCTGATAGTAGCGGTCGGTTTGCTCCAAAATTTCATCGTGCTTGCCGTCCATGAGCCACATCGCGCGCGCCTCTTCGTAATCGCCGCTCGGGCAAAGAGACCACATGGTGGTGGAATAACTGATCAAATCGCCCGCAAGCGCGTTGACGAGCGAATCAAAAATACCGTGCAACAAGCTTTTCGGGAACAACCGGATCGCAACGTTGATGAGCGAACCCAAGTAGCCCGGCACCAAGGCGGGGAACAAATCACGGTAAAGGTCGGCATCGTTCTGCGCGATATTGCCCGTGTATATGTCGCCGACAATGCGCGAACCGTCGAGCGCGGCAATTACATAAACAATGGAATTCAGGCTGGAAACGACATCAGGATGATACTCCAGCAACGAATTCATGAACGTGCCGCCAAGACTCACCGCCGCGATGTTCACTTTCGGCGAATCGTGTTCTTCTTTCACATCGCCAATCATTTTGTAAAGACGCTCTGTGATTTCATCATTGTTGCCTAACGAATCATAGGCAAAATAATAGATTTTGTCTTCGCCGACTTGCTTCGCTAAATCCTGCACCGGCAACGTACTATAGATAAACTGCTTCTGCGCGTCGGTGCAATCCGCAAGCGAATTCGGGTATGTTTCGACCCGCATATTCATGGTCGGGAATCCATTTTCGTCCATTTTGAACGCTGGCAACAGGTTGTTCGCCGCCGTGCGGATGGCATCAACCAAGCCGACATCGGTTTGAAAAAACAGACTGAGCAACAACGGGAACAACAAATCACTCACCAACGACATCACGTCGATGGGCGGCGGGAAATTGGTGATGGTATTTCCGTCGTCGTCGAGCACCAACTCGTTGTTTTCATCGAACAACCGCACGTTCGACTGCCCCAAACCATGGATTAGGATAATGGGATAACTCTCGACCTCTGTTTCGGCGGACCCCGCGACTGCCGAAACGCCAAGGAGCATTGTCAGCGCCAACAAAATAGAAACGCTCTTCCGAACAAATTTCACGCATATACCTCCCCTTTTTTCTTTGACTATTTTACACAAAAAAGAGGCATATGTCAAGCCCTAATATAAAAAACGCAACCTAAATATTTTTCATGATCGTCGCTTCGAGCGATCTGCCAAGGGCGTTTCCCTCGTCACTGCACTGCTCCAGATAATGCAAAATCATGCGCCAAACCAGCAATTCGCGCGGATTGACCTGCTGTGAAAAAACTTCTTGCAAAGCGAGCACATAGATTGTGTCGCATTCATCTTCGATTTGATCAATTTGGATGGTGCGTTCCAGCATCTCGGCGGAATTTTTTTTGAGTTTATCCAGCATACCAATGACTTCCGCCAAGCAGTCGGCTTGCCGGCTGTATTTTGCCGCAAGTTCAACCGCCGCGGGGAGAATGCGCGGCACTTGCAGGGCGAAAACGTGCTGTAACGTATGCTCCGCGTGGCGGATCAATGAATCCAAGCCGCACGTGATCTCCATCAAATCGCCGCGATCAAGTGGCGGCAAAAAGTCCTCGATGAGGGCTTGCGTGAGCGTTTTGCGTATTTGCGCACTTTCCTTTAGGTAACCCTGCATGGTTTCGATATGTGTGGGCAGTTTCAAAAAGTCATAATTGCGCAGTGCGTCTTCCAGCGTTTTTGCGGCGTTTTGCGCGGCGGAACATTGAACGCGCAGCTTGTCATAATAATCCGTCTGTTTTTTACGTGGCATTTGTTCTTCCTCCAAAAAATATCTAACAATTTGCGGTGCACTCAAAATATTCTCAAAAACAGGAGCGCCATGCCCCAACCAATCAATCCGCACCCAGGGAATGTGAGCACCCATGCCAACAGCATTTCGCGCACAACACCCCAGTTGACGTTGCGCAACCGCTTCGCCGCGCCGACACCCATGATCGCAGTCGTCTTCGTGTGCGTCGTGCTCACCGGCAACCCGCCGAATGACGACAGCAACAGGCAGATGCTCGCCGCCAAATCCGCCGCAAAACCCTCGTGCGCCTCAAGCTTTACCATGTCCATGCCAACCGATTTGATGATGCGGTAACCGCCAATCGACGTGCCCAACGCCATGGTCGCCGAACATATAAGCATCAGCCAAAGCGGGATGTGAAACGTCGTCACTCCCATCTCGCCTTTTGCAAGGAACATCCCAAGCAAAAAAACACCCATGAACTTTTGACCGTCCTGTGCGCCATGCATGAACGCGCTGCCGGCCGCGGTCGCCACTTGCGCGCGGCGAAACCAGACGCTCGTCCGTCTGCGATCCGTATGTGCCGCAAACATCTGCGTCAGTTTGCCCGAAAACAATCCCAAGTTGAAGCCCAAAAGCGCCGACAAAAGCAATCCGTAAACGACTTTCACCCATTCCTGGGGATTCACCCCGTCAAATTCG
>JAITDE010000087.1 GCA_031282735.1 Oscillospiraceae bacterium | reverse complement strand
AAACACGCGGTCGGCAGTCATGTGGTCATATAATTCCCCATCGCCCGTCGCCAAGTGCAGCGGACCTTTGTCAATCGGCGAATTGCCCGTGATCCCCGAAGAAAGCAACTTTTTCACCTGCCGCGTCTCGCCGTCTTTCACTTCAACCGTCACGATCCAATCCGAACCGTCGGCACTGTAAGTGACTTTTTTGAGATCCGACATTGTCCAACTGCTCTTGCGCAAGAGTGCGTGGCTGTCGCCCTTAACAACCTCCGCCGTCTGCACGCCCTTGTTCAGCGCGGTGTTGAGCGCGGCACTCATCACATCCGTAATATCGCCCAACAGCGGAACCTGCGGGAAGCCGTCGGTGATGCTTGGGTCATATTTCCAATTTTTATAGGTGACGGAATGGGTTTTCGCAAAACCCGCTTTTCGGCTAAGCGCGATATTGATTGCGTCATGAAACGCCGTCAAAGCCTGATCTTGGTTGGCGACGGCAATGGGATTGTCATAGTGGACCGTGGGTTTGGATTTTGCCGTCGTCGTCGTTGTTTTGGCGGTGCTTGTTTTGGTTGTGGATTGGGTTGCGGCAGTCTTGCTGACAGGCGGCACGGTGATTTGGATGGTCGCGCCCGGCTGTGTTTGCACGGTGATTGCCGTTCCGGTTGATGTTTCGGTTTCGGTTTCGGTCAAAATAGTTGATTCTGTCGTTGTTGTGTTGGTGCTTCGCGTGATATCGGGGTTGTCGGGCAGTTGCACGACCGCGTCCTCATCGCCGCCGCAGGCGGTCGCCGCCAGCAAAAGCGCAACCGCGCAAGCGAAAACCGCGCATATTCTCGTTGATCGTCTCAAATCAAAAAATCCTCCCTTGTTCAAATTTGTTCAAAAACTTTCGGTCAAAAAATGAGCTGTACCAAACGGCACAGCTCAATTGCCGATGCATCGTACCGGCGAAATCTTCTTTTGAACTGCCAAATTAGAGAACGCCAAGACTCTTGATGAGATCAATAACCATGTCGATAAAATCCACAATGCCGTATGCGAAATTGCGTTCGCCAAAGGTTTCTTTTCCCCACTCAATCACGCCATTCAGACCATCCGTGATAGCTGTTGCAGTGAGGGCGGTTTCAATCCACGTGACAATCTTGTCAACAATGTCCATCAACCATTGCTCAAAAAAATTCATGGCTTCATATGAGACTTCCGGGTCAAACATCTTCTTATCCACCTTTCCTAATGAAAACGTCAGGTTTCTTTCATTGAGTATAGCACAACTTGTTCGATTTATAATTCTTTTAAAGAATTATAAATATTTTTTATTGGTAAAATTTTTTGGAGGGGCATTTTTGAACCATCCAATCAAACCGCAGTCGTCAATATCCGCGCGGAACCGATCCATGCGGCTTTTCCAAGCCCCGCGGGAAGTAAATAGCTCTCGCCCTTTTGGATTTGAAACGCGGCATTGGATGTTTGTAGCACCGCTTCGCCGTCCAGCACAAGCAAATGCAAAAAGGAGCTTTCGCCGACATGGACGGCATCCCCGGTTTCGATATGCCGCAACGCCACTGAAAAATAGGGGCAATCCACAAGTTGCGTGACGCTCGACGCACCCGCGTGCTTATGATACGCCGCAAAATCATAGGGCGCACAATCGGTCACCGCCAGCGACTGCGCCGTATGCAACGCACGCGGCAAACCGTTTTGCAATCTGCCGTAATCATAAATCCGGTAGGTCGTTGCGGAACTCTGCTGGACTTCGGCAAGCAAAATCCCCTTGCCGATGGCATGGAGCGTTCCTGCGGGGATAAAGAAAAAATCCCCCGCTTTCACAGGCACTTTGCGCAGATGCTTCATGAGCGTCTGTTCCGCGATTGCCGTTGCAAAATCCGCTTTGCCGATCGCTTCCTTAAATCCAAGCACCAGCGACGCGCCCTCGGCGGCATCAAGAATATACCAGCATTCCGTTTTGCCCGATTCGCCCTCAGCCAAAACGGCGTCGCCGTCGCGCGGATGCACTTGAATCGACAGGTCGTCCATCGCGTCGATCAGCTTGACTAAAATTGGGCAGGATTTGGCTTCCCGCAGCGCCGTGCCAAACAAGATTTTGTGTTGCGAAAAAAGATCTTCAAGCGTCAGCCCATCATACTCCCCGCCCTGCACAACGCTGCCGCATTGCGGGATTGCACTCAAAACCCATGCCTCGGCGCAATTTTGGGCATCGCCGATATCAATGCAATATTCATCCGCGAGCCGCCGCCCGCCCCAAATGGTCTGCGCGATATACGGGCGCAAACGGATTGGCTGCATAAAAAAACCTCCTTGATTTGCATAAAGCGAGCATAACCTGCCCATGCTTCCAATAGAAATAGAAAGAACAGCGCGTTGCGCGGATTCGTTGGAGGACGACATGGAACATTGGCTTGCGGCAAGAGTGGCGGCAATCAAAACAAAGCGCGCACCCGAAGAACCCAATCCAAACGCGCAATTGGTGCTCGACATCCGCGCACTTGGAAAGCAGATTGAGCAAACGCACAGTTTGCTTTCGATGGAAACAGACGATGATTTGCTTGACGCCGCAATTTATCAGCTGAAAGCCCTGCGCGCACAATATCGTTATTTGCTCCGTTTGGCACATGAAGTCAACCTAGTCGTGCGCGATTTGCCGATCACAGAGGAAGACAGAGAACGATTGGTGCAATGAATAAAATTTTTTCTTTTTCTTCCTTCTTTCTCTGAAGAAAAAGAAGCAAAAAGACTTTCGCCGCCTCGCGCCGCCATTCGCAGATAGACACACAAAAGCCTCGGAAAGGAATGTCATGAAATGCCGACGACACTCAAGGTCATACTTTGCGCCGTTGCGGCAAGCGGAACCCTCGTCATTTTGCTTTCCGCCTTGCGCCAGCGGCGGCTGATCCGCTATGTGCTGCTAACTGTCCTCTCGGGCGTTGCGGCACTTTTCGCAGTGAACGCGCTGGGGGCATTCACAGGGATATCCCTGCCCGTGAACGGCTTGTCGCTCGGCGTAAGCGCGGTCGGCGGCACGCCGGGGGTGATATCGCTTTTATTATTGAATACATTGTTCACACTTGTGACAAAATAGCACTACATACCAAACAAACATGTTTTGATAAATCCCGGCAAATCATCTCCCGTTTCGGGAAAAACCGATGCGGAAGCATCAACCAAAAGCGACTCGCCGCCACCCAAAGGCAGCATTTTTTCGGTTGTTGAATCGTATTGCATGAACTGCGGATATTTGGCGTTGCTTCGCACGTCGTGTTTGCCGCTCTGCAAAAGCCAAAGCACAAACGCAACGCTTTCTTCGGAATAAAACGCCACGTGGTGCAAATCTTTGGTGAACCAAGTCGTCTCGGGGAGCAAACACGTGGAGGCATCAATGATGCCGTCGGGCGACAAACGGTTGTATCCGTCGGCAATTTTTTGTATGTAATCGCCGCCCAGGGTCTTGCCCAACGGCGCGCACACCGCGCCCGCACTGGTGCAGTAGGTGAGCAAACCATCGTCGCTCTGCATGTCCGCGTGCGGTCCGATCGGATAGCCGGCCAAATTGTAATTGGACAAAATATCGAACTGTATGCCGTCCGCAACCATTTTTTTGATTAACGCAGGCGCCTTATTGAACACGTTATAATGATGATCGTCAATCAATTTGATTAAATCGGCGTGTGTTTCGCCGTTGAGGAGCAACGCTTTTGCGCTTTCGTAGTCCTCGTCGGGGATCAATCCCCAAAAGCCGGGCAATTGCCCGAAGATTGGCACGATAAAATCGCTGTTGAGCGTCGGCATCATTGCTTGGACTAAGCTTTCGCTGTTATCCAGCACAAAATCAAGCAAACCGATTTTTTGAAAGGCATCAAGCAAGCCGCCCACAATGGCATCCCACGGTTCGCTGCCCGCGAGCGTCTGTGCCAAAAAGCGTTGGAGCGTCGCGGAATCCAGCGTCAAACGCCCGTTGAACAAATCGCCGACGATGGGCAAACCGCGAAAAACCGAAGACATCATAACGACCCGCTCCACACGCGCGTATCCATATTTTGCAAGATATGCCGTCACAACGCCTCCGCCCATGCTCACGCCCATGAGTTTCACTTTTTGCGCGCCTTGCTCTTGGAGAACGCGTTCAATCATCTCGTTGAGATTTTGTGCTTCGACGATCGCCGAATTGCGCCAATCGTGCACAAATTGATAGCTGATCTCCGCACCGTACGCACGCGCGATTTTGCCGTGGGAGACGCTGTCGATTTTGCCCGTTTTGTCGTTTGCGTAGGAATCGGGGAACTTCAATTGGTCAATTTGATGTTTGGGCGTGCCATCGGGCAAAAACGCGATGTCGTCAAACAACTCGCGCAAAATGGGCGACACCTTCGCGGCAAAGCCATCCAAATCGCCGATGGCCGCGCGGCTGAGCAGGTAAGGCGCGGCGCGGAAAACCGCCTCGGCAATGGCATCGGATGCCGGCGGAAAAGCGACTGTTTCGTCAGACGTCCCCATATTTTTGAGCAAATCCGATTCGCCCATGCCGTTGACGATAATCAGCGGCACAATTTCTTCATCCCGCTTCGCGCTTGCGGGCGCAAGGCAGAGCAAAACCATGGTGATTGCCAAAATGGCAGAGATGACACAGCGGGTCGTTTTCATGCAAATTCTCCTGTTCGCATTGTCCAAATTTTTAACACGGCGGCTTGGGTTTTGCCGTCGCGGATATCTCCGCGCATCACCATCCGAACGGCGTCTTTGAGCGGAACGCGTTCAACCGTCAAAAACTCGTCCTCGTCGGGAGAAGCATCGCCGAAAGACAGATTTTGCGCAAGATACATGTATATTTTTTCGGCACAGTAGCCGGGTGTGGGGTAAAATATACCCAAACTTTGGTAGCTTGCCGCCGTCGCACCCGTTTCTTCGAGCAGTTCGCGTTTTCCGGTGCGCAACGGGTCGTCGGCTTCGCCGATTTCCAGCTTGCCTGCGGGGAGTTCCGGCAAAATCTCCTGATAGGGGTAACGGAACTGCCGCACAAAAAGCAATTCGTCCTCCGCCGTGAGCGCGGCGACGGTCACCCCGCCGGGATGTTCCACCACTTCGCGTTTGCAGGGTTTTCCGTTGGGCAAAAGCGCGTCGTCATTGCGCACGGTGATGATTTTTCCCTGATAGACGGTGTGTTTTGCAATCGTTTGTTCGTTCATATTTTCGCTCCAAAAACAACAAAATCGGTCATGTTTTCATCCAAATCCTCACTGCGCATACAGTAGCTCGCGAACATCCCGATAGACGGCATTCCAATTCAAAATCAAAACTTCAATGCCGTTGACCTCCGTTAGGGGCACGGCTTTGCGCGGGATAATCGCTTCTCGACTGCTGTAACCGGCAAACGGTAACAATCGCAACAGATCACCGTTGCTCATGTCCGTGCTGACATACGGCAACATCCGATTGACGCAATTGCGCAGTTGACCAAAAGACAATCCTCGTACCTTGCTCACAATTTGATTCAAAATGTTGCGTTGGCGCTGTGTGCGCGCGCGATCGCTGTCGACGTAACGCAAACGGGCATACCGCAGTGTTTGCGTGCCGTCAAACAAATAGGAACCGGGTCCGTCGCTGAGATAGCACGACTCCTTGAGCGCGTCATATTCTTGCTGATCAAGAGTCAGCTCAATGCCCTCCAGCATGTCCACCAGCGTAATGAAGCTGTCAAAATCAACGGTCATAAACGCGTCGATGCCGATTTTATAGTTCAGCTCAATGGTTTTCACTAGGAGTTCCGCGCCGCCGTATGCGTGTGCCAAATTCAAACGCCCGTTTTTATAACCGGGTATCGCCACATAAGTCGCGCGGGAAAATGAAACCATGCTGATTTTTTTTGTATGTTTATTTGCCGAAAGAAGAATAATCGCGTCGGCGCGGGGATAAATCTGATTTTTCAAATTCTCGTTGCCGCCGTAATCAAGACCCGCAAGCAAAACATTGGTCACATTGGGATCCCGCAAAACAGACATAGCCTCGTTCGCGCGAATCGCGTCGTCCGCGCCGCCGAAGAGATCTTCAAAACCTGTTTTGTCGATTGTTTCCTCCGCAACCGCTTGGGAATCGACGTTTTTCTGCGATAAATTGCGATTGACTTTGTTGAGAGTCGAAAACACGGTGACAAGCGCTACGGTAACTGCGCCGAACAGCAAAAGCCCAATACACAAAGGCATGATCCATTTATACCTTGATTTGCGCGGATCACGCGGCGGTCGCGCATAGCGTGCGTAGCTCCCCTTTTTTTTCATGACGCCTACCCCTTACCAGATATAACGACATCATACCACAGATCGCGCCGATATTCAAGTATAAAATGAATATCGGCGCGATTTTTTGTTTGGGAGAAACCAAAAATAATTTATTTTGCCCGCGCGGCGTCAAATTGAGCCATGCCCTGCTCGTCGAAGATACGCGCGGCCTCTTTGCAGATGTTGAACGAGAGCGCCATGCATTCGCTGTCCACATTGTCGGCGGTGTCCTGGCGGGTGTGATAATAGCGGCGAGCTTCGTGGCTCACGGCGGTAAAGCCTGTGGAGCGCAACCCGAACATGCTGAACGCCTCCGCGTCGACCGCGCCGGGATATAGCTCGCTGTCGGGCAGCTTGACACCGCAGGCTTCGCCGGCCGCGTGAAGCAAATCGCCCACCGCGCGATCGTTGGACATCGTGCCTGTGCAACCGAAGTTGCAAACGCGCATTTCATCAATTTCGCGCATGGTGTCGAGCGCGATAAATATTGTTTCGACCCCTGAATCGGCTTTGGAAAACTCTTTTTGATGCTTTTTGGCAAACGCTTTCGCGCCGCGCAAGCCCGCCTCTTCCGAACCCGAGAGCAAACAGCCGACTTCGGTGTGCTCAAAGCGCATGTCGGCTTCCGCCATCTCTTTGAGAATCGACATGGAGATGTAGTTAGCGGTCAAGTTGTCGTTCGCGCCGTCCACAACAATTTTATAGTTGATGAATTTGCAAATGATCAACCCAAAAGGAATGGTGCAAAGCAACGCAATGCCCCAACCGAGCCATCCGCCTTGCAATTTGAACGGATCTTGACCGATCGCGGTCAAATCTTTGATTTGTTGCGACGTTAAGGTGACGTGTTCGGCAATCACATAAACAAGACGAACCAAGTTTGCAACCAGACCCACAATCATGCTTGCAACCGCCGTGAAGATCGCGAACGCTAGCCCCGCGACTTCGCCCAAATAGGAGTAAGTCCATTCATACGCGGCGTCGGTGTGCCCGCCGAAGATGATACGCTGTTTGACTTCGCCCGATGGTTTGCGCGTTGCGTAGACATTGCGCGAGATTTTTTTGGGGAAGAGAAAATCGACGAACGAGCGGTAGAACAGGAACTCGAAAAGGAACATCAGAGTCGACAGCAAAGGCAGCAGCGCGCCCAAAATCGCAACGATCAACGAGCCTTTGCCAAGCCAGAAGCAAGCGACACCCGCCAGAATGAACACCGCCGCAATGGGGATGAATCCCATAAAAGCATCCGGATGCAGACTGAAGTCTTCCATGACGACGTTGTCGGCGTAGCCTTCAAGTTCTGTTTTGAAGTACGCCTGGGCGTTGCGTTCGGATTGAGATCCGGGTTTGCGCTTGGTAAATGTTGCGCACACATAGCGGATACCGTCGAGCATATATTTCATGGTGCTTTCCGCAACGCTTTTGCGGGGGTTTTCGAGAATAACCTTTGGCATAATCGTAGTCCTCACATTCTGTATATTTCACCGCTAAGAGTATAAATCATTTTTGAACGGATTGCAAGGCTTTTGGAGGCAAAATCCGAAAAAACGCACAAAAATCCGTGAAATTCATGTTTGAACGCCGCCGAACCCGCCGCACGCGTTCTAGCCGCTCCACCGTCCGCATAGACATAATCCCAAAGGAGTGAGTACGATGACCGAAGAAAAAAAACAACCCGCCATGCCGCATAACGTCGTCATGGAAGACCGGCGGCTATTGACCGTGTCGGGCGTTTCGGATGTTGACAGCTTCGACGAACACTCTGTCAGCGTTTTCACCGACATGGGCGAATTGATTGTGCGCGGCGACGATTTGCATATCAATCGGTTGAGCGTCGAGGTGGGCGAACTGCTGCTGGAGGGTACGATTGCGTCGCTGACATACCAAGACACGCAACCAAAAGAGAGCGGCGGATTTTTCCGCAAGGTGTTCCGCTGATGGAATACCAATTTTCACTTGCGTCGCAGAGCAAGTTTTTTTTGCTGTGCATCGGCTTCGGATTTTTTTTGGGCGTGCTTTATGATATTTTCCGCATTGTGCGCCTGCTGGTTTCGGGCAAGCGGGTTTTTCTGCTGGCGCAAGATATTTTGTATTGCCTATGCTGTACGATCCTGACGTTTTTTTTCTTTTTGAGCGTTTCGGACGGCGGGTTTCACACCTACGGGCTGTTGGGCGAGATTTTGGGGTGGCTTCTTTATTATGTATCGTTCGGAAGCGCGGCGCTGCGGGCGACCGATTGGTTTGTGCGGGTTCTGCGTCGATGCGCTGCTTGGATCGTTCACATATTTTGCCTCCCTGCGCGGATTATTTCCCGTTTTTTGCGATTCGTTTTGGGCGAACATAAAAAAACTTGGCGTAAATGCAAAAAATATACCTATTTCCACTTGAAAAAGGCAAAGCACTTGGTGTATAATAAAGGCATCAAAATGAAACATGAAAGTGAGAAGTAGCCGCGTGCCGCAAAAACGAAGCGCGAATGAGCGCGTACTCGAAAAAGTTGAAAATCAATTGCGCCGTCTGGGGAATACGAATCGCCAGGTGCTTAGCTTCGCGTTGATTTTAATGCTCATGATCATGGCGGTTTGGACCATGGGAACAATTTCAAAGCAAAACAAAAAGACGGAACAATATCGTCAAAAAACCATTGAGGCGCAACAACAGTACGATGCGCTGGACGCGCTGAACAAAAGTGACCAAGCCTTTTTGGCGAGCGACGACAAAGAAACCTTTGAAGCATACGTAATCCGCGTTGCGCACGAGGAATTGCGTTTATCGTTGCAAGGGGAGCAGGTTTTTGTGGATGTCGTTGCGGATACGCCCTGACGCGCAAATTTAAAAACATTGGCAATATTATAATCACAATAAAACACAACACAATCACATTGGGAGGCATATCGACACATATGGCTTTTGAAATTGGTGAAATACTCGATGGCAAAATCACGGGCATCATTGAATACGGCGCGTTTGTGGATATCGGCGACGGCAAAACGGGCATGGTTCATATCTCGGAGGTCGCCCCGACCTATGTAACGAATATCCGCGACCACTTAGCAACGGGGCAAGAGGTTCGCGTGAAGGTGCTCAACATCACGGAAGACGGCAAAATTAGCCTCTCAATCAAAAAGGCGATGGATACACCGCTGGGGGGAGTAGCGACCCCCACGCAAAGACCACCCATGCCGCGCACACAACGCCGCAGCACACCGAACGTCTGGCAAGGTCAGCGTACCTCGCCGGTCGCCGGCACGGGTGCGACGTTCGACGACATGCTTTCCCAATTTAAGCAAACAAGCGAAGATAAGATTTCGACTCTGCGCCGCGGAGGTGATCCGCGCTACGGCGGCGGTTCGTCGCGGCGCGGCGGTCGAAAATAGCCTTGTCCTTTTCTGTCTTTTCTATGATTATTCTTTTCTATATATTATATAGAAAGACCCAAAAGACTTTTTCAGCTTCGCGCGTCTGCGCAAGCCCGTAAACTGGGCTTTATTTCTGCCGGGAGGCTCTTGTTTGATTCGAACAATTGATGTGAAAGCAATCGAAAACGCGATTGCCGTGTTGTGCGTTGAGGCAAATTTAACTTTGCCCGAAAGTCTGCGTCAATCGTTGCGCAACGCGCTTGCGAATGAACGCACGAATATCGCGAAGGATATCTTGCAAACGTTGCTTGAAAATATCACGGCGGCGGAAGCGATGCGAATCCCTATCTGTCAAGACACAGGGATGGTTGTTGTTTTTGCCGAAATCGGGCAGGATGTACACTTTGTCGGCGGGTTATTTGAAGAAGCTGTTCATCGCGGCGTTGCGCGGGGATATACAGAGGGTTATTTACGATGTTCGATCGCGGCAGATCCTCTGCGCCGTGAAAACACAGGCGACAACACGCCCGCCGTGCTTCACCTTTCAATTGTGGATGGAGACGGCGTTCGTTTGCGGGTTTGTCCCAAGGGTTTTGGCAGCGAGAACATGAGCCGTCTCAAAATGCTTACGCCGGCGGCAGATGAAAACGATTTGATTGCTTTTGTAAGCGAAACGGTGCAATTGGCCGGTAGCAATCCGTGTCCGCCCATGGTGCTGGGCGTAGGTATCGGCGGCAACTTTGAATCCTGCGCGTTGCTCGCAAAAAAAGCGCTTTGCCGTTGCGTTGGGGAAGCGAACAGTGACCCTTTTTATGCTGAACTGGAACAAAAAATGCTGTCCGCAGTCAATGCCAGCAACATCGGTCCGCAAGGATTTGGCGGCGACACCACTGCGCTGTGGCTTGCAATCGAAGCCGCGCCGACGCACATTGCGGGTTTACCTGTGGCGGTGAACGTCGGTTGCCATGTAACGCGGCACGCGGAGCAAATGATTTGATATGTTTTTGCTTTTTTTCTCTTTCAAACATATATAATAAAAACGAATTGGAGAACCCGCAAGATGATTATTGCAGCAGTTGGCAAAAATGGCACAGGCAAAGATTTTTTTCTGGAGTATTTGGCAAAAAAATATGCGTTGCCGATGATTTCGATCGGCGATATCGTACGTGAACTCGCCGCCAAAGACGGCTTGGAACTGTCGCGCGAAAATTTGCACAAAACGTCGGCTAAATATATGGGTGAGTTCGGGCAGACGTTTTTCCCTGAGCAAATCGTCAAAAAAATTCGTGAAAGCGGCGCACCCGTTTATCTTGTGAGCGGCATTCGCCCGCTATCGGACGTGCAATATCTCAAAACACAATTCGGCACGGATTTTCTGCTGGTCGACGTTGTGATTTCAAGCGACGAAGTGCGTTATGCCCGCATGCTCGCACGCGCTTCTGACCGCGACGGCAAGAGTGTTGAAATGCTCCGCGAATATGATGCCGGCGAAGAAAAACTCTTCCGCACTTCCGAAACCGAAGCCCTTGCCGACGTGGTTCTCAAAAATGACGGCGGAATCGACGATTTTTATGCGGCAATTGAGGCGTTTTATCAAGAACACTTGGCGTAAGTTATAGTCCGAACAAAAAAGCCCGTGAAATTTTTCACGGGCCTTTAGTGATCGCGCAAATATATATCAGCCTAAAAATGATCGCGCGAAGCGGGTGCTCGCCGCAGGCGTTTTTCTTCAGAAAAAGTAAGTCAGCTCACAGTTCCCAATAAATATCCGTGATTTGCCGCGCAAAATCCTTGAGTTTCGCGCTGCGTGCGTCGTAGTCAGGCATTGTCGCCCGCACAATGGCATAAAAGCGCGGCGAGTGGTTCATCTCGAACAAATGCGCCAATTCATGCACCACTACCGAATCAATCAAATCATCGGCCGCCAAACATAATCGCCATGAGAACGTGATCCTCTTGTCGGATGAACAGCTGCCCCACCGTTTGCAAGCGTCGCCAACCGTCATCCCCACAGGTTTTGCGTGCATGATATCCGCAAAATATGCCACGCGCTCCCGCAGATGCACTGCGGCACAGTTTTTGAGCAATCGCGGGATGTTATATTTGAGATTCTCCAAATTACACGACGGAAAGTGAAAAATCTCCCCGTCAAACCACATCCGGCAACTCTCGCCGTCCGATTGAATCGGATGTTCCTTGCCGCGCCAAAGCAGCGGCGAATTCCATCCAATCGGCGGCGGAGCGTATGCTTGCTTTGCGTCGGCGATTGTTTTGCGGCACTTGGCAATCCAATTTTGTTTGGATGCCACAAAATTGTCGATATCACGCGCTGACGTGCGCAAGGGTGCGCGGACATCCAGCGTGCCGTCTTGTGTTACGCGCAAAGTGATTGTTTTGCGGTTGGAACGTGTAAGATTATAATCGTATGCGGCGATTTGAATCACCTCGTTTCATCCATTTCAGCCAAAAAAGTGCACAAACCAGTGTTGCGTTGAACTTTTGCGCGACCTTCGACCATGCGGCGCAACTGCCATTGATCGCCCACCAAAATGAGCAGCTTGCGCGCGCGCGTAAAACCCGTATAGAGCAAATTGCGGTATGCCAGCATTTCTTGCACACCCGAAACGGGCATCACCACGCAGGGAAATTCGTTGCCTTGGCTTTTGTGCACCGTCACGGCAAAAGCAAGCTCCAAATCGTCCGTGCGTTCCGCGGGATAATCCACCACGCGGTCTTCAAAGCGTACGCGCAAAGTGCCCTCGGATTGCAACACGCGTTCAACCGTGCCGATATCGCCGTTGAACACGCCCTTGCCCTCTTCACCCTGCGCGGGTATTTTCCAAATGAGTTCATAGTCGTTTTTGGTTTGCATCACTTTGTCGCCCTCACGGAAGAGCCTGCTACCGAGCCGCAACTCGCGTTTGGGCGCGTTGCTTCCTTTTTGCGGGGGATTGAGCGCGTTTTGCAACTGTGCGTTGAGGCGCACCGTTCCTGTCTCGCCTTTGCGGGAAGGACACAGCACTTGGATATCCTCCATGGGATTAAATCCATAGGCTTTCGGCAGACGGTGGGCACACAAATCCAAGATTGTTTTTGCCGTTTCAGTCGGATTGCGGCGTTCCATAAAGAAAAAATCACTGTCGGCGCTGCGTTCCAGTTCGGGCATTTTCCCCTGCACAATGCTGTGCGCACCCATGACGATGCGGCTTTGCTTGGTTTGCCGAAAAATTTGCGTTAGCCGCACAACGGGCATGGTTTCGCTCTTGAGCAAATCGCGCAGAACGCAACCCGCGCCGACGGGGGGCAATTGATCGGCGTCGCCCACCAAAACCAAACGGCATCCCAACGGAAGCGCGTTGAGCAAAGCCGAAAACAACGGCACATCCACCATTGAAATTTCGTCGATGATCACCGCTTGCGCATCAAGAGGATTGCTCTTCCCCCGCGAAAACGTTTGCTTGTCGTCCTGCGTCCATTCAACCTCCAACAAGCGATGGATTGTTTTGGCGTTGCCGCCCGTGAGTTCTTGCATCCGCTTCGCGGCGCGTCCTGTCGGCGCGGCAAGCGCGACTTTCAGCCCGCCCTCTTTGAAGAGTTCATAAATTCCCTTGAGCGTGGTTGTTTTGCCCGTGCCGGGTCCGCCCGTGAGGATAAGCAAGCCGCGTTCCATCGCCATTTGCATGGCCTCGCGTTGCTGCACGGCGTAGTGAATGCCGTGCTTGTCTTCCATACGAATCAAAACGTCGCCGCCTCCGAATTTTGTTTCCGCAGGGGGAAAACGCAATAAAAAATCAATGCGCTTGGCAACATTGGTTTCGGCATGATAGAGTTCAGGCAAAAACAACCGTTCTTCGCCATCGATTCTATGCACGATCAGCCGCCGATCGTCAATCAGCGTACGGATGGCGTCCTCCGCCTGTTTTTGGTCGGTGTTCAGCATAGCCGCGCTGGATGCCAGCGCCATTTCGGCGGGTACACAACAATGACCGTTGTCGTATGACTGTTTGCGCATCCAATGCAAAACGCCCGCGTTCAAGCGCAATGTGGGCGGTGGTGGGTCGGACATGGCGCAAGCCAGCGCGTCCGCACGGGCAAAACCGATAATTGCGGCATCGCAGAGAATATACGGGTTTTTTTGAATCAGCTCCGCCGCCAGATCGCCAAACGCTTTGTGGGCGCGCATGCATTCCGCCGTGGTCATGCCCAAACGCTCCAAGGCGATCATTACTTGGCGTAAACCGAATTGCTTTTTGAACGCTTCGCAGATACGCGTCGCTTTTTCGTGCGTTATCCCTTTAATCCTTGCCAATTGTTCCGGTTTTGAGTCCAGCACATCCATTGTCCGTGCGCCGAATGTCTCCACGATTTTGCGCGCCGTGGAGGGACCAATCCCGCGAATGACGCCTGAAGACAAATATTTGAGGATTTCATCATTCGTGGTGGGCAGTCCGCGCTCGCAAAACTGCGCGTTGAACTGCCGCCCATAGGTTGGGTGATGTTCCCACTTGCCCATCAAACGAAGCTTTTCGCCGGGGGACAATTGCGGCAAAATACCTTTGACGATTTCGAGTTTTTCGTCACACGCAACATCCACCACGGCAAAACCCGTTACCTCGTTGCGAAAAGTGATACCCTCCACCACGCAACAAAGCTCCGCGAGTTCTGTCTGCAATTCAAACCCATCAATCAAAGTGAAGTCTCCAGTGCCAAAACCGGATAATACCCCTTGGGAGCATTTGTGTCTTCAAGCGGGTGCACGGCGTTGATTTGGATGTTTTCGTGCTCAAGCGCAAGCACGATATGGCAAACGGCAATACCGATATCCAATTGGTTCATTTTTGCGACAAATATTTTTTTGAGCACGCCCGGCTTTGCGCAAAAGACTTTGATTTGCCCTTTTTCGCGCGTGGCATACCATGGTTGGCTGTTCATCGCGCTCGGCGCAAGGCGCAAAGGTTCAAAAACACTCTGCAAAGGTGCGTCGTCCACAATTTCTTCAATGGGAACACGGTCGAATTCCGTTATGCTTCGGTGCAAAGTGTCTTGGGCAAGCCCGACTTTGAGCGCAATGGCAAAGCGCAAACCGTCGGGCGGCGCGATATCGCCGGGTTCGCGCGCCATGCCCCACCAAAGGCTGGCAATGCCGTTCAAACTCAGGCTCAAATGGATTTGCTCCAGCATGTAGCCTAAGTTAACACGCCCAATGAGACTATCGGCACAGTAACTGTTCACGCGCCGGATGCCCTCGTCTTTGGATTGCACAAATTGCAGTTCGGCGTGTTCGCTTGGAATCAGCGGCACGGCGCTGTTGATGCATTTTTGCGCAAGCGCGATGGTTTCCCGCGTCAGCGGCGCGGATTGATAGGCACGAATGGATTTGCGGCGAAAAATTTCGTCGTACAGTGCGTTATTCAGCATAGTGATCACTCCTGTAGAATCATTTAAATATACAAAATAAACCGATCTTGCCTTTTTGCGAACACAAACATACCAATCAGCAACGTGATCAGTGAAAAGCCAAGCGCGTAATACAAATGATGCATGTTGAACAACTCGCCGCGCAGCACGCAGTCGCGAAACATTTCGACGATGGAATACATGGGATTCGCCATGAGCGCAAGCGCGACGGGCTTTGACAGGTTGAGTTGGTTTGTTGTGTAAAAAATGGGCGTCGCATAGAAGAGCAGAAGACAAAAAACCTCATAAAGATATTCGATATCTTTGAAAAACACCGCCATTGTGGATAAAATCAACCCGACGCCAATGCATAGCATGAACAAAATCAACAGCGGCACGATCGCCAAAAATACATAACGCGTCACGTGCGGCGGGTTGTCACCTGTTAAAAAATAAAACACCGTGAAGCCGATGAGCACAAGCATCGAAATCAGGAAGGTGATAAAATTGGATATGATGTTGGAAAGCGGGTAGATATACTTTGGAACTTTGACCTTTTTGATGACCGATGCGCTGTTTGTGATGGAGCGCATCGCGCGTTTTGTGGATTGTGAATAAAATTCATAAAGCAAACGTCCGCAAAGCAGATAAATGGGGTAGTTGATGAGCATGGGGTCATTCCGGCCGAAAAAGTTGCCAAAAATAAAAACAAGCACAAGCGTGGTCAGCAGGGGTTGCAAGAGCGTCCAAAACACACCCAAAACAGAATTGCGGTATTGAATTTTTATGTTCTTGATGACAATTTCACGCAACAAATAACGGTATGCGTAAAGTTCTTTGAACATGGCGGGCGACCTCCCTGCTACACATTTTTCCACTTGCGGAAATAGCGAATCATCGATTGGATTTGCACCAGCATGAGCCGCAGATTTTTTTTGCTTTCACGGTTCCAAACGTGCTGTATCGCCGCGTCGGGGTAATAGATCGTTTTGCCGTGAAGCCCCAAAGTGCGCGTCAAATCGCAGTCTTCAAAATACAAAAAATAACGTTCGTCAAAGCCGCCGACTTGTTTGAAAATATCCGTGCGGATCATCATGAAACAGCCCGACGCGTTTTCGATTTCGATCGGTTTCGTCAAATCGTGATCGCACATCGCATATTCGTCCAAAATCGCTTTTGCGGGCTTGAGAAAACGCAAGCGGCTGGCAAGCAAATAACGCAAAGTCGGGTTGCGCTTGCCCAAAACTTGATCGATCCCCGTGATGGGAAAGACAATGCGCGGCGAACACAGCATGACATCGGGATGGTCGTCCATATAACGCGCCATAATGCCGATGGCGTCCTGATCAAGCAGGATATCGGGGTTCATGATGACATGATATTTGCTTTGGAGATTATGTATGATTTTATTATGTCCTGCACCAAAACCAATGTTTTTGGTGTTGCAAAGAAAATGCGCTTCGGGGGCGGCTTTTTCCGCAACGGCGACGGTGTTGTCTTTGGAGTGGTTATCGACCAAAAACAACTCAAGATCGACAGATTGCGTGGATTGCAAAAGTGTGCGCAACGTCGCGCCGATGGTGTATTCATCGTTGTGTGTCACGATGCAGCCGGACACGGTATAATCAACCATTCACATCGCTCAATTCTTTCTTTTTTCCCATGGAAATACACTGCGCAAAATCCCGCGTCGCCACTGCAATTGCTGGCGCAGGGAGGCTTTGGGATGTGTTTGTGCATCTTCATGCCGCCGATAGAGTAACAAAGGCTCATGCAACCACTGCACCATGCCTTTTTTGAGGGCGACAATGCCCAACCACTGGTCGTGCATGGGGATGTTGGCGGGGAACGGCAACGCGTCCGTCAAAAGGGTGCGCCGGAACGCCATGCAACAACCGATGAATCGATTGCGCAGGATATTGCCGCAAACCTTCGGCGGATTGCCGCGCCGCACGCCGCGCACATCAAAATAAGAGGGTTGCACAATATTCAACGCGGCGTCGGTCGTTTTTGCGTCGTGCACAAGCAGGGTGATATCGGGGTGCGCCGCAAAGACATCGCGCAGACGTTGCAGCTTGTTCGGTAGCCACACGTCGTCTTGGTCGCTGAGGACAACCAATTCACGCGCCGCTTGGGATAACAGGAACTCCACATTGCGCTGTACGCCTTTGCGCGGACCTTCAAAACAGCGCACACGCGAATCATGTTCCGCGAACGATTGGGCGATACGCCTTGTTTCGAGGTTATCCTCAGGCGAATCGTCCGAAATCAGCAGTTCGTCGCCGGGAAGCATCTGAGGAACAATAGAGGCGATTTGTTCCGCCAAAAAGCGTTCACCATTGTAGGCGGGCAAGACAATTGATATCCTCATAGCGTTTTCATGGTGGGAAAGAGTTGCACGTCCCGGATGGTACGACTCCCCGTAATCAGCATCACCAAACGGTCAATGCCGATGCCAATGCCTCCCGTTGGCGGCATGCCGTATTCCAATGCCAACAAAAAATCTTCGTCGGTGTGCTGTGCTTCTTCGTCGCCTTGGGCAAAAAGCAATTCCTGCGCCTCAAACCGCTGCCGTTGGTCAATGGGGTCGTTTAGTTCCGAATAGGCGTTGGCGTATTCGCGCCCCTGCACGAACAATTCAAACCGTTCCACATAATTCCGGTTGGATGGCTTGCGCTTTGTGAGCGGCGAAACCTCCACGGGATAGTCGATCACGAATGTGGGCTGAATAAGTGTGTGTTCGACGTATTCCTCAAAAAACAAATTGAGGATATCGCCTTTCGCAAACCGTTTGGGAACTTCAAGTCCGCGCTCTTCTGCCAGCGCGATCGCTTCCTCAAGATTGATTCCCTCAAAGTCGATGCCCGTTGCTTGCTTGACGGCATCAAGCATCGAAACGCGGGCAAATGGGCTGGAAAAATCCAGTTCAGCGCATTCGGTCGTCACGGTCATCGTGCCCAGCACCGTTTGCGCCACACAGCGAAAAAGCCCCTCCGTCAAATCCATCATGCCGCGATAGTCGGTGTATGCCTGATAAATTTCCAGCAAAGTGAACTCAGGGCTGTGGAAAGCGTCAACGCCCTCGTTACGGAAACATTTGCCCAATTCATAGACGCGCTCAAGTCCGCCGACGATCAGCCGTTTGAGGTAGAGTTCCAGCGAAATCCGCAGGAACAAGTCTTCGCTCAGCGCGTTGTGATGCGTTGTGAACGGGCGTGCGGCAGCCCCACCCGCGTTATGCACGAGCGTAGGCGTGTCGACTTCCAAAAAATGCCGATCGTCCAAATAGCCGCGTATGGCGCGATAAATCGCACTGCGCTGTTGGAACGTGACGCGCACATCTTGATTCATGATCAAATCCAAATAGCGGCGGCGATATCGTGTGTCGGTATCCGTTAGCCCATGGAATTTTTCGGGCAGAGGCAACAGGGATTTTGAAAGCAGACGCACGGCATAGGCGTGCACCGAAATCTCCCCCCGGCGTGTACGGAACACAATCCCGCGCACTTCAAGCCAGTCGCCGATATCCCATTTTTTAAACTCCGCAAAGTCATTTTCACCGATATCGTCCACGCGGACATAGACTTGCAAACGCCCGTCACGGTCGGCGATGTTGATAAAATTCGCTTTGCCCATATCACGCCGCGACATTAGCCGCCCGCAGAGCGTCACTTCCCGCCCCTCCAAGGTTTCGTAGTTGGCTGTAATTTGCGTTGTTTGATGCGTTTGCGTTGCGGTGGTTGCGGTGAACGGGTCATTGCCCGCTACTTGCAACGCCTGCAATTTTTGCAGACGGATAAGACGCAATTGGTTCAAATCTTCGGTCGCTTGCGCTTGTTCTGTCTCTTCCGGCACAAAAACACTCCACTTTCCCTTTTATATAGCAACAGATAGACGGCTACTGTATTCAACCTATATATGATTATTTTGAAATTTTCTCAATTTGAAATCTTCTTAATTTGAAGCGTAACGATGCCGCCCGGGGTTTTGACTTCCGCAATGTCGCCAACGGCATGCCCCAACAGTGCTTTTCCCACGGGGGATTCGTCGCTGATGCGGTTTTCCTCGGGATTCGCTTGGGATTTGCCGATGATTTGCAGCGTCAGCTCTTCGTTGTACGTTTGGTCAAGCACCGTAATATAAGAACCGATCGCAACCACATCGGTGCGCAGCTCTTCCGTGTCCAAAATCTTCGCGCTTTTCAGCTCTTCTTCCAAACGGGCGATTTTCGCTTCCATGATCGCCTGTTCATTCATGGCTTCGTCGTATTCGGCGTTTTCACTCAAGTCGCCAAACGAACGGGCTTCTTTGATTTTTTCAGCGATCCGTTCGCGCCCGGTCGTGCGCAAATCCTCCAGTTCTTCCTGGAGTTTGCGGTAGCCCTCGGCAGTGAGCAAATTTTGGTTATTCGTAGCCATTATACATTCTTCTTTCAAAAGTGATTGGGGAATCTTGCCGTTTCACTACTGTATTTACTACCATACAGTATACACGATTTTTGTAAAAAGTCAAGCGGCGCATAGGCGTGGAACAAAGATACACGAATCATTCACAAAAATTTCATAATTTAACGAATAATCTTTGGCGAAACATGCCGTTGCTTTTTCGGGGTGAAAGGTATATAATAACAGAATATTTGTGGAGAGTAATACAAATGCGGATCATTGCGGTCTTTGTTGGCTCGATTGCGGGCGTTGCGAACTTTTTATGGCTTCGTGCCGCCGTCGGCGCGATTTTGGACGGCAAGCTGCGCGGCGTGTTGCGGATGCTCGCGGGGATAGCGTGCCCTGTTCTGGCGTTGTTGCTGTGCGCGTTCCTGCGCCCGACGCTTTTGCCTTGGGTGGGTTGCGCTGCGGCGGGCACATTGGTTTTGTTGGCAATTTTGCGTATCGTCATAAAAAAATAGCTTTTGGGTTGATTGGACTACGACAGTATGGACAAATACGATTTTTTGATATTGGCGCTTGGTTTTCTGATGGCTTTGGGCGGCTTTTTGGGGCGCAGACGCATCGGCAAAACGATTTCCGCGCAGGGAACGTGCACAAAAAAGCAAAAACGCCTCAAACGCCTCGCTTTGTTTTCGCTCTTTTTGGGCGCGTGGCTGTTTGCGGTCAAGGGTATTTCGATGCTCTCCGCGCACAGTGCGCCGCAGGGTGAAAAAACCTTTGGGGTTTCGATTGTCCCCGAACGCACGCACCCGCTCTTCGGGTTGGAATGGCTGACGATCAGCCACACGGTGCTCACCACATGGGCGATTATCGCGATCGTTTTGGCGGCGTCGCTCATCATCCGTTTCACCGCTCTCAAACATATGCAGAACCGCCCAAAGGGTATCCAGTTGCTCTTGGAGATCGCGATCGAAAAGCTTGATCAATACGTAGGTACGAAGTTGGATCGCACGAGTTTGTCGTTCGGCGCGTACATTTTCAGCCTTTCGTTTTTGCTGGTGGCAAGCGCGTTCACGGAACTTTTGGGGCTTCACGCGCCCACGGCGGATATCACAATGACGCTCGGCCTTTCGCTGATCACGTTTTTTCTCATCAACTACTACGGATTCAAACGCAAGGGGCTTACGGGACGGATCAAAAGCATGGCAAACGTCCGCTCGCCCGACATACCCGGCGGCACCTCGTTCGGCGTAAAAATAAAATTATACGCGAAGAGTTTTCTAAAACCCGGCACGATCGCGTTTCCGTTCCGTATTTTGTCGGATTTGGTCGTACCGCTTTCGCTCACATGCCGTTTGTTCGGCAACATGTTCGGCGGGATGATCATTATCGATTTGCTCTATTATGCTTTGGGGAGCGCGGCCGTGGGGATTCCAAGTGTTGCGGGTTTGTTTTTCAACGTTTTTCACCCATTGATCCAAGCATTTATTTTTGTGACGCTGACGCTGTCCTACATAGAGGAAGCGACGGCGGAAGAAATTGATTAATCAAAAGGAGCGTTTTCAGATGAATTTAGCGGTTATCGGCGCGGCCATTTGCATGATTGCATGCGCGGGCGCGGGGCTGGGCATGGGGCTTGCCACAGGGCGGGCGGCGGAGGCCGTGGCGCGTCAACCCGAAGCGTCGGGCAAAATCAACTCCATTTTTCTGCTTGGGCTTGCGCTCACGGAATCCACGGCAATTTACGGATTGCTGACCGCGCTCATTATTCTTTTTGTCAAGTCCTAAGGAACTGAGGTGGAACCGATGTTGGAGCAACTCAATTTGCATTTGGAAGATATCCCGTTGCATATTCTGAACATGATTATTCTGTTCGTGATATTGCGGCAATTGCTTTATAAGCCCGTGCGTAAGTTCATGGCGGAACGCAAGGCACGGCTCGACGCTTCGCTGACGGAAGCCGAAGAGGCGCAACAGCAAGCGGAGCGTTTGCGTACGGAATATGAAAACCGTATTGCCGCCGCCGAAGAAACCGCCCGCGAACGCGCGGTGGAAATCACCGCCGCGGCGAACGAGGCGGCAAAATCCATGAAAGACAGCGCACTGGAGGAAAGTGCGGCGTTGTTGCGCAAAGCGCGCGAAGCGGCCGCGCAGGAACACAGCAAGGCTCTTGCCAACGTGCAAGGCGATGTTGTGGACATCTCCGTCGCCATCGCCCAACAGATTTTGCGGCGCGAGGTGTGCCACGAAGACGCGCTGAAGCTGACGGAATCCTATTTTGCGGCGCTTGCGCAAGGAGAAAAAGATTGAAGCAAGCATGGAAGCACCGCCGGAAAGGAGTGTCGAAAACATGAGTCATGCAATTCTGCGCAGTGCCGCCGTTTTGGATGCCAAACAGTTGGCGGATGTCGAAACGATTTTTTCGACACGTCTCAAACAAGAAATCAAATTTGAGCTGATGCTCGACCCCTCGCTCGTTGGCGGGTTTGTCGCACTGATCGACGGCAAATTATATGATATCAGCCTTGCGGCGCAGTTGGCGGAACTCAAAAAAAATCTAACGAAAATCAAAATGGAGGGGAACTGAGTATGTCACAGTTTTCCGCGTTTGGCGACGCTTTGCGCCAATCCATCCAATCGTTCGATTACAGCCCGCGGGTGGACGAATACGGCACGGTGCGTTCGATTATGGACGACGTCGTGCAGATCGACGGGCTTTCGACCTGCCATTATGGCGAGGTTCTGCAATTTGACGGCGGTCACTTGGGGCTTGCGCTTGATTTGCGCGAAGACGGCGTCGGCGCGGTGATGCTCTCGGGGGCGACCGAAATCGTAAGCGGCAGTTTTGTGCGCGGCACGGGGCATGTGGCGAACATCGGCGTCGGCGATTCCCTTTTGGGGCGCATCATCAATCCCATCGGTCAGCCGCTCGACGGCAGAGAATTGCGTTGCGACAAGTTCCGCCCCATCGAATCCCCCGCGCCGTCCATCATGGACAGATCCCCCGTCAACCAGCCGCTTGCAACGGGATTGCTGGCAATCGACAGCATGATCCCCATCGGGCGCGGTCAGCGCGAATTGATCATCGGCGACCGCCAAACGGGCAAGACTTCAATCGCCCTCGCGGCAATGATCAACCAGCGGACCGAACAAAATACCTATTGCGTCTATTGCGCGATCGGTCAAAAGGGATCGACCGTGGCACAAATTGCCGATACGCTCAAAAACGCGGGCGCGATGGAGCGTTGCGTGATCGTCGCCGCGACGGCGGACGACCATGCTTCCCTGCAATATTTGGCTCCCTACGCGGGCTGTGCCATTGCGGAGCACTTTATGTTGCAGGGCAAGGATGTGCTTGTCGTCTATGACGATTTGAGCAAACACGCGGCGGCTTACCGCTCCATGAGTCTGCTTTTGCGCCGACCCTCCGGGCGTGAGGCCTATCCGGGCGATGTGTTTTATTTGCACAGCCGTTTGCTGGAACGCGCCGCGAAGCTCAGCGACGCGCAAGGCGGCGGATCAATCACGGCTCTGCCAATCGTTGAAACAATGGCGGGCGATATTTCGGCTTATATTCCAACCAACGTCATTTCCATCACGGATGGGCAAATATATCTTGAAAGCGAGCTGTTCAACGCTGGCATTCGTCCCGCGGTGAACGTGGGTCTTTCGGTTTCGCGCGTGGGACGTGCCGCACAGCACAAGGCGATGAAAGATGTGTCGGGTTCGTTGCGTCTCGATGTCGCCCAATACCGCGACACGGCGATTTTCGCCCAATTCGGCGCGGATATCGACCAATCGACCGCACAGATGCTGCGCCACGGCGAGAGATTGACGCAATTGCTCAAACAGCGGCAGGACGACGTGATGTCCCTTGCCCAGCAAGTCGCCGTTCTCGTCGCGTTCGACGCCGATTTGTTCGACACCGTCGCGCCGAAGGATATCACCGAAAAACGCGGTGATATGCTCCGATTTTTGCGCGAACACTGTGAGGGCACGATGCAGGCAATCAACGCGTCGGGGAAATTGTCGCCGTCGGATCGCGAGATGCTGATCGCTTATTGCAAGCGTTTTTTTGGGGGTGGCTCGTCTGCAAAAAGCGAATGAAATCCGTCACCACATTTTAGCGGTGGACGAAACGCGCAAAATCACCAACGCCATGCAGTTGGTCGCGACGGCACGGGCAAAAAAGGTGATCCCAAAAATGGAATACAACCGCACGTTCATGAACCAAGTGCAATCGGTCATGAAAGATTTACTCTTGTCGCCGCATTTGGCATCGCACCCATACTTCGAAAAACGCAAGACAACGCGCAACACCTATCTTGTGATATCGGGCGACAAAGGCATGGCGGGGGCATATAACAACGCCGTTTTGCAGCTTGCTTTGCGCGAACTGAAAGGCAAGGAAAATGTGACGCTGATCACCATCGGCATGATGGGCGAGGCGTTTTTACGCGCGCGAGGGATGATTCCGGATGAACATCTGGGTGGTGTGACGCAAGATCCGTCGCTTTACAACGCACGGCAGATTGTGATGGATATTTTGGATCGCTACGACGCGGAAGAGACGGATCAGGTTTTTGTGATATTCACACCGTTCCAAAACGGGGCGGCGGGTGTGCCCGTCTGCCACCGCATTCTGCCCTTGCGGCTGAGCGATTTTGTGGATATCAACGAAACCGAACCCCCGCATGAAATTCTATATCATCCGTCCGAATCGGCAGTTTTCCGCGAGCTTGTGCCGCAATTTTTGATTGCCTATCTGTTCGGTGCGCTCATGCATTCCTACGCCAGCGAGCACACCTCCCGCATGATTGCCATGCAAAACGCCACGCGCAATGCCGACGAGATGCTTGTCAAGCTCCGTTTGCAATACAATTTGGCCCGTCAGGCGGCGGTGACACAGGAAATTGCCGAAATCACAAGCCATGCCTTTATTTAATAGATAGTGACTTCCCTTTGGTAATCAATAAAAATGTTGGTGGTTGATATGACGCAAGATGATTTTGGAAAAGTGATCAAAATAAGCGGACCTGTGTTGGATGTTCGTTTCGCCGAAGATACCGAACCGCGCACGCACACCCTGCTTGTGGCGCAGAACGATAACGGCAGCATTCACATGGAAGTGGCGGCGCATGTTTCCCCCGGCGTCGTGCGGTGCGTTGCGCTGGAGGCAACGGAAGGCTTGTGTTGCGGCACGCCTGTCGAAAACACCAAACAAGGTATCGCTGTTCCGGTCGGCGAGTGCATTTTGGGGCGCGTCGTCAATGTTTTGGGGCAACCGATCGACAACGAAGGCGCGATCGACGCGCAGGAACGTTGGGAGATCCACCGTCCGTCGCCCTCCTACGAAAAATTACACCCCGCAACGGAGTTTTTTGAAACGGGGATTAAAGTTATCGATCTCCTTGCGCCATACGCGAAAGGCGGAAAAATCGGGCTTTTCGGCGGTGCCGGCGTGGGCAAAACCACGCTGATTATGGAACTCATCCACAACATTGCACATGGTCACGGCGGATATTCCGTGTTCGCTGGCGTTGGCGAGCGTAGCCGCGAAGGCAACGATTTGGTGCACGACATGCGCAAGTCGGGTGCAATCAAAAACACCGCAATGGCGTTCGGGCAAATGAACGAGCCGCCCGGTTCCCGCATGCGTGTCGCGCTCACGGGATTGACCATGGCGGAATATTTCCGTGATGTGATGCATCGCGACGTGCTGTTGTTTATTGATAATATTTTTCGGTATGTGCAAGCGGGCAACGAGGTTTCGGCGATGCTGGGGCGTTTACCGTCCGCTGTCGGTTACCAACCGACGCTTTCCACGGAACTCGGCGAACTTGAAGAACGCATTGCATCCACCACCGACGGTTCTATCACATCCGTGCAGGCGATCTATGTGCCTGCCGACGATTTGACCGATCCCGCTCCCGCCGCGATTTTTTCGCACTTGGACGCAACCACGGTGTTGTCGCGCGCGATCTCCGAAATGGGGATTTATCCTGCCGTCAGCCCTTTGGAATCCAATTCGCGCATTTTGGATGCCAATATTGTTGGTGCGCGGCATTACGATATCGCGCGGCGCACGCAGGCATGTTTGCAAAGATACAACGAATTAAAGGACATTATTGCCATTTTGGGCATGGATGAATTGACGGAAGAAGACAAGCACGTGGTGCACCGCGCCCGCCGCCTTCAACGGTTTATGAGCCAACCGATGAACGTTGCGGAGGTTTTTACGGGCATGCCCGGGCGTTATGTGACGCTTGCGGATACGCTACGCAGTTGTGACGATATTTTAGTCGGCAAAGCGGATGCCCTGCCCGAAAGTGCGTTCTACATGGTCGGCAACATTGACGAAGTGTTCGAAAAGGCGCAAACAATACATGCGTAACGGGGAGAGACAATGGCGGCTTTTTTTCATATTGATATCATAACGCCCGAACACTCGTTTTACACGGGCGAGACGCAGGGCGTGATTGTGGGCACGCCGGACGGCGAGTTATGTGTGCTCGCGAACCATGCGCCTTTGGTTACACCGCTCAACGTCGGATCAATTCAACTCAACATCGACGGCGAATGGAAAGAGGCGTTTTTGTCGGAAGGATTCATGGAGGTGAGCCACAAAGGGGTGGTGATTTTCACACAAGCCTGCGAATTCCCGAGCGATATCGACATTGCGCGCGCCGCCGCCGTGATGCAGAGAGCCAGCGAAAAACTGCGCCAAAAAACCAGCACACGCGAATACAGAACAAACAAAATCGCGCTTGCCCGCGCAATGGCGCGTTTGCGCGTGACGCACACGCAGCAATATAACAAATAGGCGCCTTTCTTTTTCTGCCTTACTTTTTCTGAAGAAAAAGTAAGCAAAAAGACTTTTGCCGCTTCGCGCGATCATTTTTAGACTGATTTATATTTGCGCGGACCAAATATGACAGCGCGAAGCGACTGCTCCCCGCAGGGGCGCGCGGTCGTTTGCAGACTGCCGGATATTTGCGCGATCACTAAAGGCCCGTGAAAAGTTTCACGGGCTTTTGCTTTATCAGAGATGTTTGCGTTTTCCCCTATTCTTCCAAGAGCGCGAACATGCGCGGCGAGACCTCTTCAACCGATCCCGTGCAACCGCATTCCAACACAACAAAATTGTCGTAGCCCGTCGCTTTGATTGCGCGGAGTACGTTTTTGTAGTTGATTTCGCCCGTACCCGGTTCGTTGCGCCCCGGAACGTCGCCCAAGTGATAGTGTCCGATTTCGGCGGCATAGGCGGTGATGTTGTTCATCAAATTGCCCTCGGTGATCTGCTGGTGATAAACGTCGAAGAGCATCTTCACCTGGCTGTGGTTGACGGCGCGGATAACCTCGGCGCACTCGCGCGAGGTTGTGAGGTAATAGCCCTTGTGATCCGCAAGCGCGTTGAGCGGTTCGAGTACGATGGTGATACCCGTGTCCTCCAACAGCGGCAGTGCGTTTTGAATCGCCGCAATGATGTTGTGGTGCTGAGCTGCGCGGCTGACATCAAAACGCTCGTTGCCCGATGTAAAAACAATCTTTTTGCACCCCAAAACCTTGGCGGCGGCGATGGTTTCGGCAAGGGCGGCGGCGAACGCCTCCTTTGCGTCTTCGTGCACAATGCCATGGCTGTTGTCAATCAAGCGGGCTATTTCGCGGTTTGCCGACTGAATGAGAATACACGAAATGACACAGCCTGTTTCGTCCATTGCTTGACGCGCGGCGCGCAGATCCTCGCCCAGCCAGCACAGAGGTTCGACCGCTTTGTAACCGAGTTTTGCGGCGGCGCGGATCTTTTCGGCGTAATTGCCGTGCACCCAACCGCCCGAACATGTCATAATCATCATTTCAGTTTCCCTTTCAAGCAAAAATCTTAAAGCGAAACAAAGAACTCTGTGATGATGTCAAGCACTTCAAATTCGCTGTACCCAAATAGTTTCGCGATCATTGCAAGCAATGAAATCACGCCGCCGAACAGGCTGCTGCCCAGACTATAAGTCGCTTCATAGTTTTCCATGCCGCCGAGCACATCTTCGTATGTGAGGGTGGTTGTTGTGTATGTGCTCAAATCGGATTCATCCAATGTAATCACGCGTGTGGCGCGCACACCCTCTTCGCCGTAGTTCGCAAAAGTGATGCCCGGTGTTTGCACGATGTCGATCCCGTTCACATTGCCGATGAAATTGTTCACATGATCATGTCCCGCAAAAAACGCGACCACATTGCCGTCGTCCACAAACGCTTGGAATTCTCCTGTGTTGACGACGGGCGGACAGGGGAACTCGCCCAAATGACCGACGGCTTTGGTTGGATCAAGTGCTTGCGCGTATTTTTTGCCGTTGTAATCTTTCGTGTTCGTGCCGCCGTCTTCAGCAGGCAAAAGCAACTCGTAGACCTCGGGAACGGTGATGTGCTGGAAAGCGAACGATGGAACATTGCCGTATTCCGCTTTGATGGCGGCGGCCTTGTCCTTGAACCATTGCACTTGATCTTCGTGCACATAGTCATACGCAAACGATTGCAGGTCATAAGCGTTCGAGTCGATCATCCAAAGGTTAAACGCGGGATTTTTGCCGTCTTTGTCGTAGATGAACAAATTGTGGTTGCCGGTGCCGAATATGGCGGGATTGTCGTCGTACGCAAGGCAATTTTCATACGCGGTGTAATATTGGAACGTGCGATCTTTCAGCTGCGGGATAAACGCGTCGTGGTTGCCGAACGCGAACGTGAACGGAATCCCCCGCGCGTTGACGGGTTCCAAAATCCAATTGAGGGCATATCTGACCGTACCTGTGATGAACGAAAAATCCTCGGTGTTGTCGCCCGTGAATATCACCAAATCGGGTTGTACTTGATCCAACAGGCTTTCAATATATTGGATCATGACGGAACGCGGGAACAGGATGTCTTGGGTATCGGAAATTTGCAGGATTTTAAACTTGCCGTCGCTGTTGAATTGGATTTTTTTGTCGATCGGCTCGGTGCGGGTCGCCGCCGCGGCGCAAACCGAAAAAACCAAAACCAATGCCATGAAAATGCTCAGTATCCTAAAAAAACGCGATGCTTTGCTCATGCTTTTCTCCTCTTTTCAATCTTTTACGCACTTTATATCAGACCGCAAGTGAACTTTTGGTCGCCCGTGCCTCATCGAACTGTGTACGCTCCAAAATGTCGCACAGCGTGCCCGTTTTGCTCCAGATTTTTTCCGCTTTCGCCTTCCATTTGGCAAAGCCCGCAACCTTTTTGGGGAATTTGCGGTAATGCGCCCGCGCCAACGTTGCGTAGATAATGCCGCGTAACATCAGTTTGAGCGATTTGCCCGCGATATGCCGCGTCAAAACGCCGACGATCAGTCGTCCCAGCAGTTTGATTACCTCGGAGAAAGGCACGTCATAATTATAGTGCACGTTCGCTTGGGTGAGCGCGGCGTCGTTGAAGACGATATCATGCGCGAACATATATTCGTTTTCGTCCGCGTCGGTGTCGGCGGCGTTGGCAAGCACGGCGTTGATGTAAGCAAAATCGGCCGCCTGTGTGCGGGCATATGTCACGTTGTAGTTCCAAAGGGCCTCTTCCGTCGGATACGCCCCGTTTGCCATGGCTGTTTCGGCGGCCGCGGCGGCGTGTTCACAACCCACCCAGCTGGCTGTAATCCCCTCGCCGCTGAACGGCTTCGTCATGCAAACCGAATCGCCGACCGCCAAAAAACCATCGGCGACCATGGAATAAGACGGATGCCGATAGGGCGTCGCGCCTGTTTCGGTGCGGACTAGGGTGTATTCGGGTAGCGGCACGTTCTTTTTGAACGCGTTCAGGCATTTTTCGGCGTATTCAAACGACAAATTCGCCGCCGCGCCGAAAAGGCAACCGTCGTCTTCGCCCGATTGTCCAATCCATGTTTTGTATTGCGCGTAATGAATGGGCGCGGCGGGTTTATCTTTTTCGGGATTTTTCAGTTTGACATAGTGCAAATAGATATAAAACAAATCGCGATTGGTCAGTTCCCAGTCGTCCGCCGTGCCCTTGCGCACTTTGCGGCGGGCGGCGGCCGCTTTGCCCGTGGCGTCGACCGTCAAGCGGGCTTTCACTTGGCGTATGCCGTCGGTCGTCCGTAGTTTCGCGCCATGGATGCTCTCGTTTTCATCCAGAAGAAAATCGACAAAAGCCGTTTCATAAAAAAACTCCGCGCCCGCCGCTTCCGCAATCCCGCGCAACCGCGCCAAAAACTCCGGTTGCCGCAAAAGGAAATTCCTGCAATGGCTCACTTTTTCGTGCCTGTCGTAGGGTGAACGATAAAGTCCCTCTTTGAACTCGTCGGCGTAATCGGGGTCGCCCGGTCGCGGCTCGGGCAAACCGTATCGCAGGAACTTGTCAACATCCGCGTGAAAAATCTTTGGGGTGTCGCCCAACTCTTCCTTTTTTGCCGCATCCGCCGCGGCGACTGAAAATCCTTTTTCCGCCATCATTTTGGCAAACATCATGCCAACCGGTCCGCTCCCCAGAACCAATACGTCGTATTCCGTTTTCACTCACTCATAACCCTTTCTTTACTTTGCGGCAAACCGCAATTGATCTACCAAGAAGTATACATGAAAACGGCGTCAAATGCAAGTTAATTTTTAGCTAAAATGTGCTTTTTTAACCGAAAAACAATTGCATTTGCATTCATTCTTTGCTATAATAGATTGCGCTGGAAAAATTTCATGATTGTGGAGGCTTGCTTGTTATGGATATCACTGTTTTGCTTTCGTCGGCGCTTGTGATTGCAACGGTCGTCGGCGCGGTTCTGCTTGGGGTTTATATCGCTTTGCGTGTCAAAAAAACCGGTTTTTCGGCGTTATGCGTCAAAACGGGGCTGAGTGCGTTGTTTATCGCAACCGCGTTGATTGCGTCCGCGTTGATTGCGTTCGATGTCGCCGCCGCGCGCGGACTGCGCAACGAATATGTTCCGTTCGGCAAGGGCAGCGTCCTGCTCATCGCCTGTGTGCTCTTTGGATTGGTTTGCGGGCTGATTGGCGACATCGTGCTTGATCTGAAGGATATGCATGAAGATCACAAAGAGCGTTATATGTTCATGGGGTTCGCTTCGTTTTTTGTAGGGCATGTGGCTTTCATTGCGGGATTGTTTGCCTATTACGGCATCAACTGGAAACGCGTCCTTTTGGCCGCAGGCATTTCCGCCGCAGTTGCCGCGATTGTTTACGCGACTGAAAAGCTGATGCACATGCGTTACGGCAGGTTCAAAAAAATCGTGGTCGCTTACTGTTTTGCGCTCACCTTTTTTGTCGCCTTGTCCCTGCTGACCGCCTTCGCCAATTTTGTTCCCGGCGACAGACTTTGGTTTTTCAAAACGCCCGCGCTGATGCTGGGCATCGGCGGCACACTGTTCTTGTTTTCGGATCTTGTTCTTTCCGGCACATACTTCGGCGGCAAAACAAGACCGATTGATTATGTGATGAACTACATTTTATATTATGGTGCGCAGTTCACCATAGCATGGTCGCTTGTGACGCTGATTGACAGTTGACGCAATAGATTTGGAGGAATAAAAATGGATTGGGCAAGTATTTTGGAATGTCTCAAAACCTTTGGCATACGAATTCTGGATTGGTTGCTTGTGATTGTGGGGTTTGTCGTGACACCGTTTACAGAAATGCTTTATCCGCCGATTGATCCGTTCGTCCCTGAACGGGAGACGCCGCCCGCCGTCGTGCAAAAACATTCGATTGCGGATTACGCGATTGTCTACGCTCCAGACGCGATTGCCGCCGAAGTTACCGCCGCCAATGTGCTGGCGGAAACGCTGACGCAAATCACCGGACGGACCTACACCGCGCAAGAGGGCGAAGCGACAGCCGCAAAAGAATTTTTGATTGGCGCGGCAAGCACGCTTTCAGTCGCCGATTTGGGCGCGGAGGGCTACCGCATCGCGCAGGTTGGGGAGGATATCAGCATCACGGGCGGACAACCGCGCGGCACACTTTATGGTGTCTATCGTTTTTTGGAGGAATACTTTGATTGCCATTGGTACACCAGCACGCTGAAAGTCATTCCGGAGGGGGCGGCTGAAATCGCGGACGTAAAAGAGGAATGTTACGTGCCGCCGCTCGATTACCGCGAAACGGATTGGATCAGCCCGCGCGACTTGACCTACAGCGTCGCGAACGGCTTGAACTCCAGTGTCTACCGCACATTGCCCGCGGAATTGGGCGGCAACGTGGGTTACAACGGTTCGTTTGCGCACACGATCATCAACCAATTCATAAAGCCCGCGGATTTTTTTGAGGCGCACCCCGAATGGTACGCGTTCAGGAGAAGCAAAAACGCCCGTGTTCCCAACCAGCTTTGCCTCACAAACCCGCAGGTTTTGGAAAAAATGATTGAGCAGGTGCGCGACTACTGCGCCAACGGCAACGGAATGCAAATTATTTCGGTAACACAGGCCGACAACGGCGACTACTGCGAGTGTGCCAACTGCAAGGCGGTCGACGCGGCTGAGGGATCGCACGCGGGCACAATGCTCCGTTTTGTCAACGCCATCGCCGCCGACATCGCCGCGGATTATCCCGAGGTCGTCATCGATACGTTTGCCTACCAATACACGCGCACCGCACCGGTCGTCACGAAACCGCTGCCCAATGTCATCGTGCGTTTGTGCTCCATCGAATGTTGTTTTGCGCATCCGCTCAATGACCCCGACTGCCCCGAAAACACAAGCTTTGCCAAAGATATTGTGGATTGGAGCAAAATTTGCAATCGCCTTTATATTTGGGATTACACCACAGATTACGGTCATTACAACGTCATTTTTTCCGATTTTGAGGTCTTGCAACCGAACATGCAGTTCTTCGTGGAAAATCATGTGAAAGGTGTCTACGAAGAGGGCAACTACACGGCAAGCGAATGCAACTCCGAATTCGCTGAACTGCGCGCCTATCTGCTTTCGCGTCTGATGTTCAATCCCAATTTGGATTATGACGCGGAGATGAATGGGTTTTTGAAGGCGTACTACGGCGCGGGCTGGCAATATATGCGGGAGTTCATTGATTTTGTCGGCGAAAACGCGGGAACGCCGTCGCTAATTGGCACGCATCGGAAAGTTGGCATTGGTGTTCAGCCCACCGACAAGGCTCTTTTGGACTTGAAACCGAATCAGATCGCCTACGCCGACGCGCTTTGGGAAAAAGCGATTGCGTTGGCGGACAGCGAAACACGCAAGCAAAACGTATTGCGCTCTCAACTGAGCTGGCGTTTTTGGAAAGGCTGCAACCAAGTCGCCGAATTCGGCTGGACACTGCCGACAGCAGAGCGCATGGCGGCAAACGAAGCGCTTTACAACGATTTTAAGGCTTTCGGCATCACACGCTACTGCGAGGGCGGCGAAAATGCCATGCTCACCGAAAACCCCAATTTTTTCAACCCGCCAAGCACATGGCGGAACAATTGATGGCGGCAAAACGCTCTGCTTTTTCCGCCTTACTTTTTCTGACTTACTTTTTCTGACTTACTTTTTCTGAAGAAAAAGTAAGCAAAAAGACTTTTGCCGCTTCGCGCGATCATTTTTAGACTGATGTATATTTGCGCAATCACTAAAAGCCCGTGAAAAATTTCCACAGGCTGAACATGACAGCTGCATACTTAAAATAAATAATTAACTGGAGGGTTGCATGAAACTGGCTTTTTCATCGCTCGGCTGCCCCGATTTGTCGTGGCAGGACATGGCGAATATGGCAAAGGACGTTGGATTCCACGGCATTGAACTGCGCGGCTATGAAGACACGCCGTCAAAGGAACTCTTTGACGCGCTCAAAAAACTGCAAACGGGCAAACTCGAAATTAGTTGCGTTTCCGGTGCAAGCAGTTTGCAATATCCCGAACGCCTCAAAGAGGCTCTGGCGGAAGCCGAACGCGCCATCGCGCTGGCAAATCTCTATGACGCGCC
>JAITDE010000036.1 GCA_031282735.1 Oscillospiraceae bacterium | reverse complement strand
ACGCTTGCATACTCCACCACGGCGCGGATAAGCCCCGCGCCGCCGCGCGGAATCAAAACATCCACAAGCCCATTGGCTTTCATCAGTGCCTGCGCGCTTTCACGCGCGGTATCTTCAACCAATTGTATGCTGTCCGCAGGCAATCCCGCGGCAACAACCGCCCCACGCAACAAATTGACGATCGCCTTGTTGGATTCTATCGCTTCTTTTCCGCCGCGCAAAATGACCGCGTTGCCCGATTTGACACAGAGCGCGGCGGCATCGGACGCAACGTTCGGGCGGGCTTCAAAAATAACGGCGACAACGCCCAGCGGCACGCTCACGCGGGATATGCGCAGTCCGTTCGGGCGCGTTCCGCCGCCGCGCACTTCGCCCAGCGGATCGGCTTCGCCGCGCACCTCGTCAATTGCCCGTATCATACCGTCCAAACGCGCGGGTGTCAAGCGCAATCGATCTTGCAGGGACGGCGGCATTTTGTTTGCGGCGGCGTTTTGTAAATCAATCGCGTTTGCCGCCAGAACGGTATCCGGACTCGTGCGCAAAGCGTCGCGCATTGCAAGCAAAGCGGCGTTGCGCACGGCACTCGAACTTCCCGCGAGTATTGCCGCCGCCGCCTTGCCGCGCCGCCCCATTTCGGTGATACAATCCAACACCGCGCCCCCTTTTCGATAATCCCGCTATTGTATCAATTCATATCTTCTACTATAACAGGCAAAAGGGAATTTGTCAACCTTCTTTTTCTGACTTACTTTTTCTGAAGAAAAAGTAAGCAAAAAGACTTTAGCCGCTTCGCGCGAATAACACCAGCCCGTGAGGTTTCTCCACGGGCTGGTTTGATTATTTCACTCATATGTACTTCCTCGTATAAAAAAGACCATACCCAATACCGAGCAAATCTGCCACCAGTTGCACTGAAATCCAAGCGATAACGACAATGACAATTTCAACATGCATCTCGTTTTCCATAAACTGCTGAATCAGTACGACACCAACCCATGTAAGCAATTGGCTTAAAAACGGATATAGATAGCGGAAGAACACCCTTATGACCATGTTAACACCACTTCTTTTCTTTGCGAAGACCCACAGCAATCCAAGCACGACCAAAAGTCCCCACTGCACGGCAAATGATCCCATACTTGTTATATAGTGTTCCATGCTAAGATGCGCCCAGTCCAGAAACACGAGGCACACGAACGAGATGAAAAGATTAAGAAAAACCCAACCAATGACCTTATATATCCCTCCAAATATACGTCCTAAAAGCGTCCCGCAAGGGCGGGCGAGAAGCGCCACAGCAAAAGCAGTGATGAGCGTTTTAATTACATCCAACAGAATTTGATTCGGGTTGTTGCGCAATGACGCTGCGATTTCAAAACGCAAGTTTAAGAATTTCCCGAGAAAGGAAAAAATCTGCTCACCAAAAGGAATTGGGATTTTTTCCCAATTGGAAAGGTCGTCCAAAAAATCCGGCATGAGGTCATTCGGAGCTATCCAACCAAGCAACATCACAAAACCATAGGCAAGCACGGTAAGCATAAAAACGAACAACAGAAACTTTAAAAAAGATCCAATTATGCGCACCCCGAATAGGGCTCGAAGCCATCTCATTTCATCGCCTCCAAACAGCCAAAAGCATGGCAGGGCATACTTTGGACTTTGTCGCAAGTATTATATCACTCAAATCGGGGTGTGTCAATATTCAATATTCAATTCGTCCGATTCGCACCGTTGTTGCGGTTGCCTGAAAGCGTCCGACGTCTTTTGCAAACGCGGAAATCCCCATTGGCGAAGCACTTCAAACGCCGCAACGGCAACCGTGTTGGATAAATTCAAACTGCGGGCACCCTCCCGCATGGGCAAACGCACCACGCGGTCAAAATGTGCGCGGAGCAACTCTTCGGGCAATCCGGCCGTTTCTTTGCCAAAAAAAAGATAGACTTCATCTTCATAGGCGGGATCGCTATAGGTTCGCGCCGCTTTGGTCGAAAAATAATAAAACGCACCGTGATTTTTATCAAAAAAGGCGGCTAGGTTCGGATAATAGCGCACATCGAGCATGTGCCAATAATCCAAACCGGCGCGTTTGAGCTTTGTGTCGTCGATGGCAAATCCCAAGGGTTCAATCAAATGAAGCACAGCACCCGTTGCGGCGCACGTCCGCGCAATGTTGCCCGTGTTTTGCGGAATTTGCGGTTCGACCAGCACCAAATGCAATTTTTTTGAATCGGAAAAGATTGGCATAAATAATTCTCCGTCTTGTAGTTTAATCACACCCGTATGAGTTACACTAAGCGCGTAGAAAGTTTTGCTTTCTAGAAAAACGTGATCACGAAAGGAGCAAAAACAATGGCAAAAATCCAAGCGCAACAAGTGGCAAAAGGCGTAGGCATCGGTATGGCGGTGGGCGGCGCGGTCGGTTTGGTCGGCACAGCGATTTCGCATCAACAGCCGCACGTGCAGCGCAGCGCAAAACGCGGGATCAACAAGGCGTTCAAAACCTTTGCGAACGTGTTGGAAGCGTTCAGCTGAGCCAAACTCAAACAGCGCGAGACTAGAGGTTCGCATGGTGCCTCTAGTCTTGGCATTTTGCGTTGTATTTGGCCATTGCCGCTTCCATATTGTCCGAAACAATCAGTTTTGCCGCATCGGCGGCCTTTTCGCAGGCTTCGCGCAGTTGTGCGCGTTCCGAGGTTGTCATAACGGATAACACCCAATCGATTAGATCGAAATCGGGGTGCGGACGATTGCCGACACCGATTTTAACGCGCGGAAACGCATTTGTGTCCAAAGCGGCAATCATACTTTTGATACCGTTATGCCCGCCGTCACTGCCGCCGCGCCGTATGCGCAATCCGCCGCAGGGCAGGGAGATGTCGTCAAAAAGCACAAGCACGCGCGCGGGTGGAATATCAAAATAAGCCGCCGCTTCGCGCACGGCCAGCCCGCTGTTGTTCATGAACGTTTGCGGACGCAGGAGCAAACAGCGCGTACCGTTCAAATCGCAGAATCCGTGCAGGGCATGGAATTTCAGCTTATTGATTTTTGCACCGCAGTTGTTCGCGAGCAAATCAAGGCACAAAAACCCCGCGTTGTGGCGCGTGTATTCATATTGTTTGCCCGGATTTCCCAGCCCGACCACAAGCCAAGTCGGCGCGGATGTTTTTGCGAAAACCATGCGTTGCAAAGCCTCTTTCAATTGTATTTTGAGTTCGCCGATTGGCAGATCATCATTTTGTATGATCGTGCGGAACGCTGTGTTTTCGTTTGGGAAAACCAAGTTTTTTTGTGCGCGGATGCGTTCCATTGCCGACTCTGCCGTGATGCCGTCGCGTACCATCACGCGCCGCAAGCGGATTTCTTCCGACGCGTCGATCACAATCAGGTGATCCGGCTTCAGTGCGGTTTCCAGCAATGCCGCCGCATCGATCACTGCCGTCGCCCCGCGCGGCAAGGCGTCTATCATTTCCGTGATCCGCGCCATGACGGCGGGATGCATCACCGCATTGAGCTTTTGCCGTGCCGTTTCATCCGCGAAAGCGCGGGAGGCGAGCAACGCACGGTTCAAAATGCCGTTGGCGAGGATATCCTTGCCGAAAACATCCGCTAGTGTTTGCAGGATAGGCGCGTTCGGTTGGGTGAGTTCACGCGCGATTTTATCAGCATCGATCACGGTACAGCCCATCTGCGCAAGCAAGGTTGCGGCGGTTGATTTACCCGCGCCTGTTTTGCCAACCAAACCAATCACACACGTGCTTTCAGGTTCAGCGCGCCTGCGGCGAGCAGCCGCTTCGCGCTCTCGTTTGCAAACTGATAAAAATTTTTGCGTGCTTTCAGGTTCAGCGCGAAGCGGGGAAAGTCTTTTTGCTTCTTTTTCTTCACGCCTGCGGCGAGCAGTCGCTTCGCGCTCTCGTTTGTAAACTGATAAAAATTTTTGCGTGCTATCAAACTCAGCGCGAAGCGGGGAAAGTCTTTTTGCTTCTTTTTCTTCAGAAAAAGAAGCGCGGGCGAGGCGATTCAAAACTGCCGCGCCAATGCCATCGCCCTGCGGCACACGGCAAAAAACGCGCGTGAAGCCCCGCTCGTCCATCTCACGCAAACGCGCAAAGAGCAGACGCGCCTGCGCGCGCGGGTCGTCGATCCCCCCGAACGTCAACAGCGGAATCCCCAAAAAAGCCAACGCGCCGATATCTTCATCAAAACATAAAACGGCATCGCCTTGCCGAGCAATATTTTTGACCTTTGCGGCAAAATCGTCGATATTGCAATCCAATAGCATCAATTGCGCGTTCGGCGCGTAATGCTTGTATTTCATCCCGGGCGACGGCGGCGCTTCGCTCTCCCGCAGTTTTTGCGGCAATGCGATTTCCATGCCCAACAAATCCCGTAACACTTCCCGCGAAATGCCGCCCGGACGCAACAGCATCGGCGTTTCGCCCGCAAGACTTAGCACGGTCGATTCCACACCGATATCACACGCGCCGCCATCGAGAACGGCGGCAATACGCCCATTAAGATCGTTAAGCACATGTTCCGCCGTGGTTGGGCTTGGCTTGCCCGAACGGTTCGCAGACGGCGCGGCAAGCGGCAAGCCGCACGCCTTGAGCAACGCCCGTGCGGCAGGATGCGCCGGCACACGCAGGGCGACGGTCTGTAATCCGGCGCTCACAATGGGCGGTATCACATCGCTCTTGGGCAATATGATCGTCAGCGGTCCCGGCCAAAAGGCGGCGGCAAGTTTTTGCGCCTCTTCCGAAAAATTCGACACCAGCGGCGCGGCATCTGCGGCGGACGCAATATGCACAATGAGCGGATTATCCTGCGGTCTCCCTTTTGCGGCAAAAATCGCCGCGACGGCTTTGGGATCAAGGGCGTTGGCGGCAAGCCCATAGACGGTTTCGGTCGGGATCGCGGCAATCTGCCCGCCTTTGAGAAGCGCGGCGGCAACGCGGATATCCTCCGGCTTGTTTGCCGATAAACGAAGCGTATCTGACATATTATGTTTGCTCACTGTTCTGTAGTTTTTCGGCAGTGTCGGCGGTGATGAGGGCATCCAAAATCTCGTCTAAATCGCCGTTGAGGATTGCGTCAATTTTATATAGCGTCAATCCGATACGGTGATCGCTCACGCGCCCTTGCGGATAATTGTAGGTGCGGATACGTTCGCTGCGATCCCCTGATCCAACCTGCGCGCGGCGTTCGCCCGCAATGGATGCCGCTTGCTTTTGCTGTTCCGCTTGTAAAATGCGCGAACGCAGCACTTTCATCGCCTTATCTTTGTTTTTATACTGACTGCGTTCGTCCTGACATTCCACCACTGTGCCCGTTGGGATATGCGTAATGCGGATGGCTGACTCCGTCTTATTGATGTGTTGCCCGCCCGCGCCTGACGAACGGAACGTATCAATCTGCAAATCGGTTGGATTGATTTCGACATCCACATCCTCCGCTTCGGGCAAAACGGCGACCGTAACGGTGGATGTATGGATACGCCCCTGGCTTTCGGTTTCGGGCACGCGCTGAACACGATGGACACCACTCTCGAACTTCAAGCGGGAATACGCGCCCTCTCCCTCAATGGAAAAACAGATTTCCTTGAATCCGCCGAGTTCCGTTTCGTTCGCGCTGATAATTTCGCTTTTCCATCCCTTGAATTCACCGTACATGGAATACATGCGGAACAATACGCCCGCAAAAAGGGATGCCTCTTCGCCGCCCGCGCCGCCTCGGATTTCCAAAATAACATTCTTGTCGTCATTGGGATCGCGGGGGAGCAAAAGCACCTTTAGCTGTTGAAGCTGCCGTTCGGCGGCTTCTTTCGCCCGTTCCCATTCTTCTTCCGCTAAATCGCGAAAATCCCGATCCGCTTCGCCGTCGTCTAAGATCATACGCGCCTCCGCTTGGGCGGCAATCGACGCGTTGTAGCTTTCGTAGGTCTCCACAATGGGCGTTAGCCTCTTAAGTTCCTGCATCAGCTGTTTGTATTGCCCCAAATCGCCCATAATATCGGGGTTACAGAGCGTTTTTTGCACATCACGGAAACGGTTTGCCACTTGTTCAAGTCGGTCTAACATGATACCTCCTCCAGTTTAAAGCGCGAGCAATTTTAGAAATTTCCGTAAAAAAGACTACAAATTGCCAATTTCAGGGTTGACAAAAGAGACGAAATGTAGTACTATTACCTTGTTGTTTTCTGCCCTGCGAAATCCAACCACTTTTCTATACAGTAATCCATTACTAGTTTATTGCGAAAAAGCAGGAAGGGAAGTCGCAAAATTTCTTTCGCGCACTTGGTTGAGTATACCACATACGGCATCATTTGTCAAAGCAAACAGAACTGCGATTGTAAAAAAAAGTATGAATATAAACCTCACTAATGCCATATAGATTGACCATAGTCAAAATGCGCCGTAGGGGAAAGGACTGATTGTTAATGCTACAATTTCCACCGGAGGGGCAACTCCTCAATACACCGGAAAACCGCCGATTTCTAGCGTCTGCCGCTGGACTGCATGAGGCATACGTCTCCGGCACGGTGATTGAATCGCGTGTTTTGCTGTGTGACAACGAGCATAATTTGCATATGGATCTTGGCTGTATGCGCGGTATTGTGCGTCGCACGGACGGTGCCCTGGGTATTCTGGAAGGCGATGTGCGTGACATTGCCCTCATTTCGCGCGTGAACAAGCCAATCATGGTGCGCGTGACGGGCTTTGACACGAACGAGCAAGGTGAGCAATACGCTTTGCTCAGCCGTGTGAGTGTGCAGACGGACTGCACCGAACAATACATCAACAACCTGTTGCCGGGCGATATCATCGACGCGCGTGTGAGCCACATGGAAAGCTTCGGCGTGTTTGCCGATGTCGGCGCGGGAGTAAGTGCGCTTTTGCCCATCGACGCCATTTCGGTGTCGCGCATTCCGCACCCCAGCGAGCGGTTTTGCCATGGGCAGATGATCCGCGCGATTGTCCGTGGGCGCGACGATCAAGGGCGTTTGTTGCTCACCCACAAGGAATTGCTTGGCACATGGGAAGAAAACGCCGCGCTGTATCAACCGGGTGAAACCGTTCCGGGCATTGTGCGCTCTGTTGAAAAATACGGCGTATTCGTGGAACTGACACCGAACCTTGCGGGACTTGCGGAATTCAGCGAGGGTGTGCGCGACGGCAACCACGCAAGCGTATATATCAAATCGATCATCCCCGAACGGATGAAAATCAAACTGATTATCGTGGATTCGTTTGAGGCGGCGTACGCACCTGCCGAACTGAAGTACTTTGTTGAGAGCGATCACATCGACCGATGGGTTTATTCGCCGCCCACGTGCGACAGAATCAGCGAAACGGTTTTTTAGGCGATTCGTAACACAAGAACCAAAGAAAACAAACCCGTGAAAAAATTTCATGGGTTTTCGTTATTCGCGCGAAGCGGCAAAAGTCTTTTTGCTTACTTTTTCTTCAGAAAAAGTAAGTCAGAAAAAGAAGGTTGACAAATTCCCTTTTGCCTGTTATAGTAGAAGATATGAATTGATACAAT
>JAITDE010000061.1 GCA_031282735.1 Oscillospiraceae bacterium | reverse complement strand
CGCCGTCGCATAGCACGGCGACACCGCGAATTTTTGGCTCAAGCGTCTTGAGCACCAAACCCGATTCACCGTTGCCGGATCCAATGACGACGTAGCTGTTTTCCCCTTGGATGGATTCTTCGGCGTTCGTGCCGTTTTGCTTGCTGTTTTGCGTCGATTTGCCCTCGGTCGCATAGATTGGCTCGCTGCCGCAATCGAGCGTGAGCATCACTTGCGCCTTGCCCGCGCCGTCCATGGAAGAAACCAAATCCGTGAGCCGTTCTTCCATTTGCGTTTCGTATGCCGTCAAATCCACGCGCACACTGTTTTCGCCGCTTGTTTTTTTGCCGTCTTCCGCGCCCGAAAGAGACGACATCGCAATGAGGATCAATCCCAAAACGCCCGCGCAAACCACCGCCAATTGCCGCTTGCTGAGTTTGTGCTTGCTTAAAAATCCCGCAAGTCCGTCCGATTTTTCATCTTGTGATTCTTTCACTTTCCACGCGTTCTCCGCCATTTGTTTGAGTCGCCTCCTTTGCCGTGATTTCCGCATCCAATCCTGTTTGGGATTTGATGCTTTTTTTGAGCGAATCCGCTTTGCTTGCGTGATTTTTTTGCAACAAAATAACAACTTGTTCAATGCTTATGCTGGAATCGGACAAAATAGCAGTGGTAATCAAAATTTCCGCGCCGTCCGCGTGATTTTCTTTCAGGATTGCTTGCAATTGATTTGTGAGTTCCGTTTTGACGGCATCCTGCAATTGCGCTTGGATGGTGTCGTCGAGTGAGGGCAGGGCAGGGGATTGGCTGATTTCGGGCGCGATCCATTGGAGCGGAAGGTCTTCGCCCGCAAAAAACGGCGACAAAAAAGAGCAGAGCACAAACACGGCGGTCACCGTCCGCAACGCCTTTTGCACCGATCCCTTCGGCGCGAGCATCCAAACGATTCCGCCCGCCAGTGCGCTAAGCGCAACTGTGAGCGCCCATGCGCGCAATCCATCCATTCAAGCGTTTCCTTTCATCGTCAGCACCAATCCCGTTGAAATCGCCAGCAGGGCGGCGTTGAGCAGCACGCATGCCATTAAAATCGATACGGCGTATTGCACGCTTTTGAACACCTGCGACACACCGTTCTGATTGAACAAATCCCCCGTCGCACCCAATATTTTGAGCATGAACGACCAAAGGAGCAGTTCAATCAGGATCGGCGCATACAAAATCAGCGAGGCAATCAGCGCAAAGCCGCCAACCGTGCTCTTCACAAGCGCGACGCTGCTTAATATCGCGCCGCAAGCTTCACTCAACGCGCCGCCGACCAGCGGTACGCTCCCCGCGACCACTTTCACGCCGCGCAATACAAGCGCGTCCGCCGTGTTGGCAATCAAACTTTTGATGCTGAGCAACGCTGAAAACAGGCTTGCAAGCACCGCAAACGCGCCAATGACTGTTTTTTTGATCAGCCCCGCGATAGCCGAGAGCTGCGTGTCTTTGGCGGCGGAATCCACGAGCGTTAACCCAAGCACGACGCTTGTGCACGGCACGACTACGCCGTCCGTCAGCTGAGCGAGTCCCTGCGCCGCCGCGAATGTGAGCGTATGATAACTCAACGCAAGCGCCGGGTTGCCCGCCGCCGTGATAATCCCCGCCAAAATGGGGATGAGCAGCAGGGAAAAATCACTGCCGACTTTGACGACTTCGGACGCGCCGCGCATGAGTTCCGAAAGACCGGGCAAAAGCATTAGTATTGAAAGTATGCCGCCCGCCGCCTCCACGGCGTGCCGCGGTTTTTCATCGTCGGGCAGTGCGCTTGACGCAAACGAGAGCAGAAGCACAATCGCCAGCGCGAGCGCACCCGATTGCAGGATTTTTGATACGCCGCCTTGCAGCAAATTGAACAGCGTATCCAAAATATTCCGCGGCGAGGCCTCTAAGACTTTATAAAAATCGATTCCGTCCAATCCCAATCCGGCCAGCGCATCTTGCGTGTCGTCGGGGAGCGCGTCAAAAAGCCTGTTTGCGCTCGATGCTTCCAGCTGTTCTTCGTAGCCGGGCGGCAGTCGCGAATCATCCTCTGCGGTTTGCGCGGACACACCGAAACGCAAGCAAAACGCAAGCCCCGCGAGGCAACTAACCAGTGCGATGGCAAATTTCAGTCTTTTCATTTCGTTTGTTCCTTACGATTGTTACACATTTTTCTTCAAAAAACAGATTTCTTTTCACGAAAAGAGCGTAACCTAACCCTGTATGAATCCAACCGCCAACTCGGCGATGCTTTTTAGCAACGGGAGCGTCAGGGCAAGTATCATCAGTCTGCCGCCGAGTTCCACAAGATTTGCAAGTGCACCCGATCCGCTGTCCCGGCATAAATCAGCGGCAATCTGCGTGCTGATGGCAATGCCCAACGCCTTTGCGAGCATTGAAAACGATCCGGCACCGTTTTGGGTGAACGCAAGCAAGCTGTCAACTGCGGCAAGGAGTTCCTGCGCGACTGAGAGCAGCAAAAGCGCGGCGACGACCATTCCGCCCATTTGCACAAAGATTGCAAATTCCGGTTTTATCTGCCGCACGATCACCGCCGCCACCGCCGCCGTGATGCCCGCCCCAACTAATTTGAACAACATACGTCCTCCGATCCGCGGGGATGCCGCACAGCGATTTGCTTTACAGATTTGTGCGGATATCCGGCGTAAATAAACGATTTTTGTCATATGTAAAGCAACATTGGTTTACATCATAGCCATCGGTATTATCCCCTGTACAGTTTCAAGCAATTCCAGCAGACGCGGCAGAAGCATCATCAGAATAACGAGAATCCCCGCGAGAACCATTAGCATGGCGTATTCGTCGCGCCCGATTTTGCAAAGAATTTGGTGGAGCACGGCGACGATCAGCCCGACCGCCGCAATTTTGAGTACCAGATCGAATTCCATAGCATACCCTTCTTTGTTTTAGCGTCTTTTTTGGTTGCGTAATTAAACCAGCAAGATCACAAGCGTAAGCCCGGTTAAAACACCCAGCGTCAAATAGGTTTTGCCGTGCTTTTCCTGCTGACGCCGCGCTTTTTCCAAGGATTGCTTCGCGAGTTGTTCGTGCAGGAGCAACCCTTCCTCCTGACCGTGCGCGTCCGTGCTGCCGAGCAGTTCGCCCAGCGACAAAAGCAAACGCCTGTCCTCTTCGCAATAGAACGTGTTCGGTTGCTGTTCCACGGCGCGTTTCCATGCAAGGGGAAACACTTGCCCATCCGATACGCATCGCATTACGCCGCTCAAAAAAGCCGGCGCGCAACTTTGCCGCGAAGCATTTGTGAGCAACGTTTGCAGCGGCGCGCGACTAAATTGCATTTGAGTGCGGAAGTACGCCAGCATCTGCAAAAGGCTTTCGAGTTCCCGCGTGCGCACTGTCAAACGGTAGGTCATCCATGCGCCGCAAAAGCCGCAAACGGCAAACAAAAGCGACAAGCCAATCCACTTTACACCCATGTGAGACACTCCGTTTCCGGATCGTTGTATTTTTCGTGTTTTTTGAGTTCCGCAATCGTGCAGGGAGCGTTTGCGCCCTGTAGCTGAACGAGCCAATCAAAAGCGCCGAGTGCCAGCAAACGCTTTGTAATCGGTCGTTTTTGGGTTTCGTAAAGCGAGTTCGCATGCACCGTTGCAACAAATGAAATACCCGCATACATGCATGCCTCCAAAGCGTCCGCGTCGGCTTGCGGACCTAGCTCATCGCACAAAATCACCTCAGGCGAGAGCGATCGCATGGCAAGTAAAATACCTTCACGCTTGGTGTAACCCGTGAGCACGTCCGTGGTCGCGCCGACGTAGCGGCAAGGCATACCATCGCGCACGCCGGCCAGTTCCCCGCGTTCGTCGACGATGGCGACGCGACGGTGCGCGCCGTATGTTCCCGCAGACAACCGACAGGCGATATCACGCAGAAGCGTGGTTTTGCCCGAACCGGGTGCGCCCGCAATCAAAACGTTCGGCAACGCGCCGCAACGGAAAACGGTATCGCACAGTGCGCGGGAGGCGTTCGGCACGTCGCGGGCGATGCGCAGGTTGATTGACGAAACGTCACGCACGGCGCACACTTGATCGTCCTTGCGCACCGCCGTGCCGCAAACACCCGCGCGATGTCCGCCGGGGAGTGTCAAAAAACCGCGGTTGATGTCGTCGGTGTAGCTGTGCAGTGAATAATTGCAAAGGCTTTGCAGTGTTTCGCGGACTTGCGCGGCGTTGCTTTGCAGGCAGTCCGGCTGAAAAAGTTCCGTCACGCGCCCCGCGGATGTAAAAAACAGCGTCTTTGCCGCGGTCAGCGTGAGTGCGCCGCCCGCGCGTATGCGGATTTCCCGCGTTACCTCGCGTATGTCGTCCGGCACATGTGACAAAACATCTTGCAAAAACGCGGGCAGATGCGCCGCCGCTTGGTCAAAAGGCTTTGTTTTGCAATTCGATCGTATCATCGCGCCCTCCAAAATCATCCAAAATCCCGCCCAATCGTGCGTGTGGAAACCGTCTTGTCCCAGTTTTATGCGGGCTTGTCAGAAAATAGACGCGCCTCGGGAAATTTTCGGCAAAAAACATTGCAAAAATCTCCGTTCTATGGTAAGCTATAGGAGGAAGAGAATGCATGACAGAATTGAAAGGACGGAACGATGACGGAGAGACAAACATCTGGTCAAAAAACAGCCTTGCGTTTTGCAAACTGCGCAAAAAGCAACGGCTATGTGGTTTTGGCATTTTTTGCGTCGGCAGTGCTGATGCTCTTTGTGTGGTTTTGTTTTAAAATGAGTCCCTTTGGCGGCACAACCATTTTGCGCATGGATCTATATCACCAGTATGGCCCGCTTTTTGCGGAGCTATATGAACGCCTGAGCGGCGGCGGAAGCTTGCTGTATTCGTGGAACACGGGGCTTGGCGGCGGCTTTTTGGGGAATTTCTTCAATTATCTCTCAAGCCCGACGGGTCTTTTGGTTTTGCTTTTTGGGCGCGTGAATATACCCGAAGCCATCGCGACGATGATTTTGGTCAAGTGCGCGTTCGCGTCGGGTGCGTTTGCCTATTTTCTGCGCCGTGTGTTCGGCAAGCAAGACGCGAGCATCGCGGCGTTTGGTGTGCTGTATTCGTTTTGTTCATTCTTCATTGCGTATTATTGGAACGTGATGTGGCTTGACGCCATGGCGTTGTTGCCGCTGGTTGCGCTTGGCATCTGTTTGATCGTTAAAGAAAAAAAGTTCTTGCTCTACACGGTGAGCCTGACGCTGACGCTGCTGACAAGTTATTACATGGGCTTCATGGTTTGCATCTTCAGCGTATTGTTCTTTATCGTGCAGTATTTTTCGGCGCACACGCTGTCGGCTACCTTTGATTTGCAGGGCAAAACGAGCGCGTGGCAAAAAATCAAGAAGAGCCGCTTTTTGTCCTGCGCGCTCTTGTTCGGGTTCGGATCAATTCTGGCGGGCGCGTTGGCGGCGTTCGCGCTTTTGCCCGTCTTTTTTTCGCTCCGGTATTCTTCCGCCACAAATGATATGTTCCCAAAGAGTTATCAATCGTTTTTTGCCATCTTCGACTTTTTGGCGAATCACTTTGCCGATGTCAATCCGACGATCCGATCGAGCGGCGACGACGTTTTGCCAAACTTATACAGCGGCGTTTTGACGCTTTTGCTTGTGCCGTTGTTCCTGTTCGTGCCGTCTTATAAAGCGCGCGACAAGGTTTTGCATGTCGGCGTTTTGGCGCTGATGTTCTTCAGCTTCAACACCAATTACCTCAATTTTATTTGGCATGGATTCCACAGCCCCAACGATCTGCCCTATCGCTTTTCGTTTCTGTATTCGTTCCTCCTTCTCTATATCGCGTTTCGGACGCTCAAAAAAATCAAGGAAGTGCCCGTAAAAGCGATTGTCGCGGCGGGCGTGGGTGTTGTGTTTTTTGCCGTGATCGTTGAAAAAATCGGATCGAAAAATGTGGAGGAGCTATCCGTTTACCTCACCATTTTGTTTGCGGCAATTTATACGCTCCTTTTCGCCTCGATGGCGCGCGCTCCCAAAGTGCGGCAGTCGGCTTTGGCGCTGCTGTTGCTCTGCTGCGCCGTGACCGAGGTCTGCGCGGCCGACACCAAAAATTTTGAAATCACCCAAGAAAAAGTGAACTTCACCGCAGGTTTGACGGCGTTTGACAAGGTGAAAGCGGGTATTCAAGAGGAAGACAGCGGTTTTTACCGCATGGAATTCACCGACTTGCGTACACGGATGGATCCCTCGCTGTTCCATTATTCCGGCGTATCCACGTTTTCGTCCATGGCCTATGTGCATACATCGAATTTTGAATCCCACATAGGGCTTGGAGGCAACTATATCAATAGTTACACCTACAACCCCAACACGCCCGTCTACAACGCCATGCATAATCTAAAATATGTGATCGAAAACCAATCGGCGACGACGGGGATTGTCGGCAGCACATACCTCGACACGCTCAATCCCGCTTTCTATCAAACAAAGAGCAGTTACGATCGCTACACGGTGCTGGAAAACCGCTTTTACCTCCCGATTGCCTACCGTGTCAACAACGACTTTGACGACTGGATTTGGACTTCAGGCGAATTCGGCGGCGATCCGTTTGCCTATCAAGCGGATTATTGGGAACGCGCGACGGGTATCGCGGATGTTTTTACGCCGCTTGATTTCACCGTTGCGTCAGATTTCTTCGCCCCCGCGGGAGTGAGCGCGGACGCGGCGGGCGATTATGTGAGTTATTCCGGCGCGAGTGACGGCGAAAACATCCGTTTGCGAATTACGAGTGAAGTGCGCAAGAACGCCTACATTTACGTCGATTCAAGCAATGTTTCTTCCATCAACGTGATCCGCGATTTGGGCAAGGAGACCGAACGCCGCGAATACCGTTCGCACGACGAAAAATGTATTTGGGATATCGGCGTCGTCGGTCCCGATCAACCCATCACGCTCGACCTTGTGCTGGACGCGGAAGCACCCGAAACAGGCGGATTTTATTGCCGCGTCAAGGCGATCGACTACGACCGATTCGCGCAGGGCTACGAACAGCTCAAGGCGGATAGCCTGCGGGTGACGGCGTATTCCGACACGACCATCAAGGGCACGATCAACGCCGAAGCGGGCTTGCTTTATACGTCGATTCCCTATGATGAAGGTTGGCAAGTGACCATCGACGGCAAACGCGTATCGGTTGACAAATATGTCTCGCTGGGCAAACGCCAACAGGAGCAATGGGAGAAAAAGGGTGCCGCCGCATACGGCGCGTTTTTGGCGATTCCTTTAACAGCCGGCGAACACCAGATCACGTTCCACTATGTGCCGCGCGGTTTGCGCTTGGGCGCGCTGATTTCGGCATCGGCGGTGATGCTCCTTGGTTTGCTGGGCTTGTTTTTCGAGTTTCGAAAAATGGCAAAACGCCGCAAAGAAGAAAAGCAATTGGTTGCGGCGGGATTGAACCGGACAATCGACACACCGGTGTTTGTGCCGGAATCTCCCGTTGGCACAATGTTTTCAACGGCGGGGTTGACACCGGAGTCGTTTTCGCTGGATATTGATCCGGAGGACGACGAGGAGGGGGGATTTTCGTTTGCCGATGTGCCGTCTACTGTAGCCGCCGAACCGCCGGATGAGACGGAAGAAGAGAAAGAACCAATCCCGGAAGAAGAAGCTCCGGCAAAAGAAAAGCTCCCGCCGGAGGAAAAACCAGATCAAATGCCGATTGAGGAGTCGTTCACGCCGCCGGCATCCTCAGCGGTGACTGCTTTGCAACAGCTCAAAGCCCGCGCGGAAGCCCTTCAGCGGCAAATCCAAGGCGAAACGCTCTATGGAACGCCGCCGCAAACGCCGCCCGAACAGGAAAAACCCGCAATCAAACCGCCGTCCGCCGCCCGTGAATATTTGGGCGACGACGACGAACCGCCGACGTTCAGGCTTATTTGAATATTTGGCGAAATCACAAAACACAAAAACCCGCTGAAGCACATATTTCAGCAGGTTTTCGCGTTTTATGCCGGATTGCGCTCCTCTCGCGGCAAGCGTATGCTTCTCTCTTTAACGAACGCAAAATCTTCGGCAAAACCATCAAAAAATACCTTGCAATTTCTGCCGCGATGTCGTATAATAAAAGTGCGACGGTTTGGCAAATTTCTGCCATGCCCACATAAAGCGCGTTTGGGGGAGTTTATTTGGCGGGAGATTTGCATTGTCACACGAAGATGTCGGACGGCTCGATGAGCATCGAAAACTTGATCTTGCTTGCAAAAAAGCAGGGTCTGACCACCATTTCCATTGCCGATCAAGACTCGGCGGGTGCGCTTGGTCGTGCGCAAATCATCGGCAAGCGCTATGGAGTCGATGTTCTGCCCGGCATTGAGTTTTCCAGCACAGATCCGTCCACAGGGCGGGAAATACACATTTTGTGCTACTTGGGTGAGGTGTTGGACAGACTTGCGGGTCTCTGCCACGCCAATGTATCCAAACGCAAAATCGCGGGCATGCGCATGCTTTCAAAATTGATGCAGCGTTTTCAGGTCAACGAAAAGTTGGTGGAGGAATATTCAAAAAGCAGTAGCTGTATCTATCCGCAGCACCTGATGCATGTGCTCGTGGAATGCGGCTACACCGACCGCATTTTCGGTTCGCTCTATGAGGAGCTTTTTAACCCCGAAAGCGAAAATAATATTTATGTGACCGCGCATTTTCCATCCCCGAAGGATGTGATCGACGCCATTCATCAGGCGGGCGGTGTTGCGGTTTTGGCGCACCCGAGCGTGTGCGAGGTGTGCAATATGGTGGACGAATTGCTCTCCTACGGATTGGATGGTGTGGAAGTTTTTCACACATCCAACACGCGTGACGATCAAAAAAACCTCTTGGCACTGGCGAAAAGCGAAAACATATTGGTCACGGGCGGCAGCGATTTTCGCGGCATTTACAGCAACCCAAGTGTTACAATGGGTCAAGAACAGGTGAATGATGCGCAAATCAATTCGCTTTTGACATATAAATCCCGTTTGCGTCGGGCGCGCCGCCAGACGACTGCCGTATAAGGAGTTTCGCCATGAAGCAAGATGACGACATCAAAATCTTTACACCAACCGCTTCTTTGCCCGAACCGGACGATTTGGACGAATTGGCGGTGCTGGCGCAGTTGCACCGCGCCAACGGCAATTTGGACAGAGCGAAAGCGCTGGGCGAGCGATTGGCGCAAATTTCGGTTAATACCCCCGAACTGCGCGATATGACCGAGGAAGCGCGTTTTGATCTGACCCCATCGCACGAACAGCAGTTGCGCGTGCTCATGGTTTTTTCGGCGCACACGGCGTTGGAAGCCATCCTGACACCGTCACTTTTGGCGGATGCCGCGCGTACCGCCATGAATGAATCATTTATCGTGCACGCCGGCACGTTTTGGAACAGCGTTTCGGATGGCCGCGTATTCACGCAATATCTGTTGGCAATACGTATGCCGTTGGACTTGCCCGCGCAGGCGCGGCGCGTCGGCGAAACGTTCGCGGGTATCTGCGGGCAGGAGGACAATCCCGAATTGATTGCCTTGGGCGCGAATGTCTTCCAAAAAACGCACACGTTCATCAGCGAAACTTGGCGCCCCGCAAGCGCGTAACGCGCATTTTTGCATCCGAAAAGGAGAGAAAGCTATGCAGCAAGAACCGATACTGGAACGTCTTACAAAATGGTTCGGCGAGTGGTTTTTGGATGAACAATACGTACGGCGCGGTCAAATGACCCAAAATTCGCATCCATATACCACCATGTTTTCGCCGATTCAAATCAACAAACTGACCATCAAAAACCGCCTCGTGATGGCGCCGATGGGTAACATTTCGATGTGCGACGAAACGGGCCGCCCCAACGAGAAAATGATTGCGTACTTTACGGAACGCGCCAAGGGCGGCGTTGGTCTGATTACGACAGGGTTAGTCCCCGTTACGCACGGCATTGACAATACAGTGACGGAGCTTGGCGGATTGTCTTATTTTCCGCGCATCGATCGCAGCCGCACGGTGTTTGCGGGTTGGCGCGATTTGGTGCAACGATGCCATGTGTATGGGTCGCGCGTGTTTTTGCAGGCTTCGGCGGGGTTGGGGCGCGTGGGCAATCCGCAGTGCTTGGTCAACGCCGCAAAATTCCCATGTTCGGCCTCACTCAATCCAAACTATTATATGCCCGAAGTTCCCTGCCTTCCACTGACGGATCACCAAATCACAAAGATTGTCAAGCGGATGGGGCAGGCTGCCGCCGACGCGCGCACGGCCGGGCTTGACGGCATTTATATCCATGCCCATGAGGGCTATTTGATCGAACAGCTCTCCAATCCCGCGTTCAACCGTCGATTGGTTGGCAAATATGCCGATTGGCGTAGCTTTGGTGTCGCACTCGTGGAGCACATCCGTGAACGCGCGGGACGCAATTACCCCATCATGTACCGCATCGATTTATCACTTGCGCTCAACGCGACTTATGGCGGGCGCATGGATCAAACGCATATGAAAAAATTCAAAAATGAGCGCACCATCGCGCAGACGCTGGATTATATGAAAGATCTCGTCCGTGCGGGTGTGGATTTTTTCGATGTCGATTTGGGGTGCTACGACAACTGGTGGCTTTGCCATATGCCCGAGGGCATGCCGCCCGGATGTTACCTTGATATTGCGAAAATCACACGTGATTACTTCACCGGCAACAATATCCGCACCAACGCGGGGCAGCCTGTTGCGGTTTGCGCTGTTGGTAAGTTGGGGTATCCCGACTTGGCGGAAGAGGCATTGCGCAACGAGCAGTGCGACTTGGTGATGCTCGGACGTCCGCTTTTGGCGGATCCCGCGTGGCCGAACAAAGTCCGTGCGGGGCGTGCGGAGGATATCATTCCCTGCATCGGCTGTCAAGAGGGGTGCATCAACGAATTTGTGGAGGGGGGGCATCCGCAGTGCGCCGTCAACCCGCGCACCGCGTTTGAGGAAATCTATCCCGAAACGCCTGTCAAAGCCGAAAATCCACAAAAAATCGCTGTGATAGGCGGCGGTCCGGCGGGTATCACGTGTGCCGTCACGGCCGCAAAGCGCGGACATCAGGTTACACTGTTTGAAAAGCAGGATACCCTCGGCGGCAGACTGCTTGCGGGTTCTGTGCCGGGAATCAAGCTGGATTTGCGCAACTATCTAACCTATTTGCGGCATTGGGCGGAGACATCCGCAAAAACATTGCCGCTCACCATTCGTTTGGGCGAAGAGATCAATCCGCAAAGCATCGCGGCGGATGGTTTTGAACAAATTGTGGTCGCCGTCGGCACGCGGGACACCGTTCCGCCAGTTCCGGGTGTTGATTTGCCGCATGTCTTCCAAGCTGTCGATGTTCTTGCCGATCCCGCAAAACTCGACGGAAAAAGCCGTGTATTGATTGTTGGCGGCGGCGTGGTCGGCTGTGAAACGGCGTATTATTTTGCCAAAGAGCACGGCAAGCGCGTGACGGTTGTTGAGATGGACAGCGTTTTTATGAACCATGTTTGCACCGCGAACAGGGGTTATTTGCTCAAATATTTGTATGACGCGGGCGTTTTGCTCTATAATTGCACAAAGCTTTTGGGGATTCGGGAAAACGGCGCGGAGGTTTGCCGCAACCATTCGGATTCCGTGCCGAACCCCTACATATGCTGGACGCCCATTTTGCCCGAAAACATCGTCAATCCGCTGGCGAAGAAGATCAAAGACGAATCGCAAACAGAGTTGATTGCCGCCGATTGCGTTGTACTTGCCGCAGGAGGCCGCCCGAACGAAGCGTTGTTCCATTTGTTCCAAAAGCGTTTTCCGTCCTTGCCCGTGTATAACATCGGCGACAGTTTTGCGAGCGGCAAAGTGCTGGAGGCAACCCGTAGCGGTTATGCCCTCGGTTTGCGTTTGTGATCCTCTTTTTTTCTCGCAAAAAGAAGCAAAAGATCTTTTCCCGCTTCGCGCGTCTGTTTTTTTGACACGGCAACATTCACTTTATATGGGGGAATCAAAATAGACACCAAAAAATTGCAGCAAATGTTGCACCGCTTTTTGCTGGATGGCAAAGTGAGTTCCATCGAACAATCGAAGGAACTGATGGACGGACATATCAACCGCACGTTCGCAATCACGGCGATCATGCAAAACGGCGCAATACACCGCTATTTGCTGCAAAAAATCAACACGTTTGTGTTCAAAAATCCTGAACAGCTGATGTCCAATATCGTGCGCGTTACGGGATATTTGCGCGAGCAATTCGCAAAAAATCCAGATGAAACGCAATGCACACTGCGCGTGTATCCCACAACGGAGGGGTCGTCCTTTTACCGCGATGAATCGGGCGACTGCTGGCGATGCTACGATTTTTTGGAGGATACGTATTCCCTGCAAACGGGTACATTGCAGGATGCCTACCGCGCCGCAAAAGCTTTTGGATTGTTCCAGCGCATGATGGACGGCTTCCCGATCGATCAACTCTACGAGACGATTCCTGATTTTCACAATACGCAAAAGCGTTATGAGGCGCTTGAAGCGGCTGCGGCAAGCGACACGGTAGGTAGATCCGCCCTGGTGCGGGATGAAATTGCGTTCGCCCGCGCGCGCAAAGCGGATGCATCCCGTTGCGTTGACATGATCGCCTCGGGCGATCTGCCCTTGCGCGTGACCCACAACGACACAAAACTCAACAACGTCCTGTTCGCGCAAAGCACAGGCGAGTCCGTTTGCGTGGTGGATTTGGACACCGTCATGCCGGGGCTTTCGCTCTATGATTTCGGCGACAGCCTCCGATTTTTGGGCAACACGGCAAGCGAAGACGAACGCGATTTGAGCCTGGTGTCATTCAATTTGCCGCTTTTTGAAGCCTACGCGAAAGGGTATCTCGAGACGGCGGGTCGCACTTTGACCGAAAACGAGCTGCGTCTGTTGCCGTTTTCCATCAAGCTGATGACGTTGGAATGCGGTATGCGCTTTTTGACGGATTACCTCGACGGCGACGTCTATTTCCGTGTCCACCGGCCCGACGACAACATCGCCCGTTGCCGCACACAATTCAAGCTTGTTGAACACATTGAAGCCGCTATGCCCGCCATGGAGGATATTGTGCGTTCGCTGGTTGCGAATCTATAAAATATTTCAGGTGTATTGATAAAAAAGCAGGAGGCATAATATGGCACATTTTGTATTTTCGGCATTCGCCGACGAAGCCGCTCCATCCTTGCGCGCACAAATCGACGCTTGCAAGAAAAACGGAATCACTTCCATTGAATTGCGCGGCGTTGACGGCAAAAACATCTCCGTTTTCACGCCAGAGGAGGCACAAACGCTCAAAATCAAACTGGATGAGGCCGGCATCACGGTTTCCGCAATTGGATCGCACTACGGCAAAATACAAATCACCGACGACTTTGCGGCGCATTTTTCAGCATTCCAGCAGACGGTGGCAGTTGCAAAAATCCTGCAAGCGCCATATATTCGCGTGTTTAGTTTTTATGGCGCGAACGAAGACGCGCGGTATCGCGATGAAGTATTGTCGCGCGTCCGCGCAATGGCGGTATACGCCAAAGAGAATAATGTGAAGTGCTGCCACGAAAATGAGAAAGGAATTTACGGCGACACAGCCGAACGATGCCTTGATTTGCACCAATCGTTGGGCGATATCTTGGGCGGCGTATTTGATTTTTCCAACTTTTTGGAGTGCGGTGTCATGCCCCTTGCCGCGTATACCCTCCTCAAAGAGTATGTGACGTATTTTCATATCAAAGATTATTGCACCGAGATGCGGGCGGTTGTGCCAGCGGGTTTCGGCAGCGGGCATTTGATCGACATTTTGGCGGATTTTGAGAGCACGCGTTTTGGCAAGGTCGTGCTTTCGCTTGAGCCGCATTTGCACGTGTTTGAAGGCTTGGAGGACCTGGAGGCGGAAAATGGCACGATCCGCCGTTTGGAGGCCGGTGTCAACGCCTTTGCAAGTTCCAACGAAAGTTTTGACATGGCCGCCGCGCAAATGAAAGCGGTCGCCGCCGCCGCACAGCCCGTTTCCCTTGGCATCATCGGTTACGGCAACATGGGCAGTTCGCACATGCATATGTATCTTAAGGGTTTCCACAAGCAATTGCGCATAACCGCCGTTGCGGATATCAAACCGGATCGCCTTGATGCCGCGCGGAAAGATTTGCCCGGTGTCGCCGTTTTTGCGTCGGCGCAGGAACTGATCGACAGCAAGCTATGCACCGCGATTCTCATTGCCGTGCCGCACTATTTTCACCCGCCGATCGCGATTGCGGCTCTGGAAGCGGGCTTGCATGTGATGACCGAAAAGCCCGCGGGAGTCTTCACCAAACAAGTGCGCGAGATGAACGAAGCCGCCGCCGCGTCTGACAAAATCTTTGGGATTATGTATAATCAGCGCAGTGCGCCGCTGCACCAAAAACTGCGTGAGATTGTGCAGGGCGGACAATATGGGCAACTCAAACGCGTTGTTTGGATTATTTGCAATTGGTATCGCACACAGGCGTATTACAATTCGGGCGGATGGCGCGCCACTTGGGTCGGCGAGGGCGGCGGCGTGCTGATCAACCAATGCCCGCACAATTTGGATTTGTGGCAATGGATTTGCGGTATGCCCTGCAAAATCCACGCAACGTGCCATGAGGGCAAATGGCACAACATTGAAGTGGAAGACGACGTGACGATTTATGCCGAATATCCCAACGGCGCAACGGGAGTTTTCATCACAACCACGGGCGAACCTGCCGGATCGAACCGTTTGGAAATCACGCTGGACAAGGCGAAGCTGGTTTGCGAAAACGGCAAATTGACGCTCACGGAACTGAATGGATCGACGCGGGAGCACATTTTCAACGCGGCGCAGGGCTTTGGTCGTCTGTCCGGCGAGACGTCTGAAATCGAAATCGAGCAGCTTGACATACCCGAACACGCGGTTGTGCTCAATGCCTTTGTCTCGGCGATTCTAACGGGCGATCGCTCATTGCTCTATGCCGGCGGCGAAGAGGGCATCAAGGGATTGACCATCTCAAACGCCGCGCATCTCTCATCATGGACAGGCAAGGATATCAGTTTGCCGATTGACGAAGATTTCTTCTATGCCGAACTGCAAAAAAAGATTGCGGCTTCCAAAGCCAAAACCGACGTGACGGAGCAGGTGCAAGCGGATATGTCAAGCACATTTTAAAGTTTCTTCTCTTGAAAGAAAATAAAATCTCATAAATAAGATGAAAGGTGGTCGTAAAACGTGGAACAGTACATCAAAGAGCAAGCCACAAGCATGTTGCGCTACGCAGTTCCCTCTCTTGTTGCTTCCGTTTTTCGCAAACACACATCGCCCGAAATTTTTGAAAGCAAACGCAAGGCCGGCGGTTTTATCAAAGGAATTTGCCATCCGAACGAAAATTTTGCGCAAATCAAAGGGGCGGGGATACGCTGGAATCGTGAGGATCTCCCTTTTCCTTTCAATGCGGACGGCAGTGTGAGCCAAAATTGGCTGAATTGCAAGGCGAAAATCAAACGTTACGTGGATGCCGGCATAAAGATCATGGCTGTCACGCCTTATCCGCGCGAATACATCGAAGCGGGGCTTGATCCGCGTCTGCCCGAAAATGAAGCGCGTGTGCGCGAGGCGGCAGTTTTTATGATCAAAGATCTCAAAGGGCTTGTCTCCGCTTTTCAAATCACCAACGAAATGGGTGTGCCGCGCTTCATCAATCCATTGACGATGGAGGAAGCTGTGCGTTTCATCGGCATCCATCTCGCGGCGATGCACCCCTATCGCGGCGATATCCTCATCGGCTACAATTCCGCAGGCCCGCAAGCAAATTTGCACGTGCCGATGAAAGCGTATCACAAGTATTGCGATTACATCGGGATTGACATTTATATCGGTTGTTTCGCCCCCGCCACCAACTGGTTCATTGAGTTCGGACTCCTTCTGCGCTACCTTTATGGATTGACGGGCAAACCGATTATCTTAACGGAGTTCGGTTATATCAGCGGCGGAGCGCCCAAAACGAAAGAGGAAAAAACCGCTGTCCTCCAACGTTACGGCGTCAGCAGCGAAAAAGAGGCGCGTGAGGACATTCAAACATTTGTCAGCAAGCTCAACACCCGCATGCAGGATCAGGTTAAAAACAATGCGTCAGGCGACTGGGGCGACTTCCTCTTTCAGCTTGATTTCTGCAATCACCTGTATTCCGAATTGCCGAAGCACACGGTCATCCCGCGTTTTCCGCACACGCCCGAGGGACAAGCAGGCTTCTACGCGGCAATTTTCAAATATTTCGCGAAGTTCCCATATCTCATTGGCACGTTTGTGTATTGTTATCAAGACTCGCGGGAATGCTACGTTTGCGGACAATCGGATTGTCCGACCGAAACGCGCTGGGGGATTGTGGACATGGACGGCCGCGAAAAGCCATCCTACTACGCCTTGCGCGACGCTTGGAAAAACATCAAATAGGCCACGTCGGCAAAACACAAAGCCTCGCGGAAATTTCCGCGGGGCTTCTTGATTTTTTGTCAGGCGGGTTTGCTTATTTTATGTCCGGTCTCTATCCTCCGGGATCAAATGATATGTAACAAAAGCACGACACCGGCGAAGACGATTGAAACCATCGAAAGCAATTTAATCAAAATGTTGATGGACGGGCCTGAGGTGTCCTTGAATGGATCGCCAACGGTGTCGCCCACAACTGCCGCTTTGTGGTTTTCGGATCCCTTGCCGCCGAATTGCCCCGACTCAACATGTTTTTTTGCGTTATCCCACGCACCGCCCGCGTTCGCCATCATCACAGCCAGCAAAAATCCCGCAACCAGCGCACCGGCAAGCAAGCCGACGACACCATTCGGTCCTAAGATAATCCCTGCGGCAATTGGCGCGGCAAACGCGATGATCGATGGCAAAATCATCTCTTTGAGCGACGAACGGGCGCAAATATCCACGCAAGCCGCGCTGTCCGCTTCCGCTTTGCCTTCCATAATCCCCGCGATTTGCTTGAATTGGCGGCGCACTTCAAAAACAATCGATTGCGCAGCGCGTCCGACCGCTTTCATGGTGAGCGCGGCGAACAAAAACGGCAACATCCCGCCCGCGAGCAAACCGATGAGAACCGCAGGATTGGTCAGCCTCAAATCGAGCTGGAAATTGGGATCGAGTTCGCTGATTCGGTCGACATAGGCGACAATGAGCGCCAAAGCCGTGAGCGCGGCCGAACCGATGGCAAAGCCCTTGCCCGTCGCCGCCGTGGTGTTGCCGAGCGCGTCCAGCGCGTCGGTGCGTTCGCGAACCTCCTTGGGCAAACCCGCCATTTCAGCGATGCCGCCCGCGTTATCCGCCACAGGTCCGTAGGCATCCGTCGCCAGCGTGATGCCAAGCGTCGAAAGCATGCCGACCGCTGAAATCGCGATGCCGTATAGCCCCAGCGCGGGTGTTTCAGCCCCGCCCGATAAAAAATACGAAACCAGCACCGAAGCGGCAATCACCAGCGTGGGCGCAACCGTTGAGAGCATACCCAGCGAAATGCCGCCGATCACCACCGTCGCCGATCCCGTTTGAGTCGCGGACGCCAAATCCCTGGTGGGCTTGTAGGTGTCGGATGTGTAATACTCCGTGAAAAATCCAATGGCGACACCCGCCCCAAGCCCTGACAAAATCGCGCCGTAAAAGCCGAGATATTCTTTGCCGAGCATAAAATAAACCAGCGGAAACGCCGCAAGCGCGATCAGCAGTGCTGAAACGTTCGTGCCGCGCCGCAGTGCGCCGAGCAGTGATTTTTGGCTGGCGTTCTCCTTTGTGCGCACCAAAAGCGAGCCGATGATGGACGCAATTACGCCGATTCCCGCCAAAGCCATGGGGATTGTGACGACTGTGTCGCCCGCGATGCCGAGTTTTTGTGCGGCGACGACACCGAGCGCGGAGGCCGAAATGATTGATCCCACATAGGATTCGTACAAATCCGCACCCATTCCCGCCACGTCGCCCACGTTGTCGCCGACGTTGTCCGCAATCACGGCGGGATTGCGCGGATCGTCCTCAGGAATACCCGCCTCGACCTTGCCGACCAGATCCGCGCCGACATCGGCGGCTTTTGTGAAAATACCGCCGCCGACCCGCGCGAACAAGGCCATGGACGAAGCACCCATGCCAAACGTCAACATTGCGGAGGTGATCGCTGCGGCATCCAGGTGAAATCCGTATTTCAATAAAAAATACCACACTGAAAGGTCAAACAAGCCCAATCCAACGACCGTGAAACCCATCACCGAGCCGGCTGAAAAAGCAATACGCAAGCCGCTGTTGAGACTGACCGACGCGCCGTGCGCAGTCCGCGCGTTGGCGGCAGTGGCAATTTTCATGCCGACAAAGCCCGACGATCCCGAAAAAAAGCCGCCGGTTACAAACGCGAAAGGCACAAAATAAGTGATGATTTTTCCGCCCGAACCAAACGCCAGCGCACAGAGCACAACAAACATCAAGGCAAAAAAAACGAACACAATGGTGTATTGCCGCCTGAGATACGCGTTCGCGCCTTGACGGATTTTTTTGGATATTGCAATCATTTTGCTGTTGCCTTCTTCCGCTTTCAGCACGCGCATGGCCATAAAAACGGCAAACGCGATGGCAAGCACCGCCCCGATGGGCGTTAGGGCAATCAGTTTTTCCATGGAAACACCCTCTCATCTCTTTTCATTCCATCATACAATCATAACACAATACAAAAGATTTTGCAAGTCATTCATCCAAAATTCCTCAATTCTTTCATTTATATGCGAAAAAGACAGAAAAAATGCAAGAATCAAAACAATCCTTGCATTTTGCAATATTTTATGCATTTTTCAGCGGACAAATCGATTCTCAAATTGCCCTTGCGTGAGCATCACGCTGTGAAAATCGACAATCTCGCCCTTATATGTGTATACCCGCGGCACACGCTGCCCTACGCGGCATGTTGTTTCGTAGTTGAAGCTTGCGCTCATTGCGCCGATTTCTTCCATGGTGATTGTTAAGCCGTTCTGTCCGCCGATCAAAACGACCTCGTCCTCCGGCATAACATCGGGAATATCTGTCACGTCCACCATGCATTGATCCATGCACACGCGCCCCAAAATGGGTGCGAACGCGCCGCCTATGAGCACGTGCCCTTGGTTGGACAACGCGCGGGGATACCCGTCGGCATAGCCGATCGGCAAGGTCGCGATGCGTGTGCGCCGTGTTGTAACAAACGTGTGCCCATAGCTGACACCGACGCCTGCATCCACTGTTTTGAGGCAGACTACGTGGGTTTTCCACTGCATTGCCGGCACAAGCGGCATGCGCGATTTTTGGACCTCCTCGGACGGATACAATCCGTAAAGCGAAATGCCCAGCCGAACCATATCGAACGGCGCGTCAATTTCCATAATGCCCGCGCTGTTGCAGATGTGTCTGATTGGGATTTTGACACCCCGTGCGTCCAGTTTCGTTACAAAATCAGTGAACCGGCGCACCTGTTGGTCTGCGGATGTTTTGTCCGTTTCGTCCGCGCGTGCCATATGCGTGAAGATGCCCTCAAGCTCGACACCCTCAAGTTGGGTGATGCGAACGATATCGTCGATGGATTGCTCTGTGTCGGCAAAGCCGATGCGGGTCATACCGGTATCGATCGCGGCATGGATTTTAACACGCTCAACGCTTTTGCGCGCGGCATCTGAAAGGGTTTTTGCGGCTTCGTATGAAAAAACGGCTTGCGTCAAATTCGCACACACGACCGCGCGGGCTTGGCTAGGGGATGTGTAACCCAAAACGAGCATTGGTTTCGTGATGCCCGCTGCCCGCAGAGTCAGCGCTTCCTCAAGGACCGCTACGGCGTAGTAATCGGCTTTATCGTCCAAAAAACGCGCCAGTGCCGTTGCGCCGTGGCCATAGCCGTCCGCCTTGATGACCGCCATTAGCTTGCATGTTTTGGGCACACACGCGCGTGCCGCCGTAATGTTTGCCTCAATGGCATCCAAAGATATCTCCGCCCAAGTGCGGTGGTAATGCTCTAACATATCATGCTCCTAAATGTTGCTTTTTGTTGTATATGTGCTTTCCCCATGCTCAAAACGACCGCGCAAAGCGGGAAAAAGTAGTGCCCGTCACCCCGCCAACATCTCAAACACAAACACGCCTTTTTTGCGGCAAAGAATTCCGCAATTGCCGAACAGCTCCGTCAGCTTTTTTGCCGCCGTTTTTGCGCCGTGCTTTTCGAGCATCACGACATAAAAACGCCCGCCGGCGTTCAGATGCGCTTTCGCTCCCTCAAACAGCGCGTATACAACGCTTTTGCCCGCGTGAATGGGCGGATTCAGCGTGATGGCATCGAATTTGCCGCCGATGTTCGCAAAGCAATCCGAAAGCAAAACCGTTGCGGCGACATTGTTTTGGGCGCAGTTTTTTTCGGCGAGACGCAGTGCGCGTGGGTTAACATCCGACTGGGTTAGAGTAAGTGCGAACATTTTCGCCAACACAATCCCGATTGCGCCGTATCCGCAACCCAAATCAAGCAAACTGCCGCGCAAGGGCGGAATATTTTTGATCAGCAAATTGGTTGCTTCATCCACGCCGCCGTGCGAAAAAACACCGCTGTTGCTTGTGAAAACAAAGGACGTTTCGCCGTAATAATACATAAAATCGCGGTAATCATCCGCAAGGGTTGGGTCGTCCAAAAAATAGTGGGTCATAGAACTCCTAAACGGCGACAAGGATGATTTTGCCGTCTTCGACCATCAGCGAAATCGTCGAAATCGCGGCATCCTCGCTGGCCCGCACAATTTGCGCGGTGATTGGGTTTTCCACGTGCCTGCGGATGGCGTTGCGCAAATCCCGCGCCCCGCGTGTTCCGTTCGCCGAGAGACCCGCCAGCGTTTCGACCACGGCATCGTCCCAATTCAGCATAATGTTTTTTTCGAGCAACGACGTTTTGAGTTCATCTAACCGCAAAACGGCAATTTTGGCATAATCCGCCGCGTCCAAGTCGCGGAAGACAACAATTTCGTCCACGCGTCCCAAAAATTCGGGGCGTAAAAAGTCCTTGAGGGCTTTCATGGAACGCTCTTTACTTGCGGCTTCCTGCGATTTGCCGAAGCCCAACGCTTTTTCCTTGCGCTCGCTGCCCGCGTTGGACGTCATGATAAGCACCGTGTTTTCAAAGCCGACTTCGCGCCCTTGCGCGTCGTGGATCTTGCCTTCGTCGAGGATTTGAAGCAAAATATTCATTACATCGGGGTGCGCTTTTTCAATTTCATCAAAAAGGAGCACAGAATATGGTCTGCGGCGGACTTTTTCGGTCAGCTGCCCCGCTTCGTCGTAGCCCACATAACCGGGCGGCGAACCGATGATACGCGAAACGGCGTGTTTTTCCATGAATTCGCTCATATCGAGGCGGATCAGGGTTTCGGGTTTGTTGAAAAGCTCGGCGGCAAGGCGTTTGACCAGTTCCGTTTTGCCAACGCCGGTCGGTCCCACCAAAATGAAACTGGCAGGGCGGCGCTGAGGGCTGATTTGCACACGGCTACGCCAGATGGCGGCGGAAACGGCGGCGATCGCCTCGTCCTGCCCGATGATATGGCTTTGGAGGGTTGCTTCCAGTGTGCGCAAGCGGCGCAAGTCGCTCTGCATCACTTTTTGGGCGGGTATGCCCGTCCACAGCTGAATCACGCGCCCCAAATCGTCCTCGGTGACAATTGATTCGCCGACCTGCTGTTGAAGCACTTCGGCGCGGCTTTGCAGACGGATCATGTTCGCGCGCGTGAGCGAGAGTTTTTCATAATCCACTTCGGGTTGCTCCATAATTTGCTGTTGGCGATCGAGGAGCTTTTGGATTTCTTTTTTGATTTTATCGAGTTCGTCCGCGCTTGTGTTGCGCAATGCCGCGCAGGTGCAGGCTTCGTCAAGCAGATCGATGGCTTTATCAGGCAAAAACCGGTCAGAAATATAGCGTTCCGAAAGCACGACCGCCTTGCGCACAATTGACGCGCTCACTTTCACCTTGTGAAAATCCTCATAGTAGCTTTTGATCCCCTCCAGCATGGCGCAAGCGTCGTCGATCGACGGTTCTTCCACTTTGACGGGTTGCAGGCGGCGTTCCAAAGCGGAATCTTTTTCGATGAATTTGCGATATTCCGTGAACGTCGTCGCGCCAATGATCTGCACTTCGCCGCGCGAAAGGGCCGGCTTGAGGATATTCGCCGCGCTCATGGAACTTTCAGCCTCGCCCGCGCCGACGAGCGTGTGCACTTCGTCGATGAATAAAACAATGTTGCCAAGGGCTTTCACTTCTTCGATTAGGCTTTTGATGCGCCCTTCAAACTGCCCGCGGAACTGTGTTCCCGCCACAAGCCCCGTCATGTCGAGCAAATGGATCTCTTTTTCGGCAAGCCGCGCGGGAACTTCCTCCGCCGCAATACGCAGCGCAAGCCCCTCCGCGATCGCGGTTTTGCCGACGCCGGGTTCACCAATCAGGCAAGGATTGTTCTTGGTGCGGCGGCACAAAATTTGTGTGACGCGATAAATTTCGTCGTCGCGCCCAATGATTCGATCAAGCTGCCCGTCACGTGCTTTTGCGGTGAGATCGGTGCAATAGAGTGACAAAAACTTGCGTTCCTTGTCTTTTTTTGTTTTTGCTTTGCGATCGCCGCGGCGGGGCGGCACGGCGATTGGCACAAGATCGCCGCCGCTTTCCGCGCCGCCGTCATGCTCTTCGTCATGTTCCAGCGAAGCGAGGAACGTGTGCAAGTCGTTTTGTTCATCGTTCTCGTCGCCGGAAGACGGCGCGAGAAAAGCCATGGATTGCATCATCGCGCGGGAAAAATCTTCGGACTGCCCCGATTGCATCATTTCGCCGATTTGTTCGCCCGCCTTTTCGACGTCGTCGGCGGTCAACCCAAAATTTTGGAGCATTTCTTTAATCGGACCGATGTTGAGTTCCATTGCGCATTGCATGCAATAGCCCTCCTGCGTCGTTTTGTGCGCGGGGTCAATGCGGCCGATCAGGAACACCGCCGGGCGTTCTTTACATCTGCAGCAAAGAGGCATTGGCATAGGGGAAGCACCTTCTTTCGTAACAAGACAGATTGGGATTGCTCTATTTGGTTCTGCGCGTTAATTTGCGGAACGTATCGGGGATATAGCTGAAAAGCGCGGTGAATGTCAAAATCAAATTGACGACGACCGCAATTTTCACAAAAAGCGGCGGGAGCGAAAGCGAGAGATTCCAAAGTTGCAAAATACCAACATCGGGTCCCGCCAAAAAGAGGAGCGCCATCGTCACATAGAAAACGAACGTCGCCACTTTGCCGTAAATCGCGGCGGGGTTCGGGACGATCTTCAGCAACAAAAGCGTGAAGCCCATCACGAGCATTAGAGCTTCTTTGAGCAAAAACAGCAGAAAGACCCAGCCGAAATGTTGCATCCATGTGTTTCCGCTGCCTTGGAAAGTGAGATACATCAAAACGGCAAGGGTGATTTGCGTCAATTTGTCGGCGGTTGGGTCAAGCAATTTGCCAACTTCGGAGACCATGTTGTATTTGCGCGCAATGCGCCCGTCGATGTTGTCACTGATCCCCGACAGGATGAGCACAACCAAAGCGGCGACCATGTGGCTTTTGGAAGCCAACTGCACGCCTTGACAATAGAACAAAGCGAAGAACGGAATCATCGCGATGCGCGCGAGGCAGATGATATTCGGGATTGTAAAAAATTTTTTGCTGTAATCTTTATTATTTTCCGCCATGTTTTTAACCGCCTTTCAATATTTCAAAAATATTTCAACATTTCAAATCATTTAAAGCCTATAATCCGCTGCGGAATGGAAGCGCGGACGCAATTTGCACGATGTTGGATTCCTGAACCGCCAAGCCGAAATCGCCGCCGATGAATTCCGTGCCGACGCGGCACAAAAGGGCAATCACCAGCACGACGAGCACACCCTGCGCCGCGCCCAAAGCAGCCCCGATCAGTCCGTCGGCTTGTTTGAGCAACGGCAATTTGGCAATTTTGCCGAGCCAGCCCGCCAAAAAGCGCAACGCGACGACCAGCACGAAAAACAGCGCGAAGCTCAACGCCCAGCGCACGGCGACGACGGCGATCGGCGCGACAAGATTGCTCTCAATGTATTGCGCGACGTTTTCTGGTGCGGACGCGCTTTGCACGTTTGCGAGCAAGGTATCCACGTCTATGCCGGCGAACGCCGCGAGATCCTTAAAGGAATCCGGCATGTTTTCGAGCGTGGACTGCGCGTGGACCACAACCGCGCCCGCGCCCGCGTTCGGGTCAATTTGGGCGGCGATGGCGCTGCGCGCAATGTTCGCGCCGAACGCTTCATAGACGGGCTGCGCAAGGGCTTCGCTGAGCACCGACGCCATCACCAGCGCAACCAGCCACGCGCCAAGCGACAGCAGAATTTTGATCAAACCGCGTTTCATCCCGCGAAAAACGCAAAACAGGAACAACAGCACCAGTACGACATCGACAATCCAAGGCAAAACGTTCATAACCGCATCCATTCATTCAAGATATGCAAAAGATACACTATCACTATACCATACTTTTTCAGATTATGCAATGGATGATTTGTAAATTGTTTTTCTCCCCCTTTACAAATACATGTGAATATGGTATACTGGAATGCGGAACGGAAATGAGGAACGGAGGATTTATCCCATGAATGTACTGGAGGAACTGCGGGCGCGGAATCTCCTCAAGCAAAGTACGGACTTCCAAAAAGTGGAGCAAATGCTCACGGGGAGCGAGCCGATCAAATTTTATATCGGCTTCGATCCAACCGCCGACAGCCTGCATATCGGGCACTACGTGCAGGGTGTTGTGATGGCGCACCTGCAGCGGGCGGGGCATTTTCCCATTTGCCTGTTTGGCGGCGCGACCGCGCTGATCGGCGATCCGACAGGCAAAACCGACATGCGCAAAATGCTCACGCCGGAACAGATCGCGCACAATATCGACTGTTTTCGTGCCCAAATGTCCGCGATCGTGGATTTCAGCGAGGACAAGGCGCAGATGGTCAACAATGCCGATTGGCTGTCGGATTTGAATTACATCCGGTTTTTGCGCGAATACGGCGTGCATTTTTCGGTCAATCGCATGCTTGCGGCGGAGTGCTACAAGGCGCGTTGGGAACGCGGGCTGACGTTTTTTGAACTGAACTATATGATCATGCAGAGCTATGACTTTTTGCATCTCAACCGTCAATTCGGGTGCAAACTGCAAATGGGCGGCGACGATCAATGGAGCAATATGCTCAGCGGCGCGGAACTGTGCCGCCGAGTGGACGGCAAAGAAGTGCATGTTTGCACGTCGTCCCTGTTGCTCTCATCCGAGGGCAAAAAGATGGGCAAAACCGAAAACGGCGCGGTTTGGATCGACAAAAACCGCACGAGTCCCTATGATTTTTATCAATATTGGCGCAACTTGGCGGACGCGAATGTGATCAACTGCATGAAGATGCTCACGTTTTTGCCGCTGGAGCAAATTGCGGAATACGAATCGCTTTCGGGCAGTGCGCTCAACGAAGCCAAAGCACTGCTTGCGTTTGAAGCGACAAAGCTGATCCACGGCGAGGAAAACGCCCAAAAGGCGCAGGATGCCGCGCGATCATTGTTCGCGGGCGGCGCGGAGTGCGCGAACCTGCCGTCGACCGCGTTGACCGCGTCTGATTTTACGGACGGCGGCACGATTGATATCTTGACCGCCCTAACCCGCACGGGGCTTGCGAAATCGCGCGGCGAGGCGAGACGACTGATCGACCAAGGCGGCGTGTTTGCGGACGACAAAAAAATTGATTCCGTCGCGTTTGCCTTTGCGCGGGAGGATTTGCAAAAAAGCCCCGTATTGCTCAAAAAGGGCAAAAAGGGATTTCATCAGATTACAACAGAGTAGGAGTTTATCAATGCGTGTGGTTGAAACGCCCGCCGTGCGGGCCTTTATCAAGTGTGCAAACGACGGCTGGCTACAGGGTTGGCACGAACGCAACGGCGGCAACATGAGTTACCGCATGCGCAAAGAGGAATTGCAAGCCTGCGGCGGTGAACTGTCGTACGGCGGCGAATGGTTTCCGCTTGGCGTATCCGCGCCGTGCCTTGCGAACGAAGCTTTTTTGGTGACGGGCACGAACCGCTATTTTCAAAATATTCTGGCGCGGCCGGAAGAGAACATCGGCATTTGTCAACTCAACCAATCAGGCGACGCGTGGCGTTTGATTTGGGGCTTGACGGCTGCGGGGAAGCCGACCAGCGAATTCCCGACGCACATACTCAACCATGCCGTGCGCTTTCAGGCAAGCGGCGGCGCGGCGCGTGTGATTTATCACGCCCACCCCGTCGACGTGATTGCGCTGAGTTTTCTTTTGCCGCCCACGGCGCGTGACTACACCCGTGCGCTGTGGAAAGCGATGACCGAATGCATCGTGCTTTTTCCGCGCGGGCTGGGCGTTGTGGAGTGGATGGTTTGCGGCGGCGCGGAAATCGCCGCCGCCACCAGCAAGGTGATGGAGGACTACGAAGCCGTGGTTTGGGCGCAGCACGGTTTGTTTTGCGCGGGCGAAGATTTTGACGGTACGTTCGGTTTGATGCACGCGATCGTGAAAGCGGCGCAGATCTATCTGAAAGTAAAATCCTCGGGCATGCCCGTGTTGCAAACGATCCCCGACGAGGGATTGCGCGCCATCGGCAAGGCGTTCCATTTGCCTGTGAACGAAGATTTTTTGGAATGATTGCGCTGTATTACGCACAAATGCCGGCGGATTTGCCCCAAAGAATACATCACGCGGCGGGGCGCGCGTTGTTGCGCCGCGTTTGCGGGGTACGCACTGTGCTTACCGCGCCGAACGGCAAACCCTATTTTGCGGATGGATTATGGTTCAGCATCAGCCACTGCGACGGTCTGGTGATGCTTGCGGTGAGCGATGTTTCGCCTGTTGGCTGTGATGTTGAACGTTTGGATCGCGAACCGCGCAACGCGGCGCGGATCAAAGAAAAGCTTACAAAAACGCCTGAAGACCGTGCGCGGAGCGCGATTACGCTTTGGGTGCGGTTTGAGGCGCAAAAAAAAGCGGGCGTTGCGGGTGAAATCTTTATGCCCGCAATGCCCGAGGGTTATCTGGCGGCCGTTTGCGCGCGCACGATGCCGAAGCAAATACCGATCATAGAAAGGATTGAACTGGATGCCGATGTTTTCGGTGATTGTTCCTGTCTATAACACGGCGGCGTATGTCCGCGAGGCGATTGCGTCCGTGCAGGCGCAGAGTTTCAAGGATTGGGAACTGATTTTGGTGGACGACGGTTCGACCGACGATTCCCCGCAAATTTGCGACAGTTTCGCCGGCGAAAAAATTCATGTGTTGCACCAAACGAATCAAGGCGTCAGCGCGGCGCGGAACGCGGGAATCGCTTGCGCGAAGGGGGAATGGCTGTTGTTTTTGGACAGCGACGACGCCTACGACAAAAACTTCATGCACGTGCTGGCAAAGAGCGCGGGCAACGCCGATTTGCTCACCGCCAACGTCCATCGCATCCACCAGCCGGACGCAATCCTGTGGCAAACGCTGTGCGAGCTTGAAATCACCGCGCAAGCGTTCGCCTACAAAATGATGCACGCGAACACGCACAATTTGGTGACAAGCAAAGCCTTTTCGGCACATATTGTGCGCAAATACGATGTTCGGTTTCCCGTTGACAGAACGCACGGCGAAGACCGCGCGTTTGTGCTCAGCTATCTTGCGCACACAAAAACGATTTGCGATTGCTCCGAAGCGATCTATCTTTATCGCGAAACACCGAACAGCGCGGTAAGGTCGCTCAAGCACGACATCGCCGCGATGATTGAACGGCAATACAACAGCGATTTGGTGCAGTTTGCCGCTTTTGGTTTTGCGAAGGCGGAGATCGAAGCGCAATTGCGCGTGGGGGTCGCCGACGCCTATTTTCGCGAGATGTGCAGGTTGGCGCAGGCAAAGCCCGCGCGTTTGGCAAAACAAAAAATGCGCCGGATGCGCCGCAGCTTTGCGGGGCGAGTTTTTTTGCAAACGCCGCACGCGAAATTGCGGCAAATGTTCCCCGGCTCGTTTTCAAAAATCACTTTACTGCTCCTCAGGAGCGGTTTTGTGTGGGCTATGCGATTTTGGGCGCTATTATTTTTTTAGTAAATCGCAAATAAAAACAAAATATTATTGTTTCGTCTCATAAAAACAAATAAAAAACGAATTTTTATGTTTGTTTCAAAGTGGGATTTACTTTTTTTTTTGTTTGTAGTATGATAAAAGACGAAATTTTTGATTTTGAGGTGTGTGAAAATGAAATTGTTGGGTTATTACAATGGGGAATTTGGTCCGCTTGATGAAATGCGTGTGCCGATGAACGACCGTGTCTGCTATTTTGGCGACGGCGTATACGACGCGACATACAGCCGCAACTACAAGATTTTTACCTTGCAGGAGCATATCGACAGATTTTATAACAGCGCGGGGCTTTTGGGCATTTGCGTGCCGCAGAGCAAAGAGGAACTCAAAGCCATTTTGAACGAGATGCTCGCAAAGATGGACACGGGCGAAAATTTTGTTTATTGGCAAATAACGCGCGGCACGGGCATCCGCAACCATGTTTTTCCTGAATCCGACGTGAAGCCAAACCTGTGGATTGTCATTCGCCCCGTGGATGTGCAGCCGCTGGATAAAAAACTCAAACTGATCACATTGGAAGACACCCGCTTTTTGCATTGCAACATCAAAACGTTGAACCTGCTCCCGAGCGTGATTGCCAGCCAGAAAGCGAAGCAGGCGGGTGCGGACGAGTCAATCCTTTACCGCCGCGAGTTGGGCAGGGATCGCGTGACCGAATGTGCGCATTCAAACTGCCATATCATCAAAGACGGCGTATTCATCACCGCGCCGACCGATCATCTGATTTTGCCCGGCATCGCCCGCGCACATCTCATCAAGGCCTGCAAGGCTCTGAATATCCCTGTGGACGAAACCCCCTATACGCTTGACGACGTGTTTGCCGCCGACGAAGTGCTGGTTTCGAGCGCGGGATCGTTCGGTTGCGCGGCATACGAAGTGGACGGCAAACCCGTGGGCGGCAAGGCACCCGAAATTCTTGCCAAGCTTCACGCCTACCTGATGGCGGAATTTTTGGAGGAGACAAAAGCATGACACAACAAGAATTGACTGAACGCAATTTGGGGCAAAGTTTGGATGATTTGAGCAATCTTGATCCGCGCGGATACGGCGTTTGCAAGATTTTGTATGAGGCTTCCCGCGCAAAAACGGGCGAACCGCTCACCATGCACGCGGCAAAGCAGCTTGTGCGCGTGGTGAAGCGGGACGATATTGTGTTCATTCTTGTCGGATTCGTTCTTTTGCCGTTCAAAAAAGCCGAAATGGATGGTGTCGTGAGCGCCGTTCTATTGGCACGTTCGCTGGTGAAATCTTTCGGCGCGAAACCTGTTTTGGTCTGCCCGCAGGATAATGTCGAAGCCATCCGCGCGTTGTCGGCTTGCGTGGGCTTGCATTGCTACGACAGCATTGAGGATGTGAAGCAAATGCCCATTGCGCTGGCTGTTCTGCCGTTCACAAAAGAGCGGGACGAAGCGGCGGCACAAGCCGATTTGCTCATCGCGCAGGGCGATCCGAGCGCGGTGATCAGTATCGAAGCCCCGGGCGCGAACCATGCCGGTGTCTATCACAACGCAACCGGCTTGAATGTGACGGAACTCGAAGCCAAAATGGACATCCTCTTCACAAAATTGCAGGACAAGGGCGTTTTGAACATTGCCATCGGCGATTTGGGCAACGAAATCGGCATGGGCGCGATTGCGGAGCAACTATATAAATACATCCCTTACGCGGGCGAGGGCGCGTGCCGCTGTGATTGCAAAGGCGGCATTGCCGTGGCGACGGCGGCGGATCACATTATCACGGCGACGGTGAGCGATTGGGGATGCTACGGCATGATTGCCGCGCTGGCGTTTTTGCTGGAGGATATTGACATCATGCACGATGCGCGTATGCAGGAGGAAGCGATGATCACCGCGAGCCGAGCGGGCATGATTGACATGTATGGCTGGCTTGTGCCGGCGATTGACGGGTTTGGGTTACCGATCAACACATCGATTGTCACGCTCATGCGCGAGTGTGTGCAATCGGCGTTGCATCTGCGCGAAACCTGCGCAACATGGTTTGAAAAGGTGATTGAAAAAGGATTTTTTCGCGCTTCGCGCTGATTCCCAAAGCCTGGTGATTTTTTCGCGCTTCGCGCTGATCCCCAAAGCCTGGTGATTTTTTCGCGCTTCGCGCTAATATCAAGTCCGTGGAGTTTTTCACGGACTTTTTGTCGTCCGCGCGGAGCGATTGCTCGCGTTGACGCACAATCTTCAAATCATTGATAAAATAAAAAACCACGCGCGAACTCTTTACTTTTTCGCCAAGAAGTGTTAGAATAGCAATGATCATATTTCTAATTAGAAAAGGGTGTGTGAATCAGTGGCAAAGATTCGTGTTGCGGTGATTGGATGCGGGAATATCGCGAATGCGGCGCATATTCCGAACTACCTTAAAAATCCCGACGTTGAAATCCTCTATTTTTGCGATATCGTTCCCGAACGCGCGGAAGAAGCGGTTAAAAAATATGAATGCGGCAAAGCTATTGTGGATTATCACGATATTTTAGACGACCCCGATCTGGACGCCGTTTCGGTTTGCACACACAATGATTTCCACGCGCGTATTTCGATTGATTTTATGTGCGCCGGCAAAGATGTCCTCTGCGAAAAACCCGCTGCGCGTGTTTTGGATGAAGCGCTCGAAATGCAGAAAGTCGCCCACGAAACGGGCAGAATTTTGAGCATCGGCGTGGTCAACCGCTTCGCCGACAACGTTAACCGCGTCAAAGCCATGATTGAGGCGGGCGACCTGGGCGAGGTCTTTCATGTGTTCGCGAGTTTTCGCGCCCATCGCAGTATTCCGGGGATCGGCGGTGATTTCACCAACAAAGCAAAGTCGGGCGGCGGTGCGCTAATCGATTGGGGTGTGCATTATCTTGATTTGATTTTGTATTGCTGCGGCGAACCGAAGCCGCTCACCGCCAGCGGAGAGGCGTTTTGCAAGCTCGGCAAAAATATAGCCGAATACACCTATTTGTCCATGTGGGCAAACCGCACAAAAGCGACCGACGGCGTTTATGATGTCGACGACTCCGTAACGGGTCTTGTGCGCACGACGGGTCCTGTGCTCTCGTTTGAGGGCGCGTGGGCGCAAAATATCGGTCAAAGCGAAACGTTCATTGATTTTATGGGAACAAAGGGCGGCATCCGCTTGCAATATTGCGGCGACTTTGTCTTTTATACGTCGAAGCAAGACGCGCTTCTCGAAATCAAACCGACCTATCAAAAAAGAGATTTCTACCAAGCTGAAATCGATTCGTTCGTCACAAGCGTCCAAACACAAGTGCCGAACCAAGCTTACATCGATTTGACCGTGCAGACATCCAAAATTTTAGATGCCGTCTATCGCTCCGCCGAAGCGCACCGCGAAGTGACGATCGCCTAATAGAAGGAAGATTAGTATGAAAAATCGTGTTATTGCGGCAATACTCGCATGCGTTGTCATATTGGCGGGCTTGACCGCCTGCGGTCGAGCGAAGCGCATTCCGGTGGAAGGAAAAATTTTGATTTTTGCGGGTAGCGCGAATACGGCACCGATCGAAACCGCGTTTGCCCGCGAATTGCAAAACAAATACGCCGTCGGCGCGGTGCTCGTCAACAAAGCGAGCGACGAAGTCTTTTTTGACGACGCAAAATTCAAAGAACACGTTAAAAAAGTGGTCGCCGGCGTCAAAACCCTGCGTGCGGTCATGTTCGCGCAAGCACCCAACGGCACGGCGTCCGCGGCGCGCTGGATTAAGGATAACTATCCCGATGTGCGCATCTCTGTTTGCCAGCCGACGGAAGAACCGATGCTGTTCATGGACGTTGCGAAGCTGGTCGTCGACTTTGATTATGACGCGCTTGCGCGCGGCGCGGCAAAGCAGGCAAAAGAGCTTGGCGCGAATCGTTTTTATTATGTTTACACGGCGGAACAGGCATCTGAATCGCGGCAGAAGATTTTTTTGGCGGCTCTGCGCGAGCAGTGTGAAACGGAAGGATTGGAACTGAGCTCTTATCCGTCGACAGCGGCGCGGGCGATTGGCATCGAAGCCGCAAAAACATACATCCAGCAGTTGGTTCTCACCGAAAACAGCGTGAAACCTGACGGCACCGTGATTGCTTGGTATGCGACCGACCGTGTGGTCAACAACAGTCTGACAGTGGCGGTGTTGCGCGCGGCGGACGGTGTGTTGCCCGGATTGAGCGACGGTTCGCCGTTCGCCATGTGCACACCGCTGATGGGGTCTGACTGGGATTCCGAGATGATGCGGGATACCGAAGCGGCAATCGAGCAAATAAGGGCGGCCGCAATATTGAACGGTACCAACGATCGCATATCGCTGTGGCAGGAATCCTTGCCAGCAGTCGCCATGGAATTGGCGTTGTCGTTCCAGCTTGCGAACAATCCGCCTTGGCCGAGCGCACGGAATTTGCCCGATCGTTTGTCCATCAACAAGGCGAAGGCAATCACGGTGAAAAAGGGCAACGACGACGATAAAAATTATTATGTTATCAGTTGCGATATCGCAAAAATAAAGGGGTGATGGCTGTGCGAACTTTGCAATACCGCCGTGCGTTGCTGAAACTCAGCGGCGAGGTTTTGGCGGGAGAACATGGCGGCGGCATTGATTTTGCCGTTGCGGAAGCCATTTGCGAACAAATCAAACACTGTGTATCCTCCGGTGTGCAAATGAGCGTTGTGATTGGCGGCGGCAACTTTTGGCGCGGGCGAACCAGCGGGAAAATGGATGCCGTTAGAGCGGACCAAATGGGGATGCTGGCGACCCTAATGAACGCCGTCGCGCTTGCCGACACCTTGGAACAAATTGGGCAAAAAACGCTGGTGCAAAGCGCGTTCGTCGTGCCGCAAGTGGCCGGATGTATCAATAAAGCGGAGGCTCTGCGGGCTTTAGAGAATGGGCGCGTCGTCATTTTCGGCGGCGGCACGGGCAATCCGTTTTTTACAACAGATTCTGCGGCTGTACTCCGCGCGTCCGAAATTGAAGCGGATATCGTACTCAAAGCGACCAATGTGGACGGCGTTTTCGACAAAGATCCCAAAAAACACGCCGATGCCGTCAAATATGACACGCTGACCTACGATGAGATTTTGCGGCAACATCTCAAGGTGATGGACGCGACGGCGGCGGCGCTTGCGCGAGAAAGGCATTTGCCCATGTTTGTGTTCAACCTGACACCTCCCGAAAACATTGGCGCTGTGTTCGGCGGCGGCGCGGTCGGCACCTGCTTAACCCGTGAATAAAATACACGTTGAATAATCAAAAGATGGAGGACTGCGACATGGATGAATATTTGCTTTTGGCAAAACAAAAAATGGAAAAAACAGTCGCCGCGCTTAAAGCGGAGTTTTCAAGCATTCGGGCAGGACGCGCAAACACCGCCGTGCTCGACAAAATTCGCGTGGATTATTACGGCACACCGACCCCAATCAATCAGCTTGCGGCGGTTTCGGTGACGGAATCCCGCGTGCTCACCATTCAGCCTTGGGATGCCGGCACCGTGCGCGGCATCGAAAAAGCACTGCAAGCTTCCGATTTGGGCATCAATCCGCAAAGCGACGGGCGCACAATCCGTTTGATGTTCCCGCAATTGACGGAGGATCACCGCAAAAACATCGTGAAAGATATCAAAAAAATGGCGGAGGAAGCCAAAGTTTCGGTGCGCGGCACACGCCGTGATACGATTGATAAACTAAAAAAACTGCAAAAATCCTCCGACTTGACCGAAGACGACCTCAAAGACGACGAAAAAGAATTGCAGGATTTGACCGACAAGTTTGTCAAGGAGATTGATACCGTCGCCGCCGCAAAAGAAAAAGAGACCATGGAAATCTGAGCGATCCCGCAAAATTCATATTTGATCAAAACGCAAGGAGACGGTTTTATGCCGCAAAGCGGTTTGCCGAAGCACGTGGGCATCATCATGGACGGCAACGGGCGTTGGGCAAAACAGCGCGGGCTTTCGCGCACCGAAGGTCACAAAGCGGGTGTGGAAGCCTTTGAACGCATTTGCGAATACGCCGCCGATATTGGAATTCCACATTTGACGTTTTACGCGTTTTCCACCGAAAATTGGCAGCGTCCGCAGGCGGAAGTCGATGCCATTATGGCACTGTTCCGCCGTCAGTTGGATGATATCGAACGCCGCAAGGGTGAAAACGAGCAAAAACGCTGGCGCATTCGCTATATCGGTGATCTTGACGACGGCGGTCCTGTGCCGCGCGATATTTTCCTGCGTTTGCGCGACATGGAGGCGCAGGCGGCGGACAAAGACAAAACGATCGTCAGCATCGCCGTCAATTACGGCGGTCGGCAGGAAATTCTGCACGCCGCAAAGCGCATTGCGCGGTTGGTCGCCGCAGGCGAAAAACAGGCCGACGCACTTTGTTTGCAGGACATCGAAGACGGATTGTATACGGCAGGTCAACCCGCGCTTGATTTGATTATCCGCCCGAGCGGCGAGCAAAGGTTGTCAAATTTTCTGCTTTGGCAAAGCGCCTATGCGGAATTTTGGTTTTCAGATATTCTGTGGCCGGATTTTCGCGAGACGGATTTTGACGCGGCACTGGAGGCGTTTGCCGCGCGAAATCGCCGTTTCGGCAGAGTTGAATAGCAAAAAGGGAGGGATTCATATCAAAACACGCATCATCACGGGGCTTTTGGGCGCGGCGTTGGCGATTACGGCGTTGGTTTTCATCATGTCTCCGATTTTTGGGATTCTGGTGTGTCTATTCGCGGCACTCGCCGCATATGAAATCTGTCATCTGGTCAAAATCAAAAGCAAGCCGCTCATCGCGCTTTCTGTGATCGCCGCCGCCGCCGTGCCGGCAATCGGCGAGTATGATTTGCTCGAAAAATTGCGTGTGCCCGGTTTTGCGGCGATTTTGCTGTTCCTGTTCGTGCTTTCATTTCTTATGTTACAGCGCTTTGATGAAATTTCGTTCGATAACCTCGTTTACGCAATCATTGCCGGCATCGCCGTGCCGTCCGCAATGACCTGCTTGATCGGTGTGCGAGATCTCACAAAAGAAATTGCGGGCGACGGTTTTGTGCCGAATTTGGCTGCGTATTACTTGTGTTTTACGTTGTTTTGCTGTTGGCTTGCGGATACTTTCGCCTACTTTGTGGGCGTGCGTTTGGGCAAGCGCAAACTCAGCCCCCGCGCCAGCCCCAAAAAGAGCGTTGAGGGCGCAATCGGCAGCGTGATTCTGACGACCGCCGCAAATGTTGGTTTGGCAGTGCTGTTCAACGCTTTTTTCATCGGCGATTTGCGTATCAATATCTTGGCGTCCGCGTTGGTTGGTGTGCCTTTGATTTTGATTTCGATTTTGGGCGATTTGACGGCGTCTTCACTCAAGCGTTACTATGGGCAAAAGGATTTCGGCAAATTATTTCCGGGTCACGGCGGTGTGATGGATCGTTTTGACAGTCTCCTATTTGTTGCGCCGTCGATCTATTTTTTCATGACGATATGCAACGCGTGGAATATTCCGCTGTTCACAGCGGTTTAACGACAGGAAAGGGAAATACGGCTATCCCGTTTTTGTGTTAAAATCAATTTGACGCTTGTTTGCGCTTTTGCGTTTCTCTTGATACAAAAACAGGATAGCCGTAAAGGCAAAGCATGCAATATACAATTTTGGGTGCAACAGGTTCGATCGGCATACAGGCCTTGGATGTCGTCGAACGCTTGGGCGGCGAGGTGCTTGCAATCACAGGCAATACCAACGCCGCGCTGATGGAAGCGCAAATACGCCGTCATCAGCCCAAATACGCCGCCATGGCGGATGAAGCAATCGCGAAGCGGTTGCGCGTTGCGGTCGCCGATACGCCTTGCGAGGTGCTTGGCGGGGAAGACGGCGTTGCCCGTTGCGCGGAAATACCGTGCGATATGACGCTCAACGCCATTGTGGGGATTGCGGGTTTGCGCCCGACACTGGCGGCGATTGAAGCGGGGAACAAGCTTGCGCTTGCGAACAAAGAGAGCCTTGTGGCGGGCGGCGCACTGGTAATGGAACGCGCAAAAGCCCGCGGGATCGACATCCTGCCCGTTGACAGCGAGCATTCGGCGATATTTCAAGCGATACAAGGTTCTCCGCGTGCGGTGAAGCGGTTGATTTTGACGGCGTCGGGCGGCGCGTTTTTCGGCAAAACGCTTGAAGAACTGCGCGGGGTCACAATCCAGCAAGCACTCAAGCATCCCAGTTGGAGCATGGGCGCAAAAATCACAATCGACAGCGCGACCATGATGAACAAGGGGTTTGAGGTAATCGAAGCGGCTTGGTTGTTCCGGCTGCCGCCCGCGCAAATTGATGTTTTAATCCACAGGCAGAGCATCGTGCATTCTCTTGCGGAATTCACGGATCATTCTGTTTTGGCGCAGTTGGGCAATCCCGACATGCGTCTGCCCATCCAATACGCGTTCACTTATCCCGCGCGCATGCAAGCCATCGTTCCGCCTTTGGATTTGGCGCAAATCGGGGCGCTCACGTTCGAGCCGCCCGACGATGCGGTATTTCCCGCCGTCAACCTCTGCCGCAAAGCGTTTGAAATGGGTTGGGAGGCGACTGTTGCGCTCAACGCCGCGAACGAGGCGGCGAACGAGATGTTCCGCGCGGGCGAATGCGGCTTTTTGGATATTGTTCAAACAAACGAAGAAGCGGTTGCCCGCGTGCCGCGCGTTTGCGAGTCTCCGTGTCTCGGCGATATTTTGGAGTTGGATGCCGCCGTGCGGATGGCGGTGCGTGGACATTGCTAACGCCCGCTTGAACACTTCACGCCAATTGCGCAATTATCAATTATCAATTCATATGGGAGGGGTTCGTCTGACACTTGCAATCAGTATTGCCGCAATCTGGGCAAAGGTATGGCCTATCGCGGTCGCCGTTTTGTTCTTCGGTTTTTTGATTTTATCACATGAGCTTGGGCATTTTTCGATGGCAAAATTGTTCAAAATCCGTGTGAACGAGTTCGCGATCGGCATGGGTCCAAAACTTTTTGGGTTCGGCAAAAAAGAGACAAAATACGTGCTCCGCGCGTTACCGTTCGGCGGTTCCGTTCTCATGGAGGGCGAAGAGGAAGCAACCGAAGATCCTCGGTCGTTTTTGGCGCAGAAAGCTTGGAAACGGTTTTTGGTGCTCTTTGCGGGTGCGTTTGTCAATTTGATGTGCGGCTTGCTGATTATGGCGATTATCTTGTCGATGCAAGCGGGCGTCTACTCCAAAACCGTGCATGGTTTTGCGGAGGGTGCGCCGAGCCGCGTGTCAGGATTGATGGAGGGCGACAAAATCACAAAAATCAACGGCAAAACGGTGTTTTCGAGCATCGATGTCTTCTTTTTGCTCTCGCGCGACGCGGACGGAACGGTGGATTTGGAAGTGCGGCGCGGCGGCGCGAAGACGAAACTCAAAGTGCGGTTTTCCATGGAGGAAAACACGACGGGCAACGCAAGCATTCAGCAGGATTTTGGGCTTTTTGTGGAGAAAATCCAGCCTTTGAACGTGATAAAATACGCCGTGCTCGAAAGCGTTTCGGTCGCCCGCATGGTGTGGCTGAGTTTGCTTGACATGGCGACGGGCAAGTTCCGTTTGAGTGATATGTCAGGACCGATTGGTGTCGTCACCATCATATCCGACCAAGCGAAAGAGGCGCAACAGAGTGCGCAGGAGGGCGGCGAGGCATTCAAAGAGGCATTGCTCAATTTTCTGTTTTTGCTTGCGCTTATCTCCATCAATATTGGTGTGATGAATCTTTTGCCTATCCCCGCGCTGGACGGCGGAAGGCTCCTGTTTTTGATTGTGGAAATGATTTTCCGCAAGCCAATCCCCAAAAAATTTGAAGCTTGGGTGCATGGAATTGGTCTATTGTTATTGTTGCTGTTTATGCTGGTTATATCATTTTCGGATATCGTATCACTGGTGCAGGGCAAGCGATAAAACGATCACAGCGATGAAAAAAAAGGGGGGGCAAAGACGTGCAAAGGCGATTGTGCAAAAGCGTTCGCGCGGGCGGGCTTGCGCTTGGCGGCAATGCGCCCGTGCGCGTGCAATCCATGCTCAGCCGCCCTGCGGACGACATTCCGGCGAATATTGCGCAAGCAAAAGTGTTGGAAGCCGCCGGATGCGAAATCATCCGCGCCGCCGTGCCGAACCACGCCGCCGTCGCGCTGATTGCCGCGCTCAAAACCACCTGCAAAGTGCCCATTGTCGCCGATATCCATTTTGACTACAAGCTTGCGCTCGAAAGCGTTGCGGCCGGCGCGGATAAAATCCGCATCAATCCGGGCAATATCGGCGATCACGCGCGTGTCAAAGCGGTTGCGGACGCGTGCGGGCAACATAGCGTACCCATCCGCGTGGGCGTGAACGCGGGCAGTTTGGAAGCGCCTTTGCTGGCGCAATACGGCAAGCCGACACCCGAAGCGCTTGTCGAAAGCGCCATGCGCCACGTGCGCATGCTGGAGCGGTGCGATTTTGACGACATTGTCGTTTCGATCAAATCATCCGACGTGCAAACCATGGTGCGGGCATATCGGTTGTTGGCGGAGACTTGCGCGTATCCCTTGCATTTGGGCGTGACCGAAGCGGGGACGACGCGGGTCGGGTTGGTCAAATCAGGCATCGGTATTGGCGCGTTGTTGCTCGACGGCATTGGCGACACCATCCGCGTGTCACTCACGGCATCTCCCGAAGAGGAAGTGAAGGCGGCCTTTTTGATTTTGGAATCCATGCGCATGTTGCCCGATCGCCCCAATATCGTGTCGTGCCCCACTTGCGGGCGCACCAAAATTGATTTGATCGCCTTGACGCATCAAGTGGAGCGCGCGCTTGCGGATTGCCGCAAAAACATCACCGTCGCGGTGATGGGTTGTGCCGTGAACGGTCCGGGCGAAGCGCGCGAAGCCGATGTCGGGCTTGCGGGCGGCGACGGTTGCGTATTGTTGTTCGCAAAAGGGAAAGCACTGCGCAAAGTGCCCGAAAACGAGGCGTTGCAGGCGTTATTGCAGGAAATTGAACATCTATAAACCAGAAGGGGAATTGCGTGTGTCCAATCTTTTTTCATCTTTTTTCGCCGATATCGCGCCGAATCTCCGTTTTGCGCCCGAGCTTGCCGATGTGGAAGTGTCGCGCATGGAACGGCGCGGCGCACGGGATTTTTTTATCAAATTGAGTTCAAAAAAATGGGTGTCCGCCTTGTCCATCGCCCGCGCATGCCAAGAACTCGGCGCGGCACTCAACGCCACGATTACATATCATATCGATATGCCCGAACAGAAAACCGACGCAGTTCCTCCAAAGCCCGCGCCCAAAGCACGGCCGAAACAATCCAAGGCATCCGCCGCGCCCAAAACGCCAAAACCCCGCAAATGCAAAGACGATATCTATTTTGAGGGCTTGCCGTTCTCAGTTGCAAACGCCGAAATTTTGTGCGGGAGCGAAATCAAGCAAAGACCCACACCGATGGATCAAGTTGATCCGCTGGATGGCATCGCCACCATATGGGGCGAGGTTTTCGGCGTAAAAGAGGTCAATGTGCGCGGCGGTGAAAGCACGCTGATTACATTCGGATTGTCGGACGGCACAAATTCGTTTGCCTGCAAATATTTTTTTGATACCGCCGAGGGCAGTGCGGCACAGGGGAAAATCAAGGACGGCGTTGCGCTGGTTGTGTCGGGCGCGTTCACGTGGGATAACTTTTCGAGCCAACACACATTACAGCCCAAAACCATCATGACGGTCGAGCGCATCTTGCCAACGGACGACGCGCCCCAAAAGCGCGTGGAACTCCATTTGCACACCAATATGTCCGATATGGACGGCATTGCCAGCGCGGAGACGCTCATTGCGCGCGCCGCAAAGTGGGGACACAGCGCGATCGCGATCACCGATCACGGCGGTGGGCAGGCGTTTCCGTCCGCCATGGAGGCCGGCAAAAAGCATGGTGTCAAAATCATTTATGGCATGGAAGCTTACTATGTCGACGATATGCCGGAGGTCGTTTTAGACGCGCCCGGAACGGAAACGTTTGCGTTCCAACAGGAATATGTTGTTTTTGACATCGAAACCACTGGGCTTTCTTCCAAACAGGACAGGCTCATTCAAATCGGCGCGGTGCGCATTGCGGACGGCGAAATCAAAGACTCTTTTGAAACGTTTGTCAATCCCCATCGTACCTTACCGCAAAAAATCGTTGCGTTAACACAAATCACGGACGAAATGCTCACGGGTGCGCCCGAAGAATGGGAGGCAGTGCGGTCGTTTGCCGAGTTTTGCGGCAACGCGACGCTTGCGGCGCACAACGCGCATTTTGACGTTGGATTTTTGAAAGCGATTTACCGTCGCAACGGTCAGAAATTTTCCGTGCCGACGGTGGACACAATGGCGTTTGCGCAGTTGATTTTGCCCGATTTGCGCAATTACAAATTGGAAACGCTTGTTGAACACTTTAAGCTGGGTAGCTTCCGGCATCATCGCGCCGACGACGACGCGCGCGTAACCGCCAAGGTGTTGCTTGAACTCCTCCGTTTTGCCGATGAAGCGCATCCCGCTTGCGGTGGGAATTTGCTTTGGTTCAACGCGGGGCGTTTGCGGGCGGATCCGCGCAAATTGCGTATGCATCATTTTATCATTTTGGTCAAAAATCTGGTCGGGCTAAAAAATCTATACAAGCTCATCACCATGTCAAATATCCAGTATTTTGCGCGTAAGCCGCGTGTGCCGCGCAGTGCGCTCATCGAACACCGCGAAGGCTTGTTGTTCGGCGGCGCGTGCGAGGCGGGTGAGATATACCGCGCGGTGCTGGAGGAACGGGACGAAAAAGAGATTCGCCGCATCGCGTCATTTTATGATTATTTAGAAATCCAGCCGATTGGCAACAATCGATTTTTGACCCGGGCGGTCGAAGGCGAAATGCCGCTGGCGGATGGCGACGAGGATTTGATTGCGATTAACCGCCGCATTCTGGCTTTGGGCGATGCCTTGGGCAAACCCGTCGTCGCGACCTGCGACGTGCACTTTTTGGAGGCCCGCGACAGCATTTACCGCGAAGTGCTTATGACTGCGCAGGGTTATGACGACGCGGGCGAGCAAGCGCCGCTATATTTCCGCACGACGACCGAGATGCTCGATGAGTTCGCCTATCTGGGCGACCGGGCGATGGAAGTTGTTGTGACGAACACCAACGCTATCGCGGCGCAAATCGAGACGATCAGACCGTTCCCTGAGGGCAATTTTCCGCCCGTTATCGAGGGCGCGGACGAAGAATTGCGCAAAATTTGCTACACGCGTATGCAAAAAAAATACGGCGATCCGTTGCCGAATCCCGTGCGGGCGCGCCTTGAAAAAGAGCTGAACGCCATCATCCATCACGGCTACGGCGTGCTGTATTTGATTGCGCAGAAGCTGGTCAAGAATTCCGAAGAGCACGGCTATTATGTAGGTTCGCGCGGATCGGTGGGATCTTCGTTCGTCGCGAACGCGGCGGGTATTTCGGAAGTCAATCCGCTTGTGCCGCATTATTTGTGCAAGCAGTGTTTGTACACAGAGTTCTTCGAGCGCGGCGAAGTCAGATCGGGATTCGATTTGCCGCCTAAGGCGTGTCCGCAATGCGGTGCTCCCTTGCAGCGCGACGGACACGACATACCGTTTGAAACGTTTTTGGGCTTTAATGGTGAAAAACAACCCGACATCGATTTAAACTTTTCGGGCGAATACCAATCTTGCGCACATCGCTACACCGAGGAGCTTTTCGACGCGGCGCATGTGTTCAAGGCAGGCACGATCGGTACGCTTGCCGAAAAAACAGCGGCGTTTTTCGTGCGGAAATATCTCGACGCGACGGGGCGCGAGATCAGCCAAGCCGAAGTGGAACGCCTCGCGAAGGGTTGTGAGGGCGTCAAGCGCACCACAGGTCAGCATCCCGGCGGCATGGTGGTCATCCCTGCGCATATGGAAGTCGAAGACTTCACCCCCGTGCAATACCCTGCGAATGACCCCGAAAAAGGCAAGACGACACATTTTGATTTTCATTCATTGCACGATACCATCTTGAAACTCGACAATTTAGGGCACGACGTGCCGACGCTGTATCACTATTTGGAGCAATTGACGGGCATCACGATCGATCAAGCAGATGTGTGCGATCCAAAGCTTTATGCGTTATTCCAGTCGCCCACAGTGTTGGGCGTGACATCGGAGGAAATCGATTGCCCCACAGGTACGCTTTCTCTCCCCGAAATGGCGACCAATTTTGTGCTTGGTATGCTCATGGAGGCGAAACCGCGCAATTTTTCGGATCTTCTGCAAATTTCAGGACTGTCGCACGGTACGGACGTGTGGCTCGGCAACGCGCAGGATCTCATCAAAAACCACACTTGCACCATCTCTGAGGTCATCGGCACACGCGACAACATCATGGTGTATTTGGTTCACAAGGGACTTGATCCCAGCATGGCGTTTCAGATTACCGAAATTGTCCGCAAGGGTTTGTCGAAAATCAAACTGACGGACGAACACAAACAGGCGATGCGCGATCACGGCGTAGAGGATTGGTATATCGAATCCTGCATGAAAATCAAATACATGTTCCCAAAAGCGCACGCCGCAGCCTATGTGATCGCGGCATTGCGTCTCGGCTGGTATAAGATTTATCATCCGTTGGAATACTATGCGGCATATTTCACCGTGCGCGGCGACGCGTTGGACACACGCGCCATTTTGGCGGGGCAAAGTCACGTGCGCGCAAAGATCAAAGAAATTCAAAAACTCGGCAAAAAGGCGACGGCGAAAGAAAAAGACGCTCTTGTTTCTTTGCAGGTCGTGAATGAGATGCTCGCGCGTGGCATACGGGTTTTGCCTGTGGATATCTATCAATCCGCCGAAAAAACCTATTTGATTGAAGACGGAAAGATTCGTTTGCCATTTTCCGCTTTGGACGGCGTGGGCGGTGTCGCCGCAAAACAGCTTGAAAACGCGCGGTCAGACGGCGAAGGTGAATATTTGTCTCGCGACGATTTCAAAAAGCGCACGGGCGTTTCAACACAGGTGATGGCATTGCTTGACGAACTCGGTGCGCTCGCGGGATTGCCGCAGAGCCGGCAGATGAGTTTGTTTGACATGATGTAGACAACGGTTCATTGATCATTGGGTGTGGAATCCAACGAAAGAATAAGCAAACCACAAAACAAAGGAGGGCGAAGGGATGAATCGCTACGCCAGAATTACGCCCGAAGGCACAAAAGATTATTTGCTCGAAGAATGCGACGCCATTGAACAAACAAAGAATGCGCTGGCAGGTGTTTTTCAATCGCGCGGTTACCGCCGGGTTATGCCGCCGCATTTGGAGTTCATCGACGTTTACCGCAACACATCCGCCAGTTGGCTGACCGAAAAGCTCTATACGCTTACGGATTCCCGCGGACGCCTGTTGGCGTTGCGCCCGGACGCGACGTCGCCGATCGCGCGTATTGCGGCGACGCGCATGCGGGACGCGCGACTGCCGTTGCGGCTCTATTACCACGAGACGGTTTTTCGCCGTTCGAGACTTTACGCGGGACACAGCGACGCGGTTTTGCAAAGCGGCGTGGAATTGCTCGGTGCGGATGGCTTGCGCGCGGATTTGGAAATTTTTTTGTGCGCGGTCGATGCTTTGCGGGCTTGCGGCGCTTCGCGTTTCCGCATCGAAATTGGTCACGCGGGTATCTTTAAAGCCCTCGTTGCGGCGATCGACATCGACGATGTAACAAAATCCGCCTTGGCGCAGGCAATCGAAAGCAAAAACAGCGATGAATTGGAAATTCTCCTGCAATCGAACGCAATCACCGCAACGGACGCGTTCCGCGCGTTGCCGCGGTTGTTCGGCGACGAGAGCGTATTGCGCAAGGCGAAAACACTTTTTCGGGCTAGCGAAGCTTTGCAGGCGGTCGAATACCTCCAAACGCTCATCCAATATGTGCGCGAACTTGATTTGATGGATTATGTCGATATCGATTTGGGTTTGGTACACGGGCAGTCATATTACACGGGATTTGTGTTTCGGGGATATATGGAGGGCAGCGGTTTGCCGGTGCTTTCGGGCGGACGCTATGATCAATTGCTGCGCGATTTTGGGAGACCCGCCCCTGCGATCGGCTTTGCGTTGGATGTTCATGTGCTCGCGCAGGCATCTCTTTTGCGCGGGGAGGTCGTAGCTCAGTCGTTGCCCGATATCCTTGTGTTTGGCATGGATGGTTTTCAGGCGACGGCATTGCGCCGTTTGCATCAGTTGGAATCCGAGGGACATCGTTGCGAATATTCCATCGCGAAAACCAAAGAAGAGGCTTATGCCTACGCTGCGGCGCGCAAAATCCCCCGCGTTGTGGTGTTGGGCGGCGGCGAATTGGAGGAGAGCATATGAGCAGTCAAAAAATCCGTATCGCGCTCACCAAAGGCAGGCTCGAAAAGCAAACCGTCGCGCTATTTGAAACCATCGGCTTCAATTGCGCACAGCTCAACAGCAAAGGACGGCGGCTCATTTTGCCGATGGATGATTACGAAGTCGTGCTTGCAAAGCCCGCCGACGTGCTCACTTATGTGGAGCACGGCGCGTGTGATGTGGGCGTTGTTGGCAAGGATACCATCCTCGAAATGGGCGGCACGCACTACGAAATGCTTGATTTAGGCTTCGGGCGGTGCAGGTTTGCTTTGGCGGGACCAAAGGGCGTCGACTTTTTTCACGGCTTTCATGAGCGCGTCGTCGCGACAAAATATCCGAATGTCGCCAAGCACTTTTTTGAGCGCAAAGGCATGGATGTGCGCATTGTAAAAATCGAGGGTTCAGTGGAGCTTGCGCCGCTTTTGGCGTTTGCCCATGCCATTGTGGATATTGTGGAAACCGGCGGTACGCTCCGCGAGAACGGTTTGGAGGTGATTGAGGAGATCGCTCCCATATCTGCCCGCGTGATCGTGAACAAGGCGAGCATGAAACTACGCCGCGCCGCAATTGAGGAACTGCTCAACAACATGCGTCTGGCGGCGCAGGTAACAGGTTAATCATTTTTGTTTTGGAGTGGGTATGGGTTGAAAATCAAGAGCTTTTTGCGCACAAATTGGCATTGGATTATTTTTGCGTTTTGTGTCGGTTGTTTTTTTGTTCTGGCGCAGTTTAAATATCTTGAAGGCGACGACTGGGGATACACGATTGGACCGGGGCAATCATTTGCGGATTTTGCGGCGTTTCATATACGGCACTATCTGCGCACCAACGGGCGTGCATTGGTGCATCTGGTGTTAACGTTGCTGCTCAAGCTCCCGTTGCAAGCGATGCGTTTGATACATCCCATGCTTTGCGGATTGACCGTTTTCTGCACGGCAAAAGCGTTCGCGATAAACAGGCGCATGTTTCAGTTTTCGCTCGTGATTTTATCCTTGGTTTTGCTTGGAAGCGGAAAAGAGCTTTCCACGACGACAATGATGTGGTTTGCGGGAGCCGCCAACTATATTTATCCCGCAATTCCTGTGATGTGCTTCGCTTGGGCTTTGCGCCGCATCCATTGGGAGGGGAAGCCAATCACCCGCGGCGCACTCATGCTTTTGCCCGTGTTGGCTTTTGTTTCGGGCGCGACGATGGAGCAATGGGGCATGATCGCGGTGGGCGTGAGTGTTCTTCTCCCGCTGGCATCTTGGTATCAAACGAAATTTTGCGCAATGGATTCTGATTCGCCGCTGCCATTCGCATCGCGGCGTTTGGCACTGACAATCTGCTGTTTTTTGGGTTCGGTCGCGGGTGTTGCAAGCGTATTTTTAGCCCCGGGAAATTTTCGGCGGTTATCCGTTGCGGTTCGTCCGTTTTTTGAAAATTTTGTCGTGGCGCAAACCATGATGCTGAACACACGCGCTTTGCTGTTCCCCGTCACGCTTTTGCTGGGTGTGCTGTTGTTTTGGCTGTTGCGTCCTGAAGAAAAACGCCCGTTGCGGATATTGGAACGCATGGCGGCATTGGGTTTGCTGATCGGTTATGCTGTCACGTTGTTTTTGCTGTTCCATCCAACGATCACATTTAAAACATACCCTTGGCTGGATTGGGTTTGGCGGGGATATGACGTGTTGTTTTTGGCGGTTCTCATCTACATACCGCTTAAACTTTTCATCAAAAAAGACCGTCAAGCGCATTTTGCCTTATGCCCGCTTGTGCTGGGGTTGGGTTCGTATTACATGTTATTGGCGGCTTCCTATATTTGGAGGACGCTCATGCCGGCGCTGTTTTTGCTGTCGATATGGATCGCGTTCACGCTCGCCCGCACTTCGCCGCCTTCTTTGGGACGCACGCACAAGGCGATAACCGCCGTCAGTTTTCTTTTGGCGTTTGTCGTATTCTTCGGCGTATTACGCGGGCACTATTTGAACAGTTTTGTACTGAAAGAGAACGAAGCCCGTGCGCAAGCCTATTTGCAGGCGCAGGATTTTTCCAAACCGCTGTTTTTGCGGTTCGTGGTTGACCCACGCTGTTCGAACTGGGCAATCATGTCTGACAACAAAACAGCGATTTGGAACGGTGTCGTCTATCGGTATGGATATTGGTACATGATATTGCCGCAAGGCACTATGGTACTGTATGAAAATGAAGATCCGAAGGCGTAATCGGATTAGTAAAGGAGCATATTGATGTTACCAATCACAATCGCAAACGGACGCGACGAGATCGCCCTGTTCGCGTTGCTCAAGGCCCGTAGCGGCGAGGTCGACGGCAAAGTCAACGCCGTTGTTGCGGAGATCATCGCGCGGGTCAAATCGCGCGGCGACGATGCTGTGCGCGATTATGCCATGCAGTTCGACAAGGCGTGCCCTGCTGTTTTTGAGGTTAGTCAAGCCGAAATCGACCAAGCGATGCAAAACTGCGATACGGCGTTTTTAGACGCCCTCAAACGCGCGGCGGAGCGTGTGCGCGTGTTCCACGAGAATCAAAAGCGGCAAAGTTGGTTCACAACGGACGATGGCGGCGTATTGATGGGTCAGCGCGTGCGTCCGCTGGCACGCGTGGGCGTTTATGTGCCGGGCGGAACGGCGGTTTATCCGTCGTCGGTTTTGATGAATGTCATTCCGGCAAAAGTCGCGGGCGTGGGCGAAATCATCATGGTAACACCGCCCGGCGGGGGCAAGGCAAACCCCAATATCATCGCCGCCGCGCACATTGCGGGCGCGAACAGAATCTTTTTGATGGGCGGTGCGCAAGCCGTTGCGGCGTTGGCGTTCGGAACGCGGAGCGTGCCCAAAGTGGATAAAATCGTCGGACCCGGTAACATCTTTGTCGCAACCGCCAAAAAGCAGTTATACGGCGAGGTTGATATTGATTCCATCGCGGGCCCGAGCGAAATTTTGGTGATTGCCGACGAAAGCGCGAACCCTGAATTTCTTGCGGCGGATTTGCTTTCGCAAGCCGAGCACGACAGGTTGGCAAGCGCGATCTTGCTTGCAACGTCGGAAGATATCGCGAAGCGCACCCGCGAAGCACTGTTGCGACAGTTGGAGACGCTGCCTCGCGCGGACATCGCAAAGGAATCGTTGGAACGTTTCGGTGCGTTGATCGTTTGCGAAAACATGACGCAGGCGATTGTGTATGCCAACGAATTTGCGCCCGAGCATCTGGAATTGTGTGTGCAAGAACCGATGCAATACCTTGGCGCGATTGATAATGCGGGGTCGGTTTTTGTTGGGCATTTTACGCCAGAATCAGTGGGTGATTATTACGCGGGCGCGAATCACGTTTTGCCGACGGGCGGCACAGCTCGCTTCTTTTCGCCGCTTTCTGTGGACGATTATGTCAAAAAGATCCAGTTTATCTCCTACACCAAAACGGCCTTATCCGCAGCGGCGCAAGATATTATTTGCCTAGCCGAAAACGAGGGTCTGACCGCCCACGCAAATGCCGTGCGCGTGCGGTTCTAGACATTAGACACTTGTAAAATAAAATCCAAACTAAAAATCCAGGAGACCGACATGCCCTTTGAACTCAACGAAAAATTGAAATATCTCACACCGTATGACCCAATCGACGGCGATTATCCCGTTCGATTGGATGCAAACGAATCGTTTTTGCCAACGACACAGGCGGAACTCGAAGTGTTGCAAACGGCGGCGCGGCATATCGACATGCGGCGTTACCCGGACCCCAACGCAATCGATTTGTGCCGTGCGGCCGGGGCATATTACGGCGTTGCGCCGGAACTTCTGACCGCCGCGAACGGATCGGATGAATTGCTTTTTTTGATCGCCGCCGCTTTTTTGGGCGATGGAAAAACAATGCTGCATTTCGCGCTGGATTTTTCGATGTATCGTTTTTACGCGAACCTGACGGGCGCGAAGTGCGTCGCTTTGCCCAAACGCGCGGATTGCGTTATTGACGCGGATTTGGTTGTGAACGCCTTGCGCGAACACAAACCAAACGTCTTCATTTTTTCCAATCCGTGCAACCCCACGGGATTGGTTTTGGAGCGCGGCGCGGTGCGAAAAATCTTGAGCGCGGCGGCGGAAGTCAATACGCTTGCGGTGCTGGACGAGGCCTACATGGATTTTTCGGATCAATCGCTGTTGGGCGAAGCGTCGGCCTATGATCATCTCATCATACTGCGAACGGCCTCGAAAGCGGTCGGATTGGCGGGACTGCGGTTGGGTTTCGCGGTTGCGAATCCAACGCTCACAAACCTGTTGCACGCCGTCAAGTCGCCCTATAATTTGGGTGCGCACACGCAATTGATGGGGCGGTTGCTGTTCCAAAATACCGCCATCCGGCAGGGGATAGACGCAATCATTGCCTCGCGCAACGCGCTTTGGTCGGCTTTGGAGATCTGCTTGCGGAACGGCGGGTGCGGACAATACAAATTGTATATTCCTTCCGCGAACTTTATCTTTATGGATTTGTTCAAACAATCCCGCGCGGATGGCGCGTTTGCGTATCTGAAGCAAAACGGCGTGATTGTTCGACATATTGGGCAGTATTTGCGCGTGACGGCGGGGAGTAAAACCGAAAACGCGGCGTTTCTTGCGGCATGGCGAAACTATTTAGAATTGAATGAGAAAGTGTGATGTTAATGCGTAAGGCGAGCGTAACTCGAACAACAAAAGAAACCGATATTACCGTTGATTTGTTGTTGGACGGCGGCGGAACAGATATCCAAACGGGCATCGGATTTTTCGATCATATGCTGACGGCGTTGGCGGTGCATGCCGACTTTGGATTGCGGGTGCGGTGCGGCGGCGATCTCCATGTGGATAACCATCACAGCGTGGAGGACTGCGGCATTGTGCTGGGTCAGGCGTTCGCGCGTGCGCTCGGCGATAAATCGGGGATCGCCCGCTATGGTTTTGCGGCAATCCCGATGGATGAAAGTTTGGCGCAGGCGGCGGTTGACGTGAGCGGTCGCCCATTTTTGGTTTTTCAGGCATGCTTTTCGCAATCGAATGCGGGCAATTTTGAACTGTGCCTCTGTGATGAGTTTTTCCGTGCGTTCGCGGTCAACGCGGGAATAACCCTGCATTTGCTGTTATGCTATGGCGCAAACGGGCATCACGAAGCGGAGGCACTCTTCAAAGCCTGCGCCCACGCCCTCAAAGCCGCCGTTCGCCCTCAAGACGGCGTGCTTTCGACCAAAGGAATGCTGGATGCCGGACGTTAAAATTTGGAACATATACGACTATAACTCTAAAATATAAATACACAAATACACAAATGCAAGGAGAATCGTTTTGCTGATTTTTCCCGCAATCGATATCAAAGGCGGCGAATGCGTGCGCCTTTTCCGCGGCGATTTTGCAACCGCGGAACGCGTCGCGGACGACTATATGCAAACGGCGCAGGCATTTTCCGCAGCCGGTTGTGCGTGGATCCATATGGTGGATCTCAACGGTGCGCTTGAGGGCAAACGTGTGAATAAAGACGTATTCACGCGCGTCGCCAACGAAACTTCGCTGAAAGTTGAACTCGGCGGGGGCATACGCAGTTTGGCTGACGCGGCGTATTATTTGCGGCTCGGCATTGAACGCGTTATTTTCGGCTCAGTTGCGATTGAAAAGCCGGAACTTGTGGGCGAAGCCGTCAGAGCGTTCGGCAGTGCGCACGTCGCCGTTGGCATCGACGCAAAAAACGGTTTGGCCGCCGCCCATGGCTGGCTTGACGTGAGCGCAATCCCATATATCGAACTCGCGCGCCGCGTGGAGCAGCTGGGCGTTGAAACCATCATTTTCACAGATATCGGGCGCGACGGCATGCTGCAAGGACCGAATTTGGAGCAGTTAATTGCGCTCAATGAGGCGGTTGGCTGCAACGTGATCGCAAGCGGCGGTGTGACAAATATCGGCGACATTCAGGCACTCAAAAACGCGCGGATTTACGGCGCGATTTGCGGGCGAAGCATCTATGCGGGTACGCTTTCGCTGCAAGAAGCGGTCGATTTAGCACACAAGGAGGAAGACACGCAATGACAGCGTTTGAGCAACTGTATCAAGTGATTTTGCAACGGCGGCACAATCCCCAAGATGGTTCTTACACTTGCTATCTGTTTGAAAAAGGGCGCGATAAAATCCTCAAAAAGTGCGGCGAGGAATGCGCCGAAACCATCATTGCCGCAAAAAATGACGACAAGGCGGAAGTCATACTGGAACTGAGCGATTTGGCGTTCCACGCGGCGGTGCTGATGGCGGATATGGGGATTACGCCCGACGAAATTGCGGCGGAACTCAGCCGGCGCGCCGCGAAAACAGGCAATTTGAAGCAATTCCACCAAGTGGATAAAAATAGTTAAAGTGAGGTTTGAACATGGACACAATACTCTGGATTGTTTTGGGTTTGTTGGCAGTGTTTTTGGCGGTTACGGCGATCCGCGCGGCATTTTTCGTGCCGAAAAAGAACAATCACGCGCCTTTGGCGGATGAATCCGTCGACCGTGAACGCGCGGCACGCCATTTGACCGGCGCAATTCAAATACCAACCATATCCTACCCCGAAAAAGACAAGGTGGATTGGGCGGCGTTCGAGCGTTTTCACGATTACCTGCGGGAAACCTATCCTCTGATCCACAAACATTTAACGCGCGAAGTGGTTGCCGAAGCGGCTTTGCTCTATTGCTGGAAAGGCAAAAATGCCGCGCTCAAGCCCATTGCCCTGCTCTCGCATCAGGATGTCGTACCGATTTCGGGCGGCACGGAGGATGATTGGACGCATCCGCCGTTTTCAGGCTACAACGACGGCGAATATATTTGGGGGCGCGGCGCGATCGACATGAAAAACCATCTGATTTGCGTAATGGAAGCCGTCGAAACCCTGCTTGCGGAGGGATTTATCCCCGAACGCGATGTCTATTTGTGCTTTGGGCACGACGAAGAGGTGGTCGGCGCGGAGGATTCCGGCGCATATCGTCTGCGCAAACTTCTGGAATCGCGCGGCATCACGGAACTTGAAAGCACCTTGGACGAGGGCGGCGCGATGTTGCCGATCAATACAAAAGTGCTTGGCGGCGTGTTGGCGGGCATTGGTATTTCCGAAAAGGGTTATGCCGATTTTGAGATTACTGTGCTCCACAAAGGCGGGCATTCGGCACAACCACCCGATCATACCGCGCTGGGCGAACTTGCGGATGTGATCAAAGACATCGAAAAGCACCAGTTCAAAGCGAAGATGTTGCCGTTCTTTTCCGATATCCTTGACGCGGCGTCGCGCAAACTGCCCTACGCCTTGCGTTTGATTGGATGTAATCACAAACTGCTCAAACCACTGCTGACGGGCGTTTTGACAAAAATACCGCCTGCCGCAAGTATGTTGCGCACAACAACCGCCTGCACCATGGCGAAGGGAAGTCCCGCGTGCAACGTGCTCCCCCAAAAGGCAAGCCTTGTGGTTAATTTCCGCTTGATGCCCGGCACAACCGTCGCCGATGTGGAAGCGCATATCCGCAAAGTTGTACGCAACAAAAAGATAGAAATCAAAATACTCAAACAAAAAGAGGCGTCGCCGTTTTCATCAATCAATTCAACATCCGCCGACGCGATCAAACAAATTGTATTGCATGAGCATCCCGACGCGATTGTCGCACCCTACCTTGTGATGGGCGGCACGGACAGTTATTTTTATGAACCGATTTGCAAGCATGTTTATCGATTTTCACCGTTTTTGGTGGATTTATCGTTGCTTTTGTGCGCCCATGCAACCAACGAGCGCATACCGATTGCAACACTGGAAGAAGCAGTCGCCTTTTTCAAACGTTATATCCGTTTGGCGGGCAAGTAGATTTCCATGTAATATCACATTTTTGCTATGAACAAGTTTTGAAGCTTGACACAAACTTTTCAGTGGCGCGAATGTGAATTTGACAATTCGCTGGTACGATTGTTGCATAAGGAGAAATTGCCTTATGGTCGGAGAGTAACGTTGTATCTGTTTGGCGGGCAGGTTGATAGAAAGGATTTGTTTATGCGTACATGTAAGATTTTGGTATCGTTGATTTTGGTGGCTGCAATGGCTGTTTTGTTTGTTCCTGCGGGATTTTTGAACGCGCTTGCTGCAAGCGGCGGAACGTTGCAGGTGGGCGTGCTTTCGGATCTCCATATTTATCACTATGAACTCACAGGCAATTACAGTGAGGCGTTCCGCGCCGCACTGACGGGCGGCGGAAAACAATACATGCAGTCCGAGGCGATTTTGCAATCCGCCTTGGCGGGTTTGGAGGCGCACGCGAAAAAGAACGGCATGAAAACCGTGCTCATCAGCGGCGATTTGACAAAAGACGGCGAGTTGGAGGGGCATCAAAAGCTTGCGAAGACGCTGTTGGATTTTGAAGCGCGCACAAGTCTGCAAGTCGCCGTTATCCCGGGTAACCACGACATCAACAACAGTTACGCGGTGTCGTATGCCGACGGTGTGCGCAAAGACGGCACAAAGACGACACCCGAACAGTTCCGCGCAATCTATGACCAATTGGGCTTCGATTTGCCCAACTTGACCACGTACACGCCGCCCGAGGGCAAAAAAGGCGGCATGCTTTCCTACGCCGCCGATCTGCCGGGCAATTACCGCTTGCTCGCGTTGGATACCTGCAAATATTCCAACGATCAATCCGACGCGGGCGACGAACACGAAACGGGCGGCATGATGAGCGACGAATTGATCGCGTGGGCGGTCGCGCAAATCAAGGCGGCAAAGTCGCGCGGACAAACGGTGATTGCCATGGGTCATCATAATTTGACACCGCACTTGGGTCCCGAAGAGCGGATCTTTCAGGATTTTATGCTTGATGATTGGCTCACAGTGCGCGAGACGCTTGCGGATGCCGGCTTGCATTTTTGGTTTTCAGGTCACATCCATGTGGGCGAAATCGGCGACAGCCTGAGCGACGACGGCGAATCGCTTTATGACATCTGCACATCCGCGCTTGTCAGTTATCCCAGCACGTTCCGCGAGGTCAAATTTGCGACTTCCGGTCAAAAAACGACTGCGGACATCAAGACATATGAAGCCGATTGCGTGTTACCTGTTTCGGTTAACCACACGACTTATCCGTCGCCGTATTCCGACTCGTCGTTTGAATTGTCATTCAGCAAAAACGGGCTGAACGATTATTTGGACGAGCAACTGCGCAGCCTTTTGGGTGGGGTATTTGACGATATTCAAGCACAGGGCGGCGTAAGCGCGTATTTGCTCCGGCAAAACATCGATTTGGGCGGTTTGATCAATGATGCCATCGGCGGCGGCGTGAAAATCGGGAGTGTGGACATCTTCACGGGAAACAATGTGATGGGGCTAATCAATTATGTGTTGGGGCAGGTTGACGCGCTCTACGTCAATGATTTTGGACACACAATGGAGATTTTGAACGGCATTGTCGCAAAGATTCTTGCTTTGCAGGTGTCGGATTTGCCCAGCACGCAGTTTGTCGATTCCATGGGGATTGGGAATAAAAATCGACCGGGGACGCTTGCCGATCTTGTGATGGAAGTGCTCGTTTTTGCATACTCCCGCCAAGACGGCGCGGCGGAAGACAAGTTTTTGGCGGATGCCATCAAGGGCTTTGACCAACGCGATACGATTGACAATCTTATTCAAACGCTGCTTGACGTAATCCTCAACGATTTGCTGCAGGACGAGCTTTTACAAAGCTTGGAACTCAAGCTATCGCCTGTGTTCACAACGCCGATTATCCGTTTGACACTCGGCACATTTTTGGACGGCGTATTGCGTTTGATTTTGCAGGGCGACACCAGCTTTGCTTCGCTGGTTGATTTTATATTTTCACTTGGGCTTTTGGAGTGGGACAGCCTGCCCGATGTGGTGGATTCGCTCATGGACGACTACTGGACGCCGAGTCAAAGCGAGAGCATCGGCGCGACGCTTGCGGATATCATCAAAACATTTGTATACGACGCGCACGATTACGGCGACTTGAACGTCACGCTGACCTACGACGGCAAAAAAACGGTCGTCCCCACGCAGGAGGACTACCGTTTGCCGACGTTGCTTGTGCAAACTTTTGGCAACGACGCCGCGACGACGCGGAACATCGGTTGGTTCACCAAGTCGACGGTCAAAGGCACGGATATCCGTATTTGGGATGCAAAAACGGGCAAAGATGTGACAAACGCAATCAAAATAGCAAAGACGACCGAGGCGTGCGACCGTGAATTCCCGGGCGCGGATCTTGGTATATTCGGGCTTTTTCCAGTCGTCCATCACATGCAAAGGCACACCATTCGGCTCGAAAATCTTCAGCAGGGCAAAAAATACATTTTCCAAGTGGGCGACGCTTCAAAAGGCTGGTGGAGTCCGAAAGGCGAAATCAAAACGGCGGACGGCGACAAGACCACGACGTTTGCCAGTTTTACCGACCAACAGGGACAGCTCCAAAGGCAATACCAGCGCAGTTGGGGCGATATGTCGTCAAAATCGACACCTGCGTTCATTCTTAGCGCGGGCGACCAAGTTGACGCGGGGCTGAATCTGAACCAATGGCAGTGGTTTTTCGATACGGCGCAGTCGGCATTGCTCAAAACGCCGTTGATGCCGACCACAGGCAACCATGAGGATGCGTCTTCCGCGCTCAACCAGTTCTTCCCGCTCTATGATTTTCCCGCGCAGGAGACCGAAACGGGACTGTATTATTCGTTCGATTACAACAATATTCATTTTGCCGTACTCAACACGAATGATCTTGAGAACGATCAACTCAGCGCGACGCAGGTGCAGTGGCTCAAAGACGATATGGCGCAGAGCGATGCCGATTGGAACATCGCGATGTATCATAAGTCGATTTATTCAAACGGTTCGCATGTCGGCGACAGCGACGTCACCGGGTTGCGCGCGCAATTGGGCGCGTTGTTGCCGGAACTTGGGTTCGATTTGGCGATCAGCGGGCATGACCACACCTATTTGCGCACCGCGCCGATGCAAAACGGAAAAGTGACCGAAAGCGGGAAAGATACTTACAGCGATCCGCAGGGCACAATTTTCGCCATGGCGGCGACAAGCGGCGTGAAGTATTATAACGCCGCAAGCGCCGACAGCACCGACGCGCTCTTCCCCCGCGCCGAAAAACTTGTCGACGTGCAAACGCCTGTGTTTGCGGTTTATCATGTTGACAACGGCGTATTGAGCTACACGGCGCAGACGATGGACGACGATGGTGCGTTGCGGACGATCGATACGTTTTCGATTGAAAAATCGAGCGTGGAATACGTCGAACCGATTGTTGAAGACGATACGCCGAGTATTTTCCCCGACACCGGCGATACTGCAACGGTCGTCACGGTTGTGGTGTTCCCCGTGTGTTTGCTGATTGCCGCCGGTTTTGCGCTTGTGATACAACGCAAAAAGAGAACGTAAAAATGCGGGTTTTGCCTTGCTTTTTCTGTTGGCAACCTCTAAAAACCCTAAAAAAAGACCTGCATAATATTACTACCCCGCCTAAAAGTCAAGCGAAATTTTGCTGATATTCTAATTTCGGATGGTGAAAAAGCATTTGCACTGTATTCATCGTAAGACGTTCCATAAAACGCAAGACTTTTTGTGTAATTTGT
>JAITDE010000062.1 GCA_031282735.1 Oscillospiraceae bacterium | reverse complement strand
CGAATTTCCTTTGACGGGCAACATCGCCGTTTGCCCTTATTGCAACTCCACGATCCGTTTGCCCAACGCAACCGAACAGTTGCAGGAAAAACTTTTGAATGAACGCGCCGCGCGGGCTGAACGCCAGAGTGAACAAACGAACAGCGATTTGGAGGATATCCTCGGAATGGCGGCGAAGCGTTTGATGAGCGGCGGCTTTTTTGGCGGGTTTCGCACATCGGCGCGGCGATTTTTTCGCAGGTTTTTTATGATTGCGGCGTGTCTGATCATTCTTGTTGCGATTGCGGTTTTGATCTATTCGCGGTTTTGATCTATTTTTATTGCAATCATAGCCGTCATAACAAACAACTCATATTTTTATTCCACCCATGGAGAGGATTAGCGCAGTATGGATCTTTACGTGCATCCTGAATTTGAAATTGTGCGCAACGAAAAAAAGTGCATTGCTTGCCGTGTTTGCGAGCGTCAGTGCGCCAACTGTGCGCACGCGTTCGACCACGCAAGCCGCGAGATGGAGTCGTTCGACGAAAAGTGCGTCAATTGTCATCGTTGCGTGACGCTTTGCCCCACAAAAGCGCTCAAAATTGTGCGCAATCCGCACGATTTCAGGGCGAATGCCAACTGGAGCGGCGACACCATCCGTGAACTCTATTTGCAGGCGAACACGGGAGCGGTTTTGCTGTCGTCCATGGGCAATCCGCGTCCGTTGCCGAACTATTTCGACAGGATTTTGCTCAACGCTTCTCAAGTGACGAATCCGCCCATTGACCCCTTGCGCGAGCCAATGGAAACCAAGGTGTTTTTGGGCAAAAAAAATGTGCCGATCCAACGCGAAAACGGCGCGCTTGTCGACAATTTGCCGCCACAAATCCCGCTGAGCATGCCGCTGATGTTCTCCGCCATGAGCTATGGTTCCATCAGTTACAACGCCCACGCGTCCTTGGCCAGAGCGGCGACGGAACTCGGCATTTGCTACAACACGGGCGAGGGCGGGTTGCATCAGGATTTTTATCCCTATGGTTCGAATACCATCGTGCAGGTGGCGTCGGGACGTTTCGGCGTCACGAGTTCCTATTTAATGGCGGGCGCGGCGGTCGAGATCAAAATGGGGCAGGGGGCGAAGCCGGGCATCGGCGGACATCTGCCCGGGCATAAAAACGTCGGTGAGGTCGCCCGTACACGCATGACTCCCGACGGTTCGGACGCAATTTCTCCCGCGCCGCATCACGATATTTATTCCATCGAAGACCTGCGGCAATTGGTGTATTCGCTCAAAGAGGCGACGGGCAATACGAAGCCGATTATTGTCAAAATCGCCGCCGTGCACAATGTTGCCGCGATTGCGAGCGGCGTGGCGCGTTCAGGCGCGGATATCATTGCGATCGACGGTTTTCGCGGCGGAACGGGCGCAGCGCCCACCCGCATACGCGACAACGTCGGCATTCCCATTGAATTGGCGTTAGCGAGCGTCGATCAGCAGTTGCGCAACGAGGGCATCCGCGATGATGTTTCTCTGATTGTCGGCGGTTCGATACGTTCGAGCGCGGATTGGATTAAGGCGATTGCGCTTGGCGCGGATTGCTGTTATATCGCCACGGGCGCATTGATGGCATTGGGTTGCCACTTATGCCGGAGTTGCCACACGGGGCTTTGCAATTGGGGAATCGCCACACAGCGCAAAGATTTGGTGCGGCGGCTGAATCCTGATATCGGTACGCGGCATTTGGTCAATCTTGTGCACGCGTGGCAGCATGAGCTCAAAGAGATCATGGGCGGCATGGGGATTAACTCGGTGGAAGCCCTGCGCGGCAATCGGCTCATGCTGCGCGGCGTGGGTATGACGACTGAGGAGCTCCGTGTGCTGGGCATTGAACACGCGGCTCACATCAACGATTGAGGGGGTGCAGGATGAAACGTATCTATGTAAAAGAAGAATGGTGTTTGGGATGCCATCTTTGCGAATACCATTGCGCCAACGCGAATTTAGGCGGCGGCGATATGGCAAAAAACCTCAAAAGCAGAACGATCAACCCCTGTATTCAGGTGGAAGAGGACGGAAACATATGTTTTGCGGTCGCTTGCCGCCACTGTGAAGAGCCGCACTGCAAAAAAGCTTGCATCAGCGGCGCGATTTCTGTCGAAGACGGTGTCGTTTCGGTGAATCGGAACAAATGCGTCGGCTGTTTCACCTGCATTTTGTCGTGTCCTTACGGCTGTATTGTGCAGTCCGACGGCGGCGCGGTGCAAAAATGTGAACTCTGCACCCAAAACGACGGTATCCCCGCGTGTGCCGCCCATTGCCCGAATCAGGCGATTGTGTTTGAGGAAGGGAGGGCAAACGCGTGAAACATCTAATCATCGGCAATTCAACCGCCGCGATTGCCGCCATTGAAGGCATACGTGCCGTCAGCCGAACGGACGATATTACGGTGGTTGCATCCGAGGCGCACCACAGCTACGGTAGGCCGCTCATTTCCTATCTGCTTGGCGGCAAAATCGACGAATCCAAAATATATTATCGCAAAGCGGATTTTTATGAGGCGCATCGTGTGCGTCTTTTGCTCGGCAGAACGGCTGTGAAGCTGGACGCGCCCTCAAAG
>JAITDE010000107.1 GCA_031282735.1 Oscillospiraceae bacterium | reverse complement strand
CGAATCCAAGCAAACTGACTCAACTCGGAAGTTTTCGGTCGAAAAGATTGTTCTGATTGCGGCGGCGGGGCTCGTTGTTGCGGCTGTGCTGGCGGTTGTTTTCTATTTCGTCGGTATCCCTGCGTTGCAGTACAGCAAGGCGCTTGCGCTCGAAAAAAAAGGTGAACCCGCAGCCGCCTATGAACAGCTTGAAGCTTTGGGCGATTCCGAAAGCGCGAGAAAGAAAAAAGCGGAACTGCTTGACAAGATGCTTGCGTTCAAGCAAAGCGAAGTCGAATTTGCCGGCACAACGTGGCTGGCTCTCGCGGAACGGGACGGCAAAACGTTGCTCGTCACCAAAGATATTATCCGTGACACCAACTTCAATTCGGAATTGGCGGATACATCTTGGGAAGAAAGCGATCTACGGGCGTACTTGAACGGCGCGTTCTACAACAACCTGCCCGAAGCCGACCGCATCAAAATTGCCGAAACCGACTTGCTGAACACCGCGAATATTTCAAGCGGCGTTTCCAGCGGAAAAGGGACGACAGATCACATCTTCCTGCTCAGTGTTGCGGACGCACTCTATTATTTTCCGACCGATAGCCAGCGTCAGGCGCGTCTTGACGGCACGGCGCACCCGTGGTGGTTGCGCACATCCGGCACAGAAAAAATCACCGCTTGCATTGTCAAAGCGGACGGCGCGATCGGCTACGCCGGATCGGCTGTCAACATGACGACGCGCGGTTTGCGCCCCGCTTGCTGGGCGAATCTCGCGCAATAACGCGATCAAAAAAATCATAAACAAAGCCCGCAGGATTGTGTCACGTGCAATCCTGCGGGCTGTTTGTTTTTTGCGGAAGGCAAAAATCCGTGCCGATTGGGTATGCTATCTCTTGGAGGTGGCACAATGACAAAAAGAATGGCGCGGCGCATGCTGTTGGTGTTTTTCGTCTTTTGCGTATTGATTGGATTGATTTCGGTGCAGCTACTCTTTGTGCCCGTGGATCATCCCGTGCAACGTTCGTTGGGAACGGTGTCGATTGCAATTGCCGAAAGCCGCGGCGCGATCTATGACCGAAACGGCAAGCGGTTGGTTCATCAAACGGCGCAAACCGCCGCAGTCGTCAAACCAACCGATGCCGCGCTGGAATCATTGCGCGGCGTGCTTGCGGCGGATAAACTCAACAGCGCAAAGGAACGCGCGCAAAAGGGCGCATTGTTCAGCATACCGATTGATACGGATCAAATCCAATGCGGCGACATCTTGCTGCTGAACACATACCCGCGTTACGCGTCAAAACAGCTTGCCGTTCATTTGATCGGCTACCTCGAAAGCCCCGCCGGAAAAGGGGTGAGCGGATTGGAAAAAAGTTTTGACCAACTGCTCACTGAGGCGGGCGGCACACTGCGCGTGCGTGCGCAAGCGGATTCCGCAGGTCGTGTTTTTGCGGGGAGCGCTTTGACAGTTGAAGATGAAGACTATTGCGGCGCGGCGGGGATTATGCTGACCATCGACGCAAAAATGCAGGAACTTGTGGAAGAGGCGATGCTTGATTCCAATTTGACGCAGGGCGCTGTTGTTGTGCTCGATGTAAAAACGGGCGAGATCATGTCAATGGCAAGTTTGCCCGCCTTTGATCCAAACAACGTCGCAAGCAGTTTGCATGATCCGCTTGAACCGTTCATCAATCGTGCGTTGCTCGCCTATCCCGTTGGATCGACGTTCAAATGTTTTGTCATAGCCGCCGCGCTTGAGCAAAATGTGCCAACCACGCAGTGTTACACTTGCAACGGTGCATTGGACGTGAACGGCCGGCTGTTCCATTGCAACAACAAAAATGGGCACGGTACGCTCGATATGAGCGGCGCGTTGGAGCAGTCCTGTAATCTCTACTTTGTGCAGTTGATGCAACGGTTGGAACTCCAACCCGCGCTTGATTTTTTTGCACTCTTCGGATTTGGCGAACCCAACACGCTTGCGCCCGATTTGCGCGGCGCAAAGGGGAATTTGCCCGGTCTTGCGGATTTATTCCAACCGGCGGCACGCGCAAATCTTTCGTTTGGGCAAGGTGCGCTGCTCGCGACGCCGCTCCAGCTTGCGGCGGCGACTGCCGCTTTGGCGAGCGGCGGTATATACCATACGCCAACGCTCGTCAAATCCGTGTTGAATGCGGGCGGCAGTGAAACCGAGTATGTACAGGACACCGAAACAAGGCAGGTGATCAGTGAAAAAACGGCGGATATCGTTGCCGAAATGATGATACGCACGGTGGAGCAGGGGACGGGATACAGCGCGAAGCCCGCTTATGGTTCGGCGGGCGGCAAAACGGCGACGGCGCAAAGCGGCAGTTATGACAGCTCGGGCAACGAGATCCTGCAAACGGGTTTTACGGGATTTTTTCCGGCGCGGAATCCGCGGTACGTGATCACCGTATTGCGGCAAAACGGTGTATCGGGTTCACAGGATTGCGGCCCCGTGTTCCAAAAAATTGCCGACATGCTGCTGGCAAGGGGATTTTAAGGTCTCGTTTTTCCGCCTTGTTTTTTTCTGAAGAAAAAGAAGCGGACGCTCACAATCGCAGAAACGGACGTTGCGCCATATATTAGAAGGAAGGCATACTAAAAAAATTTTTCGCCTTCGTGATTATTTTTGGGTGAGAATGGCTAAAATAAAAACGGCATCAAAATGACGGAGAGTGATAAGCGTGACAATCAAACGCGGAGACATTTATTATGCGGATCTAAGCCCTGTGGTGGGTTCGGAGCAAGGCGGCATCCGTCCTGTTCTGATCGTGCAAAACGATGTTGGGAACAAATTCAGCCCAACCGTGATTGCCGCCGCCATCACCAGCCAAAAATACAAGACCGATTTGCCGACGCACATCAAAGTGGACGCCATAGGCAGCGGGTTGGCAAGGGATTCCATCGTGCTGTTGGAACAAGTGCGTACGCTGGATAAACGCCGCCTCAAAGAGCGCATGGGCAGTTTAGAACCGCGTGACATGACGCGCATTGATCGGGCGCTTTCGGTGAGCCTCGGTATCACGAGCACCTCCATCCAAGCAATGGGCGGGGTATCGGAAGTGTCGAGCAGCGTTGCAACCGCATAATTCCTGTTATCCAAAATCCATGGAAAGCATTCCCGTGAGCAATTTCCGGGGATGCTTTTCGCTTTTTTGCGGCACACTATACGCAACGACACACGAAAAGAGGTGAAAGAATGGCGGCACTCACGCAAAAAGAATTGCTGGCATTGGAAGATCAGCTCAACGCGGAACAACTACTGGTCAAAAAATTCAAAAGCTACGCAACGGCGGCGCAGGACGGACAGATTCGCACCACCTGCGAGCAACAGGCGAACCGACACAAGCAACACTACGACACGCTCATGGGCTATCTTTATTAATTGAAAATTCAAAAATTGATAATTGAGAATTAGGAGGGACGGCAAAATGGTGAAACAGCAGGTTTTGCAGGATCAAGAGATATTAACCGACATGCTCGCGGCGCAAAAGCAAGCGACGGCAAGCTACAACACCTTTTCGGGCGAATGCGTTAACCAAGGGTTGAAGAGCGACATGCTGCATATTCTGCGCGACGAACAGAGCATGCAATCCGCTATTTTTGGCGAAATGCACAAGCGAGGCTGGTATGAACCCGCTCCCGCGCAAACGCCGCAGATTGAACAGACGCGCACCAAGTTTGAGGGCATTGCGGATCAATTGTGTTAATCGGGCGCTTGATCGTTCAATTTGCGGCGATAAATAAGCGTTACGCAGGTTGAACCGATTGCCAACGAGCCAAACAGCGCGACCAAAAGCAAAGCGAAGCGCGCGGGGCGTATTTCAAACCTCTGCGCCGCCTGACCGCCGCTCGGATAGCGCAAAAACGCGGGGATATCCGTGTTTTGGGGCATGGTTGTGAACGTGAAAACCCGATCGATTTCCTGCTCGAACACCACGGCGTTTTCGATCATATAGGTCACATGAAGTTTGAATTTGGTCGTCTCGGCGGGCAGGATAGATTCGTATCGCAGTTGGATGGTTTTCCCCGGTTGAATGACAATGGGCGTGAAAAAGTTCACTTTAAAGTTTAAATTTTCCGCCCGCACATGGAGCAAATTAACGGCATGTGAAGCGTGGTTTGTGAGCGTCAGTGTTTCATCGTCTCCGGTGAGATAACCTGAAACACTGCTCGAAAACCGCGCTTCGATGGCATCCATGGGGTTGCATGAATCGCGGAACTGCGGATATTGCGGGCTGGAGTAGATATCTTGTATGTCGTTTGTGAAGAGCCATTTGCAATACAGCGAACGGCAATAACTATCCCAAGCGGCTTGCCCGTGGTATTGTCCCTCAAAAAACCAAGTATGCTCGGGCAAAAACGCGTCGCTTGCGTCAATCTGCCCGTTCGGCGAGATGTGCCGATGCGTCGGATCTGTGCAGACGTCCTGCGCGTATTCACTTAATGTTTCCCCGATCGGCGCGGCAACCGCGCCCGTGGTCGAACGCACGTCAATCACATAATCTGAATTGACCATGCCGCCTCCCGCCATTTTCAGTCCGCTGCCCGAGATGATTGCGATTTTGACCCCTTTTTGCTGCAAATCTCGGAACGTCGCGCCGATGTTCGGCATAAAATCGTTGTGAATTTGATCGCTTTGCTCAATGATGCGTCCATTGAGAACGGGATCAAGATATTTGTTCTTCAGTTCCGCGTAGTATTCGTTCGGCACAATATCCCAAAAACTGCCGAAGTGCATCACGAGAGGCTGGATGTAGCGGCGTATGATGCGCACGGCAAGTTCGTTGAGTTGCGTGGGCGTGATGCCGCTCAGCGGGTTGGCGAGGCGGATTTCGGTTTGGGCATAAACGGCCGAAAAATCGGCGATGCTTGCAAGGTCGAATGTGAAGTTCGGCTTTTCCATGATATCATAGGTGAGCGACGTGCCTTGCAGGGCAGGAGATAGCAACACCACGCGGTCGATGTCGTCAGGGTTCGCGTAGTAGTGCAAATATGCCGCGCCCAGCGCGCCGCCATAGCTTATGCCATACAGGCTGACTTTGCTGTGCCCGCTGTCGGCTTTCACTTCTTCCACAAAATCGACGAGCGCGGCGGCGTTTTCGAGCAAGCCCATCCGCCAATCGCTGGCGAAAATATAAACGTGATCGGCATCAACATAATCCAAAAAACTGTTCGTGATGGGTCTTTGGTTGTTAAAACGCTCCTCGCCGCGTTCGAGCATCACATCCCAGCGCGCGTTTTTCGCGCCGCTTGGATAAGGTGTCACGTTGTTTTTCGACGTGCCGTCGGGGTTCATCTCAAGCTTCGACAGTAGCGACAGGCACGCGTCGTTGGCGCGTTCCACAGCTTCGTCAAGATTGTTGTTGGCATCCGCCACGAGTTTCGGTAAAATCTGCGCCAAGGTTTGCAAGAGCGTTGCGGTCGTGCTGCCGTTAAAAGGAATGTTCCAAATTTGTTCTTCCGTCGGTAGACCTAAGTCCATAATCAACTGCGGGCCGCTGTAA
>JAITDE010000025.1 GCA_031282735.1 Oscillospiraceae bacterium | reverse complement strand
CGCCCGTCGATGGTTCTTCGGGTATGACGGAGGAAAGGAGGGTTCCAAATGGACGTTCCTGGAAACTGCTGCAATCCTTGCCGCAAACCATGCTGTTGCGCGCCAAGCATTGATATCTGCGGAAGCGTAAACGCTTTGTTGGGCGGAATCACCAATTCGGTTTGTTCGTTGGCAAATGGATTGTTGAACATGGGTGGCGGCGATTGTTGCTGCTGCAAATGCAAAAAGAATCCATGCGAGTGCCGCGAACATGCGCACCATGAGCCGTGCCGCGAGCAAGAACCATGCCGCAATCACGATTATCACGGCGGCTGTTGTTGCTAATCGCTTAACGCGCGTGAACAACGCGTTCCATTTTTAGTGGAACGCGTTGTGTTTTTTTGGAGACCCGTTGCCACCGGCACATTTTTTTGTCGTTTTTTTGGAGACCCGTTTCCACCGGCACATTTTTCCTGCCGCTGAATAGTATGGAACAGGACAACACTTGCTCTTGCGGGCGTTGCCGTCAACACAAAGCGTACGCTTATGAAAGGAACTTGTTCCATGCAAACACAAAACGGTTGTTCCGACCCTTGGATCAAAGGAAAGTGCCGTTGCGGCTGCCAAGGGCGTGAGTACGGAAACCGCAACGTGCCGGCGTTAGGAGGATATGGCTGGGAATCTCCTGAAAAGCCGGAAGAATCATATACGTCATTTCCGTCGAAGCCGGAAGAATCGTATCCATCGTTCCCGCCAAAGCAGGAACCGCATTATCCGGTGTTTCCGCCAAGACCGGAGCAGCATTATCCGCCTTATCCGCCGCGCCATTTCCCTTATTTTCCATTTTCGCCTGAATTCGGATTTCCATGCGGTGATTTTCAGGAACCGCCTGTGTGCGAATACTATTTTTTTCCATATGAATGGGACTGCAAAAAAGGATATTTTTGCGCAAAATGCAACCGCTTCCAGCCAAGATAACAAGCGCAACCGCGCGTAAAACAATCCCGAAAGAGCGGTAATACCGCCGTTGCAGACAGATCCGCGGCGGCGGTATCGTTTTTTTGAACATCTATATATAGTTACAAAATAAGGTATATTTAAAATATTTATCAATATTTTGTGATTTTTTCTTTGTTAGGCTATTGCTTTCTTCCGTCGTTTGTGCTATAGTATTACTACAAAATCAGAGTGTAGGGAGCAAAACGATGAAAGTCATCAAACGTGACGATACGGTGGTCACATTCGACCGTAGCAAGATCATTGTCGCACTGCAAAAGGCGAACGCGGTGGTTGACGAAACCGACCGCGCCAGCGATGCGCAAATGGAGGCGATCGTGCGCGAAATTGAATCCAAACAGCGTCCGCGCATCCTTGTGGAAGACATCCAAGATATGGTAGAGCAGAAGTTGATGGAACTGCAAAAGTATGTGTTGGCAAAAACGTATATCATTTACCGCTACACACGCGCCTTGGTGCGCAAGCAGAACACCACGGACGATTCCATCCTCAGTCTCATCCGCGCGACGAACAAAGACGTGATGGAGGAGAATTCCAACAAAAACGCGGTTACGGCGGCGACACAGCGCGATTTGATTGCGGGCGAGGTTTCAAAAGATCTCACGCGCCGCGTATTGCTGCCCGAACGTATCTCAAAAGCGCACGACGAGGGCGCGATCCACTTCCACGATGCCGACTACTTTTTGCAGCCGATTTTCAATTGTTGCCTGATCAACATCGGCGACATGCTCGAAAACGGCACGGTGATGAACGCAAAATTGATTGAAAGCCCGAAGAGTTTTCAAGTTGCGTGCACGGTGATGACGCAGATCATTGCCGCCGTTGCCAGCAACCAATACGGCGGGCAAAGCGTGGATATCGGTCACTTGGGCAAATTTTTGCGGCGCAGCAAAGAAAAATTCATCAAGCAGCTGACCGAAGAGGTTGGCGGTTCGATGGATGAAGAGACGCTGCGCAAAATCGCTTCGTCGCTTCTGCGCAACGAACTGCGTTCGGGTGTGCAGACCATCCAATACCAAATCAACACGCTCATGACAACCAATGGGCAATCGCCCTTTGTGACAATATTCATGCATCTGCGCGAAGACGACCCCTACATCAAAGAAAACGCGATGATCATCGAGGAAATCCTGCGCCAGCGTTTGGAGGGCATTAAAAACGAAAAAGGCGTGTTCGTCACGCCCGCGTTTCCAAAGCTTATCTATGTGCTGGACGAACACAACTGTCTCAAGGGCGGCGCGTATGACTACCTGACGCGGCTTGCCGTCAAGTGTTCGGCAAAGCGGCTTTATCCCGATTATATTTCCGCAAAAAAAATGCGCGAGAACTACGAGGGCAACGTTTACAGCTGCATGGGCTGCCGCAGTTTTTTGACCCCTTGGCGCAATCCGCAAGGGGAATACCAATTCGAGGGGCGGTTCAACCAAGGCGTTGTTAGCCTCAACTTGCCGCAAATCGGTATTTTGTGTTGCGGCGACGACGAAGCTTTTTGGGCGATGCTTGACGAACGCCTGCAATTGTGCTATGATGCTCTCATGTGCCGCCACAACGCGCTCAAGGGCACAAAATCCGATGTCAGCCCCGTGCATTGGCAATATGGCGCGATTGCCCGTTTGCAAAAAGGCGAGGCCATCGACCATTACCTTTATGACGGCTACAGCACCATTTCGCTGGGTTACATCGGTTTGTATGAAGTGACCAAACTCATGCGCGGGCAAAGCCACACAACGGGCGAGGGGCTTGCTTTCGCGCTGGAAATCATGCGCCGTATGCGCGCCGCGTGCGACAAATGGAAAGCCGAAACATCCATTGCGTTCGGGCTTTACGGCACACCGGCCGAATCCCTCTGCTACCGTTTTGCGCGTGTGGACAAAGAGCGTTTCGGCACGATTGAGGATGTGACCGACAAGGGGTATTACACCAATTCTTACCATGTGGACGTGCGCGAGTACATCGACGCGTTTTCAAAGTTCACGTTTGAAAGCCAGTTCCAAGTGCTGTCCTCGGGGGGCGCGATTTCCTACGTCGAAATCCCCAACATGCGCCATAATCTGGAGGCACTGGAAGATATTGTTCGCTTTATTTACGACAACATCCAATACGCGGAGTTCAACACCAAGAGCGATTATTGCCATCAATGCGGTTTTGAGGGCGAAATTATTGTCAACGATGATTTTGAGTGGGAATGTCCGCAATGCGGCAATCGCGATCACGCCAAAATGAACGTTACGCGCCGCACGTGCGGCTATCTCGGCGAGAATTTTTGGAACGAGGGCAAAACGAAAGAAATCAAGGCGCGGGTATTGCATCTGTAATAAAAATACGGTCAAAAAACAAAAGCAAGTGAGGTTTTCCCCTTGCAATATGCGGCAATTAAAACACATGATATCGCAAACGGTCCTGGCGTCCGCGTGTCGCTGTTTGTGAGCGGGTGCACCCACGCTTGCCCCGATTGCTTCAATCCAGAAGCGTGGGATTTCGCCTACGGCAACGCGTTCGGCGAGGCGCAGGCGGCACGGATTTTGCAGGCACTCGCGCCGGAACATATCAGAGGTTTTTCGTTGCTTGGCGGCGAACCCCTGCATCCGTGCAACAGCGGCGATGTGCTTCAAATTGCGCGGCGTGTTCATGAGGCATATCCGCAAAAAGACATTTGGTGCTACACAGGCTACGACTTCACAAAAGAACTGCTGTCAATGGCGGGGATTGATCCGCGCTTGCGCACGTTGCTGGGGCTGATTGATGTTCTTGTGGACGGTCGTTTTGTGGCGGCAAAAAAGGATTTGAACTTACGCTTTAAAGGGTCTGAAAACCAAAGGATCATCCGCGCAAAAGAAAGCATCCAATCGGGCAAATTGATTTTATGGGACGGAGAGAGAAGCGAATGATGGGTATTAAAATTGCAATCAAAAAGTGCCGTGAGAGCGAATTGATTTTATGGGACGGAGAGAGAAGCGAATGACGGGTATTAAAATTGCAATCAAAAAGTGCCGTGAGGGCGCGATCCTGCCGACCTTTGGTTCGGCATACGCCGCGGGGGCGGATCTTTCGGCATGTTTGACCGAAACGGTGACCATCGCGCCGCACGAAACAAAGTTCATCCCAACAGGGCTGATGCTGGAAATTCCCGAGGGCTATGTCGGCTTGGTTTATGCCCGCAGCGGTTTGGCAAGCAAGCGCGGCTTAGCGCCTGCCAACAAAGTGGGTGTGATCGACGCGGATTACAGGGGCGAAGTATTCGTGGCGTTGCACAATCACGGTGCTGTGCCGCAGGATATCGCACCCGCCGAGCGCGTCGCGCAGCTTGTGATTACGCCGTTTTTGCGCGTGGATTACGAAGAAACCGCCGTGCTCAGCGACACCGTGCGCGGCGCGGGTGGATTCGGTTCGACGGGGCGCGGCGCGATATGAAAACAATCACGATCACCCT
>JAITDE010000003.1 GCA_031282735.1 Oscillospiraceae bacterium | reverse complement strand
TTGTGCGGGCATCTGCGAATAATCAGACTCTGCACTTGGAGTGCCATCGTCACGAAACGCGCTGTTTGAACTGAACGAATAGATGCGGGTCGCGATGTTCGGAATTATAACTTCCGTTCCGTTGAGAATGTTGTAAGTTATTGTAAGAACCCACAAACCATCATTTTTTGTGAGATCCCCCATATCAAAACTAACCGTTGCTTTTTCACCGGGGGGAATATCCGCTGGAGTACCACCAGACCCTCCAACCGACATTGGCAGAGGAGTTCCGTTCGCATAGAGCCGTATCGAATTCGCATAAGATTCGTATTCGCCGCCCGTTTTAATAAACGCAGCTTTCGCGGCAGTCAACTTGTAGCTGTAAGTGACATCGCCCATCAGCGTGCTCTCCAGGTTACCATAGTTCACAACGGGAAGACCATCGGTTTCGTTCAGCACATCGAACTCAACCGTGGCGACTTTGCCATTGATAACCGGGTCAAGTTCAAACGTCGGCGCCGTGTAACCCTGCATTTTTGTGATACCCAACAGTTCTGAAACAAGCGGCAACGCAGTGCCTATGAGACGCGCACCCGCTTTCCCGAGACCTTCGAGGAGGTTCTGAAGCAATAGTGCCACCGTACTCACGCCGCCACTATTTCCGAACAACAAGTTTTCGAGCGTCGTGTAGTCGTTAAACATTTGATCCGTCACGATGTCGTCGTTGATCAGATCAAGCACGCGCAGAATCAAGTTGAGGAGCACACGCACAACCGGATTATTCAAAGAGCCGCTTGTTTTGTCAAGGATTTTCAAAATACCATCCACGTTGAGATCGAACACGCCTTTGATGATATCTTCGAACAAAAGCTCTTTGATGCCTTTTTGACCCGCGCCCGCGCCGTAATTGCCCGCAAGCCAAGTCGAATCAATCAATGAGAAAATGATGTTATCCAGTGTTTGCCACGCGTTATCCGGATTGAGCGAGCCTGAACTCACAATCTTTTTGCCGTCCACAACACCGCCGTAGTTACCAACCACCCAGTTGAGCAACTTGGCGACGACCATGTCAAAAGTGTCGGCATACCTGAGCGAATTCACACCTTTTTCGGTCGCAACAGCCTTTTTCTCGTCGCCTGAACTGCTGTAGTCGTAACCAGAGAGCACATTTGTGTCAAGGTTGAAGAACAGCTGATTTGTCAGCAAATCAGAAAGCAACTCCTTGGTCGTTTCAAAGTCCGCCAAAGCCTCTTTTTTGTCTGCGCCGTAATACTTCGCAACATAACCCCCCCCGGTCGTCGCAGACAACGTCACAGTAGGAGTAGCAAACGTTTCCGGCGTTCCATCGCTATTTGTAAAGCCCGTCGGTCCGCCGTACATGAGCGGGTACTTGTCAGCGGCAAGTTCAATCAGCACGGTGTTCAGCACCGCCCCAATGGAATCCGCCGTGTCGGGGATGATGACGAAGTCAAGCAGGGAGTTGAGCAATGTCCGCGCAAAGAACGCGACAAACGCTTCGTCCTGCATTGCGTCCATCTCTTCGGCGGTCGGCAGTTTGAGACCCGGGAAGATCTTCTCGCCGAACAGCGAGAGCACAGCCTTGCCGAATGTGATAATGTTGCTGATGAGCGCGGCATTGCCGCCCTCTTCAACCCACACCAGCGACGAGGGGAGTTGTGCATTGACGAGTTCAAGATTCACCACGCGATTGACCACAATGCCGACGATGTGATTGAGCTTCTGGAGAAGCGTCGTGCCGGTCGTCGTGCCAACATCTAGATCCGCCCACGTTGGAATATCAAACTCCATGTTGAGGATTTCCGCGATGTCGGGGCTATCCTTTTGCAAATCCGCCAAAAGAGTCGGCACTTCTTTTTCAAGCAACGGTTGTATCACTTTATCATAGGCAAGCGGCAACACGGTGTCGAGCAAATCATAAACACTATCCGTTTCAAAATTAATGTCTTCGATCAACGGCAAGATTGCAATGCTGGTTTCTTCGTCAATCTTAATTTCCAAGTCTCCAAGCAAAGAGAAGAGCAAATTAACCACCATGCTATCGAGCGGACCGTAAGTGCTCGGCTTGTTGTTCGCAATATAGGCGGCTTTTGCCGCGTCTTTTTCAGCGTCGGTCATGCCATCGGTGGCATAATCCGACTCCGAGACCGTCATTTCCCAGAGCAAACCTTTTAACAAGCCTTTGACATCCGAAAGATCGAATTCGGCGGGAAGCAAGCCGGTCAGCAAGCCCGCGACTGTGCCGCCAAGTGATGCCTCAAGATTGCCGGAGAGAACGTTCCCGACAAGACTGCCAAGAACCTCTGCGTTCTTTTTGCCACTGGGATTGTTAGGATCGGCAAGGACATCGAAAATGCACTGAAGCACATAAACGTCGTTTCCATTATTGCGGCGGCAACTATCACCCGTGATGTAGCTCAAGTTCAAGTCGTTTTTACCATCAGGTCCTTTGAACGCCGGGATCAAACCCGCCACCGTGCCTGACAACGATGTCCACAATGTGTTGAGCGACTTAAACAACGTATCAATGCCGGTCAACTCAAGCTTGAGACCCGCACCGATAGGAAGACCCGCGTCGGCAAGCAAGCCGCCGATGTCCAGTATCGTGCCGCCCTCCGCCAGCATAGCGTCCAGCTCGTCGAGGATAATGGTCGCGTATTGCTCTGTGGTAAGTAAAATTTTGCCTGTAAAGTCGTATTGTGCACTAGTGTACGTTGTAGGCAAAGCCGCGCGCGCACTGCCGCCAACCGCAAGCGTACTCATGAGCAAAACAACTGCCATTAGGAATGCCAGTAACCGCTTTGATTGTTTCAAAAACATTACACCTCCATTGTATTGAAGATACTCAAGTGACACGGCGACCGATCGCCGTGCTGTTTGCCGACCACGAAGTTTTCGGCATTGCGGACACCCATCCGCCGAACGCATCAAAAACCCTCCGGAACGTCAGCCATCCCCTTCCGTAGCCATTTCGGCGTACTACTTGCAACCCGCGCTGCCAAAATTACGCGAATTGCTCAATTCGACTCCCAACGGAAAGATGCAACCACATGGTTGGCGCTTATCCGCCGCTCGTATGGCAGAACAACCCCATGACCCAATCCCCCGATGTTCACTATAAATATACCCGAATATCAACCGTTTGTCAATGAAATTTGTTGCGTAATTTCATATTTTGGCGTATTGCCTAATTGAGGCACCCTCTTTATGGTTAAAATGCCCACACAAAAGCCACTCCGCGTGCTTTTGCACACGAAATGGCTTTTTTCGCGCCGCTACCGCTCGATCAAACGCTCCTTGCCGTTCTCTGTTTCAACAAAAACGATCGCTCCGCCAATCGCTTCCGCCGTTTCCTGCTTTTCCAGCCGAAAAACACCGTTTTCCATGCGGAGACCGAGCAATTCCTCCAACACCGCGCGGTAATACCACCCGGCCGCGCCCGTATAAAGCGTCCATCCCGCGCGTCCTTTGATTCCCGGCGCACCCGAGACATCGCCCGCCATAGCATACGGTTCGCCTTGATATCGTTCCATTTGCTCTCTGTTCCGGCAAAAATATGCCGGATTGAGCGTTTGCAGCAACCGCCATCCGTCGGCGGTTCGCCCGTCTCTGAGCATCGCCATGGCAAACCAAACCGCCGCATGGGTGTATTGACCGCCGTTTTCGCGCACACCCGGCGGATAATCGTTGATATAGCCCGCCCTGCGCGATTGCTTGCCGAACGGTTTATACAGCAGCCGCACAATACCGTATTGTTCGTCCACAAGCTGATCCATTGCGGTTTGGAGCGCTTTTGCGCGGCGATCCTTGTCGGGCATCCCGCTCAAAACGGCAAAAGATTGTGCCAAACTGTCGATGGCGCAAGCGGACGCGTTCACACCGCCAAGCGGTTCGCCGTCGTCCCAAAACGCCCGCAAATAGCGATCCCCCGCCCACGCGTGCGCATCCGTCCGCTCCCGCAAACGCGCGGCTTTGGCGCGGTATGTGTCCGCCCGCTCCGCGTCGCCCATGGTTTCGCAAACAGGCGCGAATTCCTCCAAAACCATCGCAAGAAAAAAACCGAGCCACACGCTTTCACCGCGCCCTTTTATGCCAATCAGCTGGAATCCATCATTCCAATCGCCGCCGCCGATCAGCGGCAGACCATGCGCACCCATTCTGCCGTCCGCAAAATCAATTGCCCGCAAACAGTGTTCATAAAAGCTCGCCCGCTCCCCGCCGCACGCATAAACCGCGTAACGCTCCGTTTCGCCATCTTCCAGCGGCTCGCCCTGCAAAAAAGCAATTTGCCAATGCAGAATATCGCGATTTCCCGTTTTTGAAACGTACTGCGCGGCGACATATGGCATCCAAAGTAAATCGTCCGCATAGCGCGTGCGCGCGCCGCGAATGCCATCACCGGGGATACGATGCCACCAGTGAAGCACGTCGCCCGCAGTAAACTGCACAGCCGCGCACCGCGCCAACTGCACGCGGCACAATTGAGGATGGGTGGGAATGAGAGCGGCGGCATCCTGCAATTGATCGCGGAAACCCCACGCGCCGCCGCACTGCGCAAACCCCATCCGTCCAAACAGGCGGCTGTGGATGATTTGATGCGGCAGCCATGTGTTGATCATCGCGTCCAGTTCAGGATACTCCGTTTGCACACGGATTGACGCTTGGGTGATGTTCCCATCCACGGCGACCAAATGCGCACACAACGCGGCGTTGCGCTGTGCGCCCCAAGAAAGGATGAATTCCGCTTCGCACGTCTCGTGCGGGGCAATTTGCAGCTTGCGCCCCACAGCCGCGCAAGCATCTGCCCGCGGCCACGCGCCAGTCGTGTGCCACTTCCCCTGCCAAAACATCGCGCGATCCGCGCAAACAAAATCCGCGCCGCCCGTCATTTGCAAAGCGCAATAGCCTTTGATTGCCGCGTTCGGCGCATACAAAATCGCGCCGTCCGGCAGAGCCTCGCCCAACACCGCGGCATCAGGTGCGCGGCGCACGCCCAACACAGGTTCAAAATAGTAACACAACGCGGGCGCGATCGCACGATCGGTCGTGTTTTTGAGCGACACCGCGCATTGCTTCGCGCATCCGCGCGTGGGAATCCGGACACGCACGGTGTACGTCACCCCATGCATGCCGCCGCTCCAGCAAACCTCTTGCGGCGAAAACCGCGCACTGCTCCCCAAAAGCATATCGTAAACTTTGTCGCCGAAGCGCAGCAACAGCAATTCCCCTCGGTTGTCGGCGCACGGATCGTTATCCCACGGCGACAATTTGTTTTCACGCGCGTTGATTGCCCACGTGCATCCAAGCGATTGATCGCTCACCAACGTGCCGAAACTGCGGTTCGCAAGCGGAAAACACCACGGCACGTCAGGCAGGGAAGTGTTTCTTTTTATAATGATTGCATCGCTTGTGATAACGGCGCCGCCGGTGCGCACGCCGTCCGCAGTGACTGTCTTCGATTGCGACGCCAGGATTGGCATTGCGTAAAACGGCTGATCATCCGCCGCACTCGTTTGCGCGTCATGCCCGACGCAATGGGAGGCGTACGCCTCCAGCGCGGTTGTGACAGAGGGGTTCGCGCGGGAAATATCCGCCAACAGTACGCCGTCCGGCAATCCAAGCAAATGCAAACAATCCTCGCGCCGCAAAAGATGCATCAACGCGTTCTGCATGGGCTTTTCATACGCGCCGCTTTCGGATATACCAATCACCAGCGCACACGGCACGCCCGCCATGCGCAAACGGCTGAGGACTTTCAAGTAGGGCGCGATTGCTTGCAGTTCGTTTTCGTTTTGCGGCGCGGCGTAAATATAGGGAACATCGCCCGAAACGCCCACGCTCCACAAATGACTTTTTGAGGCGCGGTTTTTTGCCCGCGCCTCAAAGTTTGCGGACGATTCGTTCGTAAAAAACAGCAATTGCGGCATAATCTTCTGCGCAAGCACCGCCGAGAGTTCTCCCTGCCGAAACGGACACGGCGCACCGTTCCACGGCTTTTTATTTTGCGATTGTTCCCCGCGCAAGCGAAGCGACCGTTGTTTTGCCTGCCACACCGTTTTCCCCGCACACCATTTGTTTTGCGATTGTTCGCCGCGCAAGCGAAGAAGCCGCTGTTTTGCCTCCTGCGCGGTCGTCCCCGCACACATAAAGAGGCTGAAACGAAGCGTTTCGTTCGCCTGAAGCGAAAAATCCACTTCAAACGCCGCACAGGCATCGGGATTGCCCCGATGGCATGTCTCTTGCAAACGAATATCGCCCAAAAGTGCCGCCCGCCCGCTCAAACGCTGACGAGACGCTTCCACCCGCGCGAACACGCCCGCGCTCAAACCCGCCGCAAGCGCGATGGATTCGCCCGTTTTGCCGTTTTCCCGCGTGAACGTCAGCACATTCTGCTTTTGATCATAATCGTCCGTCAAAAAAAGCTTTGAAAACATGGGATGATCCGCTTCCTCACGCGCGGACGTGAGACTCGGTTCAAAATAGACCAGCACCGTGCCGCCGGTTTTGGATTTTGATGTGTTTTTGATTTCAAACCGCCGTTCCTCCGCCATGCGCCTTGGATGAACCGTCGTCGTCATAGACGCCGCGCAAGCCGTCCCCTGCACACTGTGTATCACCCTGCGCTGCGCGAATTCTACCTTGTACGTGCCATTCCGCGCATAACGCGGCGCGGGCGTAACGGATAGCGCGGACGCGCCGTCCTGTCGCACAAAAGCGAACACGCCGCACGCACGGCGCAGCAAATCGGGGCTGCCGCGCAAAAGGCTAACCCCCCTGTAATAACTCACCGACGCGCCGACATCCGTGATCATCGTGCTCCATTCCCCGTTTGTGAGCAAATGTCCGTTGGGGTCGGACGGATTCGGATGCTCCAAGATGGTGCGGGGTGTGCGCAGGCGTTCGCGCGGCATGGGCGTTTCGCGCAGTTCCACGTCGCGGAAGACGGGCGCACGATCGGGAATACGCTCGTTGAGCAGACCTTTCGCGCTTTCCATCGCTTTGTCGGACATAAAACGCTTGCGCAGTATGCCGTCTTGCAGCGCGTTGAGTGCGGAAAGCATGCTCATGCCCACGTGATGCGCCATATAACTGCGCACCACGGCATAATCCTGACCGCAGGCGCGGCGCGGCGTGGCGTCGGCCGCTTCATAAAATCCACACGCGCCCAGCAGTTCCATTTTTTCAAACACGGCAAGATTTTCGGCGGCGGTGTTGGGCGCCAACTGCATCGCCAAAAAACTGGCGTAGGGCGCGAGCACAAGCTCTTCGTCCAAACCGCGCCGAAGCCCCAGCTTCTGCACGCCGTGCGCCTTGTATTGATAATTGCAGCTACTGTCAAACGCGTAAAATCCACTCTCCGATATCCCCCACGGCAAACCCTGGTGCGCGCGGCTGTGAAGCCTCTTTTTTTGGCATACAAGGCAAAAGCGCAACGCTTCATAGCCCAAAGATCCTTTTGGCGCGGGCAAAAACAGATACGGCATAAAATATTCAAACATCGTGCCTGTCCACGAAACGGGACCCACAAAACGCCCAAAACGCGCAAGGGTGCGCCCCAGTGCGCCCCAATGTTTTTTTGGGATCATCCGCGTTGCAATCGCGTAGTAGCCCGTCATGCGCGCTTCGCTCATGAACAAATCATAATAGGACTGGGATAGCTTGCCTGTGCTTAAATCCATGCCAATGTGGAAAAGCTTGCGCCTGTGGTGATACAGCGGACGCAAGTCGCAGGATTCTTCCAACGCCGTAAGCCTTTCGATTATCGGCACGATCGAAGGATCTTGCGCTTGATACGCGCACAAACCCTGCCGCAGCGTTCGCAGGGAGCACAAAAAATTGCCGCTGTCGACCGTGGAGACATAACGGGGTTCGAGAGGCCGCAATGTTCTTGTGTCATACCAATTGAGCAGGTTACCATGCCAGCGTTCAAGACGCTCGATGCCGCGCAGACTGCGGTCTAGGCGTTCCGCCATTTCCTGCGGCGTGATAAAGCCCAAATCTCTTGCCGCAAGCACACAAAGCAAAAAAAGCCCCATGTTCGTCGGCGATGTCCGCGCGGCGACGCGAAAAACAGGGGCTTCCTGCACGTTGTCGGGCGGCAGATAATTGTGTTCCCGTGTGCAATAATTCTCAAAATATTTCCACATCAACGCGCAATAACCCATGGCGCGAGCGGCGGCATCCTCACGCATTTTGGGTGCGCCTCGTTTGGTTTCGTTGGCGGAAAACAAGGCAAACGGCACGTTCAAAATCATCAAAATTCCCAACAGACGCACGCCCGCCGTGCCGAAGTAAAACAGCAACGCGCCGCACAACGCGCTCGGCAAAAGCGCGGCGATCGCGCGCGGATTGACGCGGGCGGCATCGCTCTGCGCGGCCGTGACCCATTCCAAACGCTTTTTGCCGCTGACAAAACTGCGCCAAAGCGCACGCACGGCGGCACAGCAGCTCACCCACGCGTTTTGTGCCAGCATAACAATCTGCAAAATGCCGCGCATCAAATCACCCAAACCCGCCGGAACGCCGCCCGAAAAATACGCCCGCGAAAGCATCGCCGCGCCGCCCGACGACAACGAACGCAGTGCGGCGACCCAATATCCCCCGCTCACGCCCAATACGGACAAAATCGCAGTGATCCATGCGATTTCGCGCGGCAAAAACAGCGATAGCAACAACGCCGACACGCACGCGGGCGCGGCAATACTGCGCCTGAGATTGTCGAAGAGCTGATAGCGCGCCAACCATGGCAATCCATATTTTTTGCGCAAAAACGCGATATTTTGCCAATCGCCGCGTATCCAGCGTTCCAGCCGCGCAAAATAACTGCTTTGCTTGGCGGGGAATCCGTCAGACAACTGCACATCCGCCAAAAAACCTGTCCGCAAGTATCCGCCCTCCAAAATATCGTGGCTGAGCACTTGCTCCTCTTTGAACGGATGCGCCGCCGCAACCGCGCGGAACGCGGCGATATCGATCAATCCTTTCCCCGCGAAAATACTGCTGCCGAACAAATCCTGATAGCGTTCGCCGACGTGATTTTCGTAGGGACTGATGCCGCCCTCCCCTGCCATGGCGTGCGCGAACGGCGTTCTGCGCGTGCTCTCCAAATCCAAACCGATGCTGGGCACGATGATGCCGTAACCCTCAGTCACGCGCCCCTTTGCGGGGTCGAACACCGCTTGATTGACAGGATGCAATGCCGCCGCCGCCATTTCGGCGACGGTATCCATGGGCAGCTGCGTGTCAGAATCCAAAGCCAGCATATATTTATAATCGTGCAGATGGCTTTCGTCGCCGCACACACACAAAAACGCCTCACGCGCGTCGGGATCGTTGCAAATGAGCCTTGTCAACTGCAAGATTGCGCCGCGCTTGCGCTCCCAACCCGCGTAGTGCCGCATGGTGGGCGAAAACACGCGATGGCGCACACAAAGTAAAAATCCGCCGCCATATTTCTGATTGAGTTCCCGCACCTCGCGCTCCGCCGCCGCCAAATCGACTTCATCCTGAGGACAGACGGCGGACACCGCCGCTTTGAGATCGGCCAAAACGCAGATCGTCACATGTTTGCCGCCGTTCGAGCCGTGCAGTTCCTCCATTCGTCTGCGGAGCGTGCGCGACTTCGCGGCTTCGGGCAGCAGTGAGGAGACCGTCACAAGCGTGCGCCCCTCCGCGGGGACATTCCCGCCGAACGCAAGGCGCGGCAGCGGCGTCGGATTGATCCCTCGCAAAAAGATTGCTTCGAGCGCAATCCGCAAGATCCCCCATAACGGCATGATCAGCAAAAAAAGCAACAGCCATTGCCGCGTCAAAAGCGCGATTGCGCCCGAAAACGCAACCGGCAAAACAGTCTCGGCAAACAACAACGCCTTGCCGCGCCGCGGATGTCGCGTTTCGTCCAGCAACACGCCGCCGAAATGACGCTTTTTGCTCCCTGCCGACGCCATACCCGATTCGTCCAAAAGCCTTTTTGCGCAGATCTCCGGACGCAGTCTTTCGCGCTTGGCACGCTTGGCGAGCAACGCGCGATAGACCGCGCGGCTCTCCTCGTCCATGCGCGGATAAACGCCCGACGGTTCACGGCGCAGTATGCGTTCCAACGGATTGACCTGCTCCAAAATTGAGACAAAATCAACCTCGGGCAGTTGCCTGAGCGAACGCACCGCCGCGCTGATCATCGCAAGACCAACAGTCTCGTTTTGCGCCGGAATGCAGCAAAACAAGCCGTCAACCCGTTCGCCGCAAGACGCGATTGCCGCTTCCGTAATCACGCAACGCAGGGCAAGCGGAAGCTGTTCGGCTTGGGCGGCGCTCAGCGCTGCGCGTTTGAGACCGGCCGTCAGCGTTTTTTCATCGGGCAAAACGCCGCCTTGCGCCAACGCCGCGCACACGCACAGCAAATCGCCGAATCCCGTCGCGTGCATCATCTTTGCCAAATCCGTTTGCGCCGCGATTGATTCACGCTCAATCATGTAATAATTATCGCGCAACCACTCGTGATAGGCTTCGCCGCCCCTCCCCTCTTTGCCGCGCAGTGCGTTTTTGTAGGCACGGTTGAGCACACGGCATCCCCGCGCGAGAGCACGCCGATATTGTGACGGTTTGAAATTTGTTTTTGCGTATAAAATCCGCAACATTGCATCCATCCCCTCGCTCAACTCAGAAATTGCAACTTTTCCCCATTATTCTTTCCTTTTTTACGGAAAATTATGCAAATACACTGGACATCGCGCGAAAAACATTGTATACTATATGTGCCGCCGTTTATTCTATAAACACGCGCAAATCGCCCAAAGCGAAAGGAGCAGTTTTCCCATGCCAAAACACAACGCGGGCAGGAATTATCACCGCACGTTGATTTCGTCCATGACAGCGCGCAACGTGCGGCGCAAACGCCGTTTACGCTTTCGCGTCCTGATTATTTTGCTTGCCGCCGCCCTCGTTGGATATGCCGCGCTCGGCGCGTTGAATCTCGCGGTCGTCACATCCGCAAGAGCGCGGATTTTGCCGCAGGAAGACGCCGCCGCGCTCGGGAATATCGATGCGATTTTGGTGCTCGGCGCACAAGTTATGCCCAACGGTTCACCCAGCCATGTGCTCGAAGACCGCATGAAACGCGGAGTCGCGCTCATGCAAAGCGAAGCCGCCCCCGTGCTGCTCGTGAGCGGCGACCACGGGCAAAAGCAATATGACGAAGTCACATGCATGAAGCAATACGCCGTTGATAACGGTATTCCGTCCAACATCGTTTTCATGGATCACGCAGGCTTTTCCACCTATGAATCCCTCTACCGCGCCCGCGACGTTTTTCAATGCAAACGCGTGATTATCGTCACGCAAAGCTATCACTTGTCCCGCGCGCTCTATATTGCCAACGCCCTTGGATTGGATGCCTACGGGGTGGCCTCCGATTACCGCACCTATGCCACGCAACCTTACATGACCGTTCGCGAGTGGGCGGCGCGCGCCAAAGATTTTTTCAAGTGTATGTTCCAACCAAAGCCGACGTTTTTGGGAACGCCAATCCCGCTGAACCTCGACGGCAATGTGACGAACGATCCCGATCAAATTTTTACAGCGAGGGAAAAACAATGAACATGCGATTGGGTGCGTGCGTAGGTGCGGACCGCGCCGCCTTTGCCAAAAACTCCGGCTGTGATTACATCGAAATGAACTTTGCATCCGTCGCGCGGATGACGGACGATGCCTTTTTGTCCGTCCAACGGCAATTATGCAATGCGGATATCCGCGCCGAAGCCATGAACTGTTTTATTCCCGCCGACCAATTCCCGCTGTGCCGCCTCACCGCCGAAGATCTGCCCGCGCTGTGCGATTTTATCGAAACAGGCATGCGGCGCGCGCGGCAGATCGGCACAAAAATCGCTGTCTTCGGTTCGGGCGGCGCAAGGCGTTTGCCCGAGGGCTTCACAAAACAGGACGGTTGGCATATGCTTGCCCCATATTTCCGCACGGCGGGTGAAATCGGGTGGAAATACGGCATTCAAATTGCCATTGAGCCGCTTTGCGCGAGCGAATGCAACGCCGTCAACACGGTTGACGACGCGCTAGCTTTTGGAGCTGTGATTGCCCACGCGAACGTTGGCGTGCTTGCCGATTTGTATCACGTTTGCAAAAACGGCGAA
>JAITDE010000105.1 GCA_031282735.1 Oscillospiraceae bacterium | reverse complement strand
GCGATGCCGCCGTGGAAGTGCTTGATGAGCGCGGCACAGAATTCGTGGCACAGTGAGGCGTGTTTGCGCAAGAACGCCCTGTTTTTTTCTGAAGAAAGTAGCAAAAAGACTTTAGCCGCTCCGAAAAACTTCTTCGGCCAACAACTCCAAGACCAACAAGTGATATATATTCACGGAATCGGCGGTTTCAGATACCATTCAGAGTTACAAAATTTTGAAAAAATGCTTGACAAGCAGAAAATCATCTGTTATAATTGATTCGTTGCTAATAGCAAATTCTTCCAGCCGTTCGACAACGCCAAAGGTGCTTTGCCCAGTACTTACCTGTTTGACGCAAGTGCACGTACGTCGAGCAGGTTGTATAGTCCGAGTATCCGTCGTTTTGATGACTAAAGAAAGATGAAGTTGAGACATGAAGAAAAAATTTTTTGCAACTGTATTATTGATGCTCATATCCATGGAATGTTGGCTGTGATGGTTTCTGCAAGCGCAAATGTCACAGTCACGATTACGCGCCCGGTTCTCCCGCTGGTTGGAACCTATGATTGTAAAGCGAAAGGACTCGTTGGCGGTGATCAAACGGGTCTTCAAGTTACAGCTCAACTTAGGCAAGGGAGTCAAGTGATTGAGGCTGACACGAAAACCAAAAGCAATGCCACTTCATTAAGCGTAACTACACATGCAAGTTACTCAGCCAATCCTACAAGCGGTTTTGGGCGTACAATTTCTTTGCCAAGCAGTCAAACAGCAACACAAAGCAAATCTTTTTAAGTATTAGCTGATATACCCCAAGGCGGAACGCACGATTGCAACAATTGCAACAAAGGATCGTGCGTTCCGCTAAATGATATGAAGACGCAAAAAAGGAGTCCTATGATTACATTATGTCTGAAAACTTTTTCGCGGTACATTCGGGAAAAACCGCTCATTGTTGTGTTGACAATTGGCGGGATATTGATTACAACATTTGCACTGCTATTTATGGATTCTGTGGTTTGGCATCACTATGAAGAAACCGCCGCGCTTTATGCCGAAACAAGAACAATATCTTTTGATGTGACCGAACGGCAGGATACACTCGCCGATCAGTTGCGCCGTATGTTGCGCAATCGCGTGGCATTGCCTAAAATCGAAAAGTTTCTCGCGTATTCTGATCAAGCGGTCGGCGCATATTGGGATGCGTCGAGTGACGAAGATGTTGCGCGGTATGGGCGCGTTTTCACGGAAAATGAGGCGATTGCAGGTAGCCGAGTTGTGATGATTTCCGAAGAATATTACGTTTCGGCAATCACCCAATCTGATGATTTTTGGAGTTCGTCAATTAACTTGTTCGGCGAGAAATATCAACCAATCGGAACGTTTTTTCTTGACTCATTTTCAGGATACAGCAAAACGTTTATAATTCCTGCTGAATCGTTGTTGCAAAGCGGAAAAAAAATAACACATGTATCCTGCACATTTCTTGCCCCGATGACGGCGGAGCAAACCGAAATTTTGCTCAAAACAATGGACGGATTATATGAAAACGGCACACTTGTGCTTCCGAAAACCTACGAAAGCAAAGCACTTTCGGCGGCACTGGCGAATTTGCTGGGCTTGCTGTTCGTTTTGTTGCTTTCACTGCTGAACACATTACAACTTGTTGTGTATTGGATGAAATCAAATCGCCGAAAATTTCAAATTTATGTAATTGCCGGCGCACGTCCGAGCACTGTGATTTTGCTCAGTTTGAGCAACACTTTTTTGCTGATGCTCATTGCGTTTGCGGGCGGTTTCCTCTTGTTTGAAGCCGTTTGCCCATATTTTATTCAAAAAAATATTGCCGCGCAAGCGCCGCCGTTTCTGATTGCGGCAACTGCGATTGCCCTGTTTCTATACGTTTTGGCGGCGACTTTTATCTTCGCACTGCGCTTTCTGAAACGCGAAAAACTTCACTTGTTGTAGATGGGAGGCTGACATGAGGATCTTCTATTTGGCGGTTCACTTGCTCTGGAAACGAAAGCTGCTCAATTTGATTTTGTTGATTCAAATTTTGCTTTCGATCATTACATTGACTCCGATTGTTGCGCGAATAATTCAGTATGCGGGAGTTTTGCGTACAATAGACGAATTCCGCACAGAATCGGTCTATCACGTCAAATCATTCGCGGGGTTGGAGGCGAACATGGAGACACAACTGCAAGGTTTTGATACAGACAATGTAGGAACGATATATTTTGTGTCTGCAGATGTGAATTGTTTGGCATATAACAAAGCGTTGACCGAAATCTATATGCCTTCGCTCGCGCAAGGGGAATGGTTTTCGGATGATTCGGAAGAATGGAAAGCGAAATCAGAGGGCATCCCGGTCGTTGTGTCCGCAGATACAAAACGGCAATTGGGCGAAGTTTTTTCAATTGCTTTGCACGAGACGGACGGTCAAAATGCAAAGAGTATTTCTGCAATTGTGATCGGTATTCTGCGCAATCCTTCGCAATATTTGGATTTTCACGGATGGGCAGATCCGCAATATATGAGAGCTGACATGTTGATTCGTTCCGATACAATTGTGTTGTTGCGCTCAGAGGATATCGCGTCACTTGCGCCCGACGCATGTTATGCGCAAGACGCTTATCTTGTTTCGCTCAAAAACACTACAATTGACGAGAACTATTTGCAGAACAAATTGGAGATTTACGGTTTTTTGACACCGTTTTCCCAACTGATTGAACAATTTCGCACCACCGAAAACGAAAGCATGCGCTATGAAATGACGACTTTTGTTATATATATGTTGCTGGCGGTTGTCGGTATCGGCGGAAGCAATTTTGTGCAAAATATTGAAAACCAAAGAAACTTTACCATCTACTATTTGGTAGGATTGGATTGGAAAAAGCGCATTCTCATTGAGTTGTCACGTTTGTTTTTGTTGCTGATATTTTCCATGTTCGGAACATTTTTGCTCGGTCTTTCAGGATTTTTATCGGAACAGGGAATAGAAGCTACATACCTTGGTGTGTTTATGCTTGCGGTAACTGGGTATTTAATCTTTGTTTTCTTCGTCACATCTGTTGGTTTTTTGCGCAGTTCCATCAAAACAAACCCAATGGATGCCGTTCGTGAATTCTGTTCGTAGAAAATACAACAGAAACTGACCAATTGTTTGAAATTGATAGGAAATTGATAGAAAGGATCACTGGAATGGATTTGATTTCGCTTTCAAGTGTGAGTAAAAAATACGGTGGAAACAAGACTGCTTCTGTCTGTGCGCTCAACCATGTTTCGCTTTCAATTCAAAAGGGAGAAAGGCTCGCGATTATGGGTGCTTCCGGCGCGGGAAAGTCGACACTTCTGCACTTGATTGGCTGTTTAGACACCATCACTGAAGGCAGTTATTTCTTGGATGGCAGAGAAATTTCCGCATTGGCATCGCAAAAAGAATTGGCAAAAATCCGCAGTCAAAAAATCGGTTTTGTTTTGCAGAATTTTGCTCTTTTGGAGGACGAAACGGTCTTCGAAAATATTCTAATGCCGAGATTGTTTTGCAAAATCGCTTCATCGGACGCGGAGTCTTACGCAAAAGATTTGATGGAGCAATTGCATATTTCAAAACTGGCAAAAAAGCGTGTACGCCTGCTTTCCGGCGGCGAAAAACAGCGCACCGCCATTGCGCGCGCCCTCATCAATCGTCCCGACATCCTTTTGGCGGACGAGCCTACAGGGGCGTTAGACAGCGCAAATTCCAAAGATGTGTTGCGCGTTTTTGATTGGTTGCACCAAGAGGGGAAAACAATTATCATTGTAACCCACGATGTTGCGGTTGCAAATTGCTGTGAACGCAAAGTGATGTTATCAGACGGAAGAATTGTTTCGGATTGTGTATAAAAACAAGTCGCCCATTGCGAACAGGAACTTTATAGCTATAATCCCGCGCTCATTTCCAATTCCGAATCAACTTTTTGAAAAACGCCACGCCTTCTGGCAAGGTGTCAATGTCAATGTTCTCATCATCGCCGTGCATACGCCGCATCTGCTCCTGCGTCAGGCGGAACGGTGTAAAGCGCAGGGCGCAGTCTGTGAGTTGCGGCATATGTCGACTGTCCGTCGCACCCATTTCTATGAATGGAACGACGGCCGCATCCGGAATCGTTGACTCAATTGTCTTGGCGATATATTGGTATTCCGGGTTTGTGACGGGTACGGGCGGCGACGCGTCCCAACCGACGACCAGTTCACATTCAACGTCGTGTTTTTTTGCCAGTTTTTCAAATATGCGACGCGCACGCGCAAGATTTGCGTGTGTTGCGTGGCGTAGGTTTGCGATGATAAACGCCTCGTTTGGAATCACATTTGGCAGGAGCGAACCCTGTGCCATGGTGAAAGTTACGACGCTCGCGAACAGGGCGTTCACTGTCGGGCTGATTTTCGGCGCGATTTTAGCGATGAGCGGCTTGAAAATACTTGCGTGTTTGAGCAGAAATCCGGAGGGACCATTCAGCGCGTCGCCAAAGCCCTTGACCATTGCAAGCGTCTCCGGTGTAACCTTCGCTTTGAAATATTTGTTTTTATGTATATCGGAAATAATGGCGGCCAGACGTTCCCATGGCGTACCTTTCGGCGGCATAGAAGTGTGTCCGCCGCGGGTTTTCGCGCTGAAACGCCATACGGACGACCCCTTTTCCAGCACGGCGACGGCGGCGACAGGCTTTGCGCCGGGAATCAAGTCCGTAATGACCGCGCCGCCCTCGTCAAGCGTGAACGAAAAGCGCACACCACGCCGTTCTAATTCCCGCACAATAGAAGGCGTTCCCTGACCGCCGATTTCCTCATTGTCGGAGGAAAGATAATACACATCCTGCGCCGGCGCGAAGCCTTCTTCGAGCAATTCCTCAATGGCCTGCAATGAAAGATAGCCCGTGTTTTTGCAGTCGATCGCGCCGCGACCGTAAAGTTTTCCGTCATGGATCTGGGCGGCAAACGGCGGGTATGTCCAGTTTTCCTCGTCTACGGGCGCCACATCCTGATGCCCCATGAGGGCGACGGGGCGTTCGTTTGATTTGCCTTTCCATCGCATAATCAATGCGTTGCCGCCGCGCGGGTTGCCGCTCTGAAAGCGCGGATCGCTGATTCCGCCTACCCGTTTGGCCATTTCCATGAACAGGTCTCCGTCGTCCTCGGAAGCGCCGATCGTCGTTATTTCCAGTGTCCGGAACGTCAGCGGAAAAACCGACCGCAACACTTCATGGTATTGCGTAAACCGTTCGAACGGTTCTGTGACGACTGTGGGGCATTGGATGAGCTTCGCCAAGCCTGTGGCGTAATACGCGGCGTCACGAACCGTTTCTTTTTCAGCAATGGCGGACATGTTGCGTTTCCTCCTCAAAAATCAATTTTGCCTTCGACGGCAAGTTTATAGCGTATATCTTTTGTTATGTCAAGCTCTGGATGCGCTTTGGCATACTGACGGATTTTCAGCCGCATACGCGCCAAGTCGTTGAAAGCCAACCAACCGTCCTCAGCGGCTTCGTTCAAATCCCAACCGATATTTTCCCAGTGATCGAGCGTTTTAACAATCAAATTAAGATGCCACGACACCGTAGGACTGGAGTGCCCCTCCATGGGACTGCCGGGCATTGGAAACCATGGCGCGGGATCGGCATAGATCCCGCGCGCGGACAGGTACTCCATCCCCTCCAGGTAGCTGTCCAGCGGTTCCAGACCGGCGATAAGAATACTTACCACGTTGCCGGGTCCAAACACCTCCACGGCGCGGTCCAAAGCTTTTAGCCAATGCTCCCGCCCAACAATCTCTTCTTTTCCGGGGCAAATACCGCGAAACAGGTGTTCGTTCCAAACCTCCAGATTGAAGAAAATATATTCCCATCCGGCCTCTTTGAGCTTTTCAATTTGGGACAAATCATTCGGCGCGGCAAGCAGGCAATGCCCGCCCGGGATAGTTTTTGTGCCAAGCGCTTTGCAAACGGCGTGACCAACATCAATAATAAAATCAACCTCGGCGCGGCGCGGCAAAATGCCGCCGGTAATCTCCAGACGCTTGACCGCGCCCTCTTTATAGGCGGCACTGGCGACCTCGGCAATCTGCTCCGGCGTTTGGATGAACATACCGTTCTTTTTAGGGATTATCGGGCTGCCCGCGTTCAGGGCGCAGAAACGGCACTGACCGCCATGTTTGAGCGTATGGCAGTAGGTGTTGTATGTTACCATAAGTTCGTCGCCCAAGCGGTGCTGCGCCAAAAAACGCATGGGCGTGCCGTCTGATGTATGCAAGCCATAGAATTGCGGGCGCGGTTCATATTCCACGGGAAACAGGCGCATGCCGCCTGCTTTCAGGTAAAGGACACCGTTGTCGCGTTCCAGCGAAAAGGGTGCGACGGGGTTGACATTGACGGGCACATGGAAGCCATGCGGCAGAGCAAGCTCTGCGGGGAGCGCTTTTTCGTGTTGCCCATGGTTAAAGTCAAATTGATACACGCCGGTTTGCTCTTTCCATTGTGTACCCACACCTTCAAACGCCGATTCTTCTAATCGCGCGCCGACAAGATACAGCGCGGCCTTGATGAGGAAAATCTCCCCTTCGCCGAACAGCGTTTCCGTTCGGTTTGGCGCGGCGATCAGGCGACCGATCAGCCGATCAATCAGCGGAGCCTCCTTTCGGGCGGCAGAATCCACGGGCATAACGCTTATGATTTGTTTTGTGACGCGCCGTTCAATGTATTGCCTGAGTGACATGAGTCCGTACCCCTTTCATCCATCACGCAAAAATGTGCTGTTCGCTTTCGGATCGTAGCCGAATTGCATAATCTCGTGTTTTTATTGATTTCGTGAACTCCTATTAAATCTATATGAATACTATTATATCACAAGCCGTAGCGATTGTCAACATGAAATTCCGCAAAATCTATTGACGTGCTACGATTCATAAGATATAATATCCCTATTAGGAATTAGGAGGTGCGTCATGCAATTTTTTGAAAAAATCTGGAGCGGCGTATTGACCGCTTGGAGCGGTTTGTTGCAGGGATTGGACACTGTCCATCTGTTCTTCGCCAAAGGCGCTGCCGTGCTGTTGGCGCTGGTCGTGACCGCAATACCGCAGTTGAACTCCCTTGAAGGCTACATCAAAGACCAAATCCCCGCAACGATCGCCTATGCGCCCTGGTTTTGGCTGACCTCGCAGTTGCGTCCGCTGAATGACGACGTGGAAAGCGCACTCGAAAAGGTGGGCGGTTACATCAAAGGCGTGGCACACGCACCCGCTGAACAAGCCGTCTTGGACGCGAATGTGGAATGGACACGCCACGGGATGAGCTTTCCGTACAACATCGACGGCAGTGTTAGCGATAGTTGGAAAGAAACCAAGCGCTGGTTTGCCGAATACAAAGCTTTGGGCATCAAGGTGCTGGCCATCACGCCAAGCCCCGGCTATTGGGTGGAAGCCGGCGTTGATCCGCGTCTGCCCGAAAACGAGGAACGCATACGCGAAATCTCCGCTTTCATCATGACGGAACTAAAAGATTTGGTCGACGGTATCCAAACTTGCAATGAGATCGGCATTCCGATGTTCACGTCTCCTTTGACGACGAAGGAGGCCTGCCGCTTGATGGCTCTGCAATTGGAAGGATTTTCACGCGTCGATCGCGGCAATGTGATTGTCGGTTACACAACGGCCATCACCCAAATGGATGTGCAGGTGCAAATGCGTCCCTATTTGCAATATGTCGACTGGATTGGGACGGATATTCACTTGGGCAGTCATATGGCGTTCGGCAGCAATATCGAGTTGTTTGACGTGATCATCGACATACTCTGGGGCTTCACGGGCAAGCCGATTATCCTCACGGAATACGGTTATTTGAGCGCGGGCAAAACAAAAACGGAGGAAGAAAAGAACGAGATCCTCGCCGGATACGGTTACAAAGACGAAGCCGACGCGCGCGCGCACATCGATGAATTCATCACCAAATTACCCGAAAAAATGCAGGATAAAATCAATCGCTTAGGCGGCGACGACAAAGCCAATTATATTTTCAATTCCGATTGCGCCAATCATCTTTGGAAAGAAATCCCAAGCGGCGCGATGCTCCCGGGCTACGAACACACGCTGGAGGGCGAGGCTCAATTTTTTGCTGATATGATTCCGAAATTAGCCGAAAAACCGTATCTCATCGGGCAATTCCCCTACGAATGGCAGGACGGTGAGGAGTGCAGTTGGTGCGGTCAAGCCGATTGCCCCATCGAAGCGACCAACTGGGGATTGATCAACGCCGACGGCAGCGCGAAACCCGCGCTTGAAGCGGTGAAAAACGGTTTTGCGAATATCGACCGCTGACGTTGTATAACGCTATATAAAAATAAAGAAAAGGCAGGTATGATATGGCGACATTTAAAATGGGTGTCTTGATTGACAGTTTTCGCGTTGATTTGCGCAGTGCCCTTGGGTTGGCGCAAAAAATCGGCGTTTCGGGCATACAGATTTATTCCACCAATGGCGACACCGCGCCCGAAAATCTGACCGCCGAAAAACGCCGCGCTTTGTTGGATTTGATCAAAAGCCATGGCTTGATCGTGTCCGCGCTCTGCGGCGATCTCGGCAGCGGCGGCTTCACAAAGCCGGAGGCGAACGTCCTCAAAATCGAACGCTCCAAACGCATTTTGGAACTTGCGAAAGATTTGGAGACCGACATCGTCACGACCCACATCGGCGTTGTGCCCGAAGATCCCGCGCACCCGCGCTACCAAATTTTGCAGGATGCCTGCGGTACGCTCGCGGAATATGCCGACAGCTTGCGGGCGCACTTTGCCATCGAAACGGGTCCTGAACCCGCGCGGACGCTCAAAACGTTTTTGGATTCGCTCCATTCGCGCGGCGTGGCCGTCAATCTCGACCCCGCGAATTTTGTCATGGTGACAGGGGACGACCCTGCGGACGCCGTTCACACGCTCAAGGATTACATTGTTCACACCCACGCCAAAGACGGCAGAAAGCTCTATCACCGCGATCCCGAAGAGGTTTACGGTATGGTTGAAAGCCACATTGTTACTTCGCCATCCTACGCGGAAGTGCCGCTCGGCGAAGGTCAAGTGGATTGGGACGCTTACCTTGCCGCGTTGACGGCGATCGGCTACGACAGCTTTTTGACGATTGAACGCGAGGTTGGCGGCAATCCGTATGAGGACATTGCCAAAGCGTATCAGTTCCTAATTCGCAAGATTGAGTCGTGATTGAGTAAAACTGAGTAAAACGGAGTAAATTGGAGGACGCGCATGCAAATCGGTGTTAGCACTTGGAGTTTTCAGCAATTGTTGCAATCAGGAAAAGAAACGCAAATTTCCGTGATTGCGCTGGCAAAAAGACTGGGATTTGCGGCGATTGAATTCGTCGATATCACACCCATGAACGGCATGACACAGGCGCAAACGGCGGAACGCATACGCGAAGAAAGCGATCGCGTCGGTCTGCCGATCGTCAACTATACCATCGGCGCGGATTTTTTGGCAAAAGACGCGAACGCTGAAGCGGAACGTCTCTGCGGCCAGGTTGATGTCGCGCGTATTCTCGGTGCGGTCGGTCTGCGCCACGATGCAACGGGTGGCTGGGCTTTGCCGGCGGACAAAAAAACCAAAACATTCGCGCAAGCACTGCCGATTCTTGCGGATGGTTGCCGCGCCGTGTCCGCCTACGCCGAGCAACACGGGATTGCGACGATGGTTGAAAATCACGGATATTTTTGTCAAGACAGCTTGCGGCTTGCGGCTCTTGTCGCCGCCGTCGGCACGCAGAATTTCGGCGCGCTTGCGGATATCGGCAATTTTTGCTGTGCCGATGAAGAACCCGCCGTAGCGGTCGGCAACGTCGCGCCGTTTGTCAAGCATGTTCACGCGAAAGATTTCATCATCAAATCGGGCGATGGTCAAGATCCGGGAGAAGGCTTTTCCCGTTCCCGCGCGGGGAATTATCTGCGCGGAACCATCGTTGGGCACGGCGGCGTACCCGTGCGCCAATGCCTGCAAACACTGCAACGCGCGGGTTATCGCGGCTATGTGAACATCGAGTTTGAGGGCATTGAACCATGCGAAGATGCCCTGCGCGTTGGGTTGGAGAATTTACGCGGATATATCGCGTGAGCGCCCGCTTCGCGCGGTCGTTTGTGGGCCGTTGAAATTTTTGCGATTTTTGCGACTTTTTGCGATAATGAAGGGGACGGGCTTACCCGTCCCCATTTTATAGACAATCATTCCCCCAACTGCCCTTTTGTTTTCAGTAACCATAACGCTTCGCCGGCGCGAACAACAACAGCAGACTTTTGGTGTAAAGGGTAGAATGACTCCTGTTGCGCACAAAAATCGAAGCAATATTGAATAAACGCGGTGGATTTGTAATTAATTATCGGATAGGAGTATTGAGCCTTGAATTTTACCGGGTTCAAATACAGCCTATTGACACTTTTGGGTTCGTCTGAAAGAATTAAATAATATGCACTCTGTGATTCCTCCTGCTCTGTTAGATACAAACTGCCGTTCAAGTCCGCTTCGCTCGGATCGCGCACTTTGACAAAAGAAAACTGATAGCCCGCTTGCGCCAGAGGATCTACTGAGCCGGTGTCATAAGCTTCTTTCAGAACTTCGAGGAATGTTTTTTTTGGAGAGGGGAGTGGTGGATTCGTGACGGTTACTTTTATTTTACACGCTTTATCGCTACCGTCTGTTGCTTAGTGGAAATTTCTGCATGACATGTTAGCGGGTGAAAAGGGATTCTTGGCAAACGGGTGGCGCGCGCAATAGCGACGAGGGAATAACGCGCCCACAAGATAGCGCAAACGCTTTCATTATTTTTCGTAAATGTGCGGTCATTTACGAAAAAAATGCCGCGCAATTCGCCTATGACCACGATCTACGCGCCTTGTTAGTAACGTAGTATGCCATAAAGTTTCGTACATGGCAAGTAAAACGCAAGCCCGCTCCGAAGTTTTTTTCGGAACGGGCTTTTTTTGTTTTGTTGAGCTTGGCGTAGCCGCCACAACTTAAGCGGTTTGTAGCAATTACGGGTGTTTCGGCATAGCATGCATTGAGACACGCGCGGATTGCCGTATGTTCGATTCAAATTTTGCGCGCAGCTCAAAGATTCCGTAGATTTTTTCAGGCGAGTTGATGAAATTTTCTACTTTTTAAAATGTTTTGAAAGGATTTAAATATGACAGAACAACAAAATCTCCTCAAAATCGCGCAAGCGGAGATCGGTACGCGCGAAACGGGAGACAATATCACAAAATATGGCGCCGATTACGGTCTGACGGGCACAGATTGGTGCTGCCAGTTCGTTTGGTGGTGTTTTCATCGGGCGGAGCTTTCCGCTTTGTTTTATAACGGAAAAAAAACAGCCTATTGCCCTTATGTGCAAAACTGGGCGAAGGCAGACAAATTGCTGGTTGAACCCGAAACCGCGCGGATGGGCGACATTGCCTTGTTCGATTGGAAAGATTCGGGAACGGGCAAGCGCAATGGGCTTGCAAATCACATTGGAATTGTGGAAGCATGCAAAACGGGAGTTTTAACCACGATCGACGGCAATTGGAGCAACGCGGTCAGCCGCGTTAACCGCAAATTTTCCGGCGGAGATATACTCGCCGTCGTGCGCCCGAAGTGGGGACAAGCCTCGCGGCCGACAACCCCCGCAACCGTTCCGAAAGTCGGCGAAAAAGTGCGCGTCAAAGCGGAGGCGACTGTGTATTATCCGCAAGGCGCGTTCATTCCCAAATGGGTCAAGGAAGAACAAATCACCGTTGCGCAGGTGCTGTACAACGGAAAAATCGTTGAAAAAGGCGGCAAGCAGTGTATTCTTTTGGGCAATGGCATCAACACTTGGTGTGCGGTGGAAAATTTGGAGGTTGTGTAGGGGACGGTGTCCACACCGTCCCGCGGGCGTCGCTATTTTCGTGTGGAAAATCATGCGGACGCGTGAAATTTTTTGCTTGATTTTTTTGCGGGGCAAGCGTATAATAAGCGTGGGGATGGGACTATGCGGGATAGGATTTTTCATCCATGTGGCATGTGAATGAAAAACGACGGTCGGCAAAGGAATTTTTATGAACGAAAATCTAAAAAACCTCCGCACGAAAGCCATGCGTTTGCCCTTGTTGCCCGGTGTCTATTTGATGCAGGACAAAAAGCGCGATGTGATTTATGTCGGTAAAGCAAAAGTGCTCAAAAATCGCGTGAGTCAATATTTCGGCTCGCCGAACGGGCACGATAACAAGGTGCGCGCCATGGTCGAAAACGTTGCGGATTTTGATTATATCGTCGTCGGTTCTGAATTTGAGGCGTTCGTGCTGGAGTGTTCGCTCATCAAACAGCATCAGCCGCGATACAATATTTTGCTCAAAGACGGCAAGGGCTACCGCTATATCCGCGTTTCAAACGAAGAGTATCCGCGGCTGGGCGTCGCAATGCAAAAGCAAGACGACGGCGCGCGGTATCTTGGACCTTACACCAGCGGCTATGCCGTCAAACTGGCTGTGGAGGAAGTGAGTCAGGTTTTTCAGTTGCCGCAGTGCGCCAAGCAATTTCCGCGTGATATCGGCAAGGGACGCCCCTGTTTGCTGTATTCCATCAAGCGTTGCTCCGCGCCGTGCGCACGGAAGATATCACAGGGCGATTACGCGAAAAGTGTTGCGGATGCCGTGGATTTTTTGCAGGGCGGCAGCGGCAAAGCGATGCAAACCATGCGCAATCAAATGCAATACGCCGCCGACAATCTCGATTTTGAACGTGCCGCCAAACTGCGCGACCGTATTCGTTCGTTTGAGAAAATCCAAGAAAAACAGCATGTCGTCAGCGTCAATGTGGAAGAGCAGGACGTGTTCGCCTTGGCATCGGAACAAAACACCTCATGCTTCATGGTTTTGCGATTCACCGAGGGGCGGCTGTTCGACAGCGAGCACTTCATGATTGATCGACCTGAAGATTTTGCCGAGGCGCGGCGTGAGTTGCTGGAGCGTTTTTATACCATGCGCGGCGATCGTTTTCCAAAAAGGATTTTGCTGGACGGCGAAACAAACGATATGGATCTGCTTGCGCAATGGCTCAGGGAACGCGCAGGGTACAAGGTGCATATTCTGATCCCTCAAAAGGGCGAACCTCTGCAATTGGCACAACTTTGCGCCGCGAACGCCATAGAGCAGCTTGCGCACCGCACGGGGCGGCAGAGCAAGACCATTCAGGCACTGGAGGAACTCGCGCGGTTGCTCGGATTGCCCAATTCGCCGGCGGTCATTGAGGCTTATGATATTTCGCACACGGGCGGCGCGGATAATGTCGGCGGCATGGTTGTGTTCAAAGACGGTGTTCCATACAAGGCGGGCTACAAGCGTTTTCGCATCAAAAGCGTGGATGGGCAAGACGATTACGCCTCCATGGCGGAGATGCTCACGCGCAGATTGCGTCACGCGTCGGACGGCGTGGATTCTGGTTTTTCGATGTTGCCCGATTTGATTTTGCTTGATGGCGGCATTGGGCAAATCCACGCGGCACAGCCCGTTTTGCGGCAATTCGGGCTGGATATCCCCCTTTTTGGTATGGTCAAAGACAATCGCCACCGCACCCGTGCCATTGCGTCGGGCGGCGAAGATGGTGCAAAAGAGATTGCGTTCACGTCCGCGCAGGCGGCGTTTCGTCTGGCAACGCAAATACAGGACGAAGTACACCGTTTCGCCATTGCCTACCATCACAAAGCCCATCAAAAGCGCAGTTTGCACAGCACACTGACCGACATCGACGGCATTGGCGAAACGCGCGCCAAGGCGTTGCTCGGTGAACTCAAGACCATGAAAGCCATCCGCGAAGCAAGCGTTGAAACCCTCGCCGCCGTCAATGGCATGAACCGCGTTGCGGCGGAACGGCTCTTTGCGGCGTTGCGATCGTGACTGTTATGAGTTATAAGCAGCGTTCAAAAGAAGACGCGTTCAGCTTTGCACCACAATTTGCCCCTTGTCCTTGACAATCACGCCCTGCGCCTCCAAGTCTTCCAACGCGCGGTAAAGCGTCGCGCGTGACATGTTCAGGCTTTTCGCCAGCGCGGTCAGGTTGCCGAGGGTATACACCCATTCGCCATCCCGAGGCATCGCTTGTTCCCTTAGGTAGTACTCCAAACGCTGTGCGGCGCTACCCGCCGTCACGGCATCCAGCCGCCCTGTTAAAAAGTAGACGCGCTGCGACAGATAGGCGATATATTCCCTTGCGATGCTTGGATGCGCGTCCAGCAGGGGATCAATGGCATCGCGAGGGAGCAGCAACAGTTTGCACGCGTTCAGCGCGACGATATCCGCCGCGTAATAACCACTTGGATGATAGAGTGTGGCAAGACCGAAATAGTCGCCTTCCCTATGGACGCTCAGGAGAACGTGATCTTTTTTTACTTGCGCCGCGCCCTCCAGCACGAGGGCAAAATTCTGCGCGAACGGCGCGCCTTGCCCCCAAATGCACGCGCCTTTTTCGTAGCGCGCAATCGCGGCGTGTTCTTCAAGCAAGGCATAGAGTTCCCTTTTTGAGATCGCCGCCCAAATGGCGTGTTGCGCCATGATCTCGGCGGCCAACGCGATATCTGATTTGGTCGGTTTGGATTGCATCTTTTTTCCTCCGTCAAACATTTTATACTATATAGTACCAATTCTTTAAAAAAAAATCCAGTGTTTTCAAATATTTTCTTCTTGCTTTCTTGCATATAATATGGTATACTGCGGAAGGAGTTATTCTAACATGACAAATGAGGAGGTTATGCATGAAAAAAGTGCTTGTTTCCGTTTTTGGATTACTGATTGCTTGCGCGTTGGCGTTCACTTTCGTGGCTTGTGGGGAGAAATCAAACGGTCCGACGACCACGCTGAAAGAAACGACCGTTTCCGTGCCGAAGGATACCTCGGACGCGCCGATTCTCTCTGAAAACGCGCCGACTGATCCTACCGTCGATACAACCGATACAACCGCCGACAGCACCGTGTCGGTTTTCGCCGAAACGGTCAACGGTACGACTGCCGTGGGTGCGTCGGTGTCCGCCGCCACAGTGAAAGATCAATTCGGACGCTATGCGCCTCCCGCCAATTTGGCTTCGGCATCGACCGCAGAGAAATTGGCGTATTTCAACGATATGGCGAACGCCGTCCGCAAGGCAAAACCGAGATTTTACCGCGAATGTCTCAAAGAAATCCAAATTAAGCTGAGCGGTTTTGCGAGCATCGCCAATCCGATCGTGGAAGCCGTTAAAAAACAGGCGATGCCCGGCGAATGGGAAAACGAGACGATCGCCAAAGGCAAGGGCAACGACGGCAAGTTCCTTTCCGAAAACGCAAACGCTTCCGATCTCAAAGTCAGTGACGTTTCGTCTATCACCGTCACCAAGAGCGGTGCCAATACAGTGATCAAAGTGAGCGTCAAGCAGGAGGTCAACCCCGAAAAAGGCACGAGAAGCGCACACTCCCGCGTGATGTGCATCGCCGATCGCGAAGATGTTTTTGAGACCATCACGGATATCAGCGATCAAATTTCCGCCGATATCAACGATGTCAAATTGGTATATAACAGTGGCTACGCGCAGATTACCGTCGACAAAGACGGCAAAGTGATCGCGGCGGATTGCCGCTTCAATGTCGACGCGGTCGCCAACAATGTGAAGATTTCCATCATCACAACCAATGTGACCGCACCGCAGTCCACACAGGTGAAGTGCAGTCAGTTTGTGTATTAAGATTTTTTGAACGAAAACCTGCCCGGTTTTTCCGGGCGGGTTAGTTCTCTTTGAATATAGGAGTGACACGATGAAAACCGATGTTGAAATTGCCCAAGGGGCGCAACTGCTGCCGATCACGCAAATCGCCGCGAAACTGGGTATCGCCGAGGATGATTTGGAGCTATACGGCAAACATAAGGCGAAACTGCGCGGCGGGTTGTTCGCGCGTTTGGAAAACCGTCCCGACGGCAAACTGGTGCTTGTGACGGCAATCAATCCAACGCCGGCGGGCGAGGGCAAAACGACCGTGACGGTTGGTTTGGGGCAGGCGATGCAGCGTATCGGTAAAAACGCGGTGATCGCCTTGCGTGAGCCGTCGCTGGGCCCCGTGTTCGGCGTAAAAGGCGGCGCGGCGGGCGGCGGTTATGCGCAGGTCGTGCCCATGGACGACATCAATTTGCATTTTACGGGTGATATGCACGCCATCACGGCGGCAAACAATCTGCTGTGCGCCGCGCTGGATAACCATTTGCAGCAAGGCAACGCGCTGGGGATCGACCCGCGGCAGGTTTTGCTCAAACGGTGCATGGACATGAACGACCGCGCTCTGCGCAACATCGCCGTCGGGCTTGGCGGCAAGATCAACGGTGTGCCGCGCGAGGATCATTTTCAAATCACCGTGGCGAGCGAAGTCATGGCGATTTTGTGTCTTGCGCTGGATCAAGCCGACCTCAAGCGGCGGCTGGAGCGAATTCTCGTGGCGTTTACATACGACGACAAACCCGTTTTTGCCCGTGATTTAGGCGTTTGCGGCGCAATGACATTGTTGCTCAAAGACGCGATCAATCCCAATTTGGTGCAAACGCTGGAACAAAGCCCCGCGATTATGCACGGCGGACCGTTCGCGAACATCGCCCATGGATGCAATTCGTTGTGCGCGACGCGTTTCGCGCTCAAATTGGCGGATTATACCATCACGGAGGCCGGATTTGGTTCGGATCTTGGCGCGGAGAAATTTTTCGACATCAAGTGCCGCACGGGAGGATTGAAACCGAGCTGTGTCGTGCTTGTGGCGACTGTGCGCGCGCTCAAATACAACGGCGGTGCGCCTAAATCGAATTTGGGCACGGAAAACCTTGCGGCACTTCAGCAGGGTATGCCGAATTTGGGCACGCACATCGAAAACATGCAAAAATACGGTTTGCCCGTGGTCGTCGCCGTCAACCGTTTTGCAAGCGACACGGCGGCGGAGTTGGAGACCGTTCAAGCGTTTTGCGCAAAACGCGGTGTGCAGTCCGCGCTGACCGATGTTTTCGCGCAGGGCGGTGCGGGCGGGGTGGCATTGGCGGAACTGGTGACCGAAACCATCCGAACCCAAGACGGGGCGCCGACATTCGCGCCGCTTTATGGGTTAGAGCAATCGATCGAAGAAAAACTGAACGTCGTCGCCGCTGAAATATACCGTGCGAAAGGTGTGCTTTTCACACAATCCGCGCGGAAGTCGCTTGACCGATTGCAAAAATTGGGCTTTGGTGGTTTGCCTGTCTGCGTCGCCAAAACGCAATATTCGCTTTCGGACGATCCCGACAAATTGGGCAGTCCGAGCGGCTTTGACATCACGGTGCGCGATGTTTATGTGAGTGCGGGCGCGGGTTTTGTCGTCGCGCTCACAGGGGATATTATGACCATGCCGGGCTTGCCCGCCAAACCCGCCGCAAATCGCATGGATATCCTGCCTAGCGGCGAAATTGTGGGATTGTTTTAGCAAACGCCGTGGGTTTTCCCGCTTGAAAACGCGGATGAAAAACGCATGAAAAATCAACAAATGGTGGGATTATATGAAAAAAACAAAAGAAAAACCGTTGCGTCCAAGTTGGATGAAGCTCGATTCCGCAGGCACTCTTTACCCCGCAACGCGCACACGCAGTTGGAACGCGACGTTCCGTTTTGCGTTTTTGCTCAAAGAAGATGTCAATCCCGCGTTGCTCAAACAGGCTGTCGACGCGCTGTACGACCGCTTTCCGTGGCTCTATACCCAGTTGGAAAACGGCTTTTTTTGGAGCTATCTGCGTCCCATCCCAAGGAACAAAAACACGGGCGAAACCAGCGTTTTGGTGTGTGAGGAAAATGATTATCCCTGCCGCAAAACGCGGCTGTTTCACACGGACGAACCCATGTTCCGTGTGTTATATTACAAAAATCGCTTGGCGGTTGAAACATTTCACGCCGCGTGTGACGGCGGCGCGGCGTTGGAATACATCAAAACGCTCACGGCGAAATATTTGCAGTTGAACGGCGTTGCAATCGAAAACGGCGGCGAGCTTCTGGATTGGGACGTCGATCCGTCCGAAGGCGAACTCCAGAACAGTTACCATGCCGTTTACCGCAAAAACGCGTCGCCCGCCCCCAAAAAAGTGGTGAGCTACCAGCATCGCCCGCCGCAAATGCGCGGCTATTTCAAGCTGATCCACGCCATCATACCCGTGGCGGACATCAAAGCGAAAAGCAAAAGTTACGGCATCAGTATTACGGAATATCTCGTCGCCGTCATGTTTTTGGCGCTCCAGCGCATCCCGCTTGACCGCAAACAGCGGCATCATCCGTTGACGGTGCGTGTACCCGTTTCGCTCCGAGGCATTTTTGGATCCGAATCGCAGCGCAATTTTTCAATGTTCACGCACATCTCACTCCAGCCGACACCGATTCGCCGCACGTTGGATGCCATCATCGAGGCGTTGCGCGGCAAACTCCAAGAGGGCATCACCGAGGAACGCATGCGCGCCGAACTCTGCGCCAACACGGGATTGCTCGAAAAACTACCTGTGCGTATCGTGCCGTATTTGCTCAAACGGCAGGTGGTGAAGCGTTCGGGTTATTTTTCGGAGCTGACATCAACGACAGTCATCACGAATTTGGGAATTGTCAAATTGCCGAAATCCATGCAAGAACACATATTGCGCCCCGAAGTGATCCTTTGCAGCACACCGTTCAGGCGCTTGCAAACCGCGGTGATATCCGATGGAAACATCATCAATTTCACGTTTTCGGGCGATTCAAAAGACACGTCGATCGCCAAGGAATTCATCCGTGCGCTCAGCGAAGAGGGGATTCGTGTGCGGGTTGAAACGAATTGCCAAGGGGAGGAGGATCGCCCATGAGATGCAACGCGTGCAATGTTGATGTTGGAGAAAATCACAAGTATTGTCCTTTGTGCGGCGGTGGGCTCACGGATGAGCCGCCTGTTTTGCAAGGCTTGACGCAAGCGCCTTATCCCGCGTTGCGCTACAAAAAACCAAAGCCGACGCCCACAGCAATCTTTTTTTTCTGCTGGATCCCGCTCGTCGTCTTCATCGGTTCGCAGGTGGCTTTTTACGCCGGATCGCACTACATCACGCTGTTGACCGCTTCCGGATTGCTTTGCCTGTGGACGGCGGTTGTGCGCCCGATCAGCAAAAAATATTTGCATTTGAGCAATTTTGCGGCGAGCAACTTGTTCACATTCTCGTTCCTTGCGCTCGTGTCGTCGTGCTACAGTCTTGGATTCAAAGCGGGCGTTGCGCGGTTCGCGGGTTTTGGCGCGCCGATTTTGCTGTTGATTGCCGCCGCCGCATTGTTTTCGGCGGCAATGCTCACCCGATCGCGGCGATATCGTTTTGTGAGCGATTTCTTTGTTTTGTTGTTGATCGGTATCGCGTTGATTATTTTCAAACGCTTGTTTTGGGATATTGATTGGTTGACATTCATGCCGTCATGCGCGGCGTTGGCGGCGCTGGTCGTTTTGCTTTTGATGAATCCCCGTGCGTTTGCGGAAGAATTACACGCGCGGTTTCATTTTTAGCGAGTTTAGCGCGTTTCGACGACTTTCCCGCGGGACATGCTGTATAATCAGCTATGACAATTGGGAAAGGGGTGGGCTTGTGCCCGTTCAATTCATCTACGACGACCAAACCTTGACGGCGCTGCTCAGCGGAGAAATCGATCACCATAGCGCGGCGTTTTTGCGGCAGATATTGGATGAATCCATCGCGAAATTCCGGCCGAGCAAATTGATTTTGGATTTTGACGCGGTCAGTTTTATGGATAGTTCGGCCGTTGGATTGGTAATGGGACGCTATCGCTGTGTGGACGCTTATGGCGGCGCGATCGAGGTTTTGAATCTAACACCCAAAACATTGCGGATGATGCGACTTTCCGGCTTGCAATCGCTTGCCGTGTTGCGCGGCAAGGTGAGTGGAGGAAAAAACGAATGAAACACAATTCCGTCAATCAAATCAAATTGGAGCTTGAGAGCCGTTCCGTCAACGAAAGCTTTGCCCGCGCGGTCGTCGCCGCGTTCGCCGCGCAGCTTGATCCAACCGTGGAGGAACTCTCCGATATCAAAACCGCCGTGAGCGAAGCGGTCACAAACTGCATCGTCCACGCGTATCCAAACAATTGCGGGCGCGTGTGGATTACAGTGATCATCCACGACAGCGGTCTTGTGCGCATTCGTGTGCGCGACAAAGGATGCGGTATCCCCGACATCACAAAAGCGCGTGAACCGCTGTTCACCACGGCGGGCGAAGAGCGTTCGGGTTTGGGCTTCGCGGTGATGGAAAGCTTTATGGATCGTGTGCACGTGCGTTCGGCGGTGGGGGTCGGCACGACGGTGACGCTGGAAAAAACCATCCGAGGACGCAGCGGAGGGTTGAACGATGCCGGCTGAAACCATGCGCCGCGATGCTTTTATCAACGCGAACATGGGATTGGTTTATGCGCTTGCACGGCGATTTCAGGGGCGCGGCATTGATTTTGACGACTTGGTGCAGGCGGGTAGCTTGGGGCTTGTGAAAGCGGCGGATGCCTTTGATACGGCGCGCGGTTTGCGGTTTTCCACCTATGCCGTGCCTGTGATATTGGGCGAAATCAAGCGGCTTTTCCGCGAGGGCGGCGCGGTGAAAGTGGGGCGCACCAGCAAGGAACGCGCCTATAAACTTCGGTGTCAGCGCGAAGCGTTGTGCAAATCGCTTGGACGCGAACCGAGCATTGCCGAGCTTGCGCAAGCGGCTCAATTGGAAGTGAGCGAAGCGGCGGTGTTGCTTGGCGCAATGTCGCCTGTTGTTTCGCTGACCGAACACGACGACGGCGGTGGGCAATGGGATTTACCCGCGGAATCGCCGTCCGACGCAATCACCGATGCGCTGGCTTTGCGGCAGGTGTTGCAAACGCTTGACGAACGCGACAGAACGCTGTTGGAGCTCCGTTTTTTTGCGGGTTTGACGCAAACGCAAACGGCCGATCGGCTGGGTATGACGCAGGTGCAAGTTTCGCGGCGCGAAAAGCGCGTTTTGCTTGAATTGCGCGGGCAATTGACAATCTGATCAAAAAAAACACCGCAAAGCAGAGCCTTGCGGTGTTTTTTAAAATATTAGCCGAGAGCCGCCCTGCCTGTACCCGGCACAATCAACGCTTCAGAAGGCACATACGTCTCCATCTCTTTCATGAAGGCGGCGAAAGCCGCGCGGCTCGAAGATGTCTCTTTGATCTCTTTGCCCAAAACACGGCTCGCCCAATCCGCGCTGTATTCCAGCGTGTAGCCCCCTTGACCGCGCACGTCGTCCGGTTCGGGCTGTGAAGCGACGTATGCTTCCAGCGTTGTGATGCCGCCGATCGGCAAAGAAACATATTCGACGGCATATTGGACGCGGTCGCAGTTTTTGGAAAGCGAGAGCTTGATCAGCGCACGGATCTGCAATTCTCTCTGTAAGCTCAAATCCGTTTGCAACAACGCATAGACATCCTCCGTTGTGAGGATTCGTTCGCGGTTTGAGAACAGCAACGGGTTTGCGTCCGTTTTGGTTTGCGTGCCGACGATCCGCACGTTTGTTGCGGGAACAGATTCGCTGCCGTTGTCCAAAAGCGACGGATTTTCGGGGCTTCCCACCACTGTATCCAAACGGGACGTCATTGCTTTGCCGCGGCTTTTTTCGCGGTATAAAGCGGTGATGTCGCTTTTTTGAGGGCGGAAGATATTTGCGGGCGCGGTGGGCTTTGTCGCCAGACGAAAAACACCGAAGCCCGCCAATATCACCGCCGCAAGTGTTGGAACGAATGCAATCATGATTGCCGTCCGTCTTTTTTTGTCATTTTGCATCTTCACGCAATCCGCTCGCCTTTCATTTTGATTAATCCCATTCGTCTTCAGGCAAACCAACTCATTAGCATTTTGAAAGGCCAAGTCAGAATCTCCCAAAGCTTTTGGAACCATGACATCACGGTATTCACTGCGGGAATCACCCCTTGCGAGATCACGCCGCCGCCGTCCGCCACGCCGTTGAAGTTCTGGTCGAGGAATGCTTCCAAACTTTTGGCCGCATCGCTGATGAAAGCAAGATCCGATTGTTTCATCGCGTCCAAAATCGCGACCCAATTTTTGTTGACGGTGTCGAGGAGATTGTTCTTACCTTGGACGAACACATTGGTTACTTTCATCGTGTTCAACAGGTTGATCATCACAAGATCCGCGCCGCATATCCGCATTTCCAGCGAACGCATCCAACTGAACAGCGCGTCGATTTGTTTCAGGAAATCCACGTTCGTCCCGACAAGATCCGCCAAAAGCCCGACGACTTCGTTGCGGTTGTTTTGATGGAAGAGGAATTCCACGGCAAAACGCAGGAGCGCAGTGATGGTGTCGGCTTGATCGCCCGCGATTGCATAGGATGTTTTCCCATTCGCGGAGGTGAACGCCGTCAGTTTGCCGGCGGCCAGAGCCTCCACCATGCCGTTGTTGGGTAGCTCAAAAGAACTTCCCAACGCGGTGTTGACAATGTCGAGGAGCAAGTTTGTAATCCCTTGCAGACCCAAATCAATGCCCAGCATTTGCGTCAAATTGACCGAATAAAGTGGGCGGACAGTGTCCAAAATCACGTTGACCGCATGCAGGATATTGTTCACCGAGGTTTCTAGCCCGCCGCTTTTGATGAAGTACACCGCGTTTGGTAGTTTTTCGAGGAGCAAGGGCAGGGGATTCGCCAGCACTTCGTCAACGGTGTTGAGCAACGGATTGAGGAAAGCCAAAACGAGGTTATCGTTCACCGTGCCGTCCGGATTGATTGCGGCGGCGGTATACTGTGCGGGTGTGAGGATGTTTTTCACGCCCAGAGCTTCCAAAATGGGGATGATGCCGTAAGCGTAACCCGCGTAACTGTGCGCGTTCAATGTGCCGTCAAACAGCGAAAGTGCAAAGTCTTCCGTCAGCAAGAAGCGCAAAAGGGGATAGAGAGGTCGGAGCAGCTCCAGCAATCCGTCCACAAAGGCGGCACGGTCGCCGTTGGCAAAACGGAAGTGATCCTCCGTGATGGAATCCCAAGCGCGCAGATCAACCCCCAAGGCGGCGGCGATATCCAGCACTTCGTCGGGAAGCCCCGCGTTCGCGAGCAAATCTTTCAGTGCGGCGGCAAGGCTGTTGAGCAAATCAGGCGCATAGAGGCTGTCGCCAAGCGCACCGATCAGTCCATTGAGGTTTTCGACACTGTAGAGTTTGCCGTTTTCATCATAAATACCCAGCAATTTGATCAATCCGTCGATGAACGGCGCGAGATTTTCCGCCAGATATTGCGCGTCCTCCTTGTGCCAAAAGGCGCTGTATTGCGTTGTATCCTCACACCTGATCCAGTCGATATCGCCCATGTCGTATTCCGCGGGGGCAAAGAGTTCAACGAGCGCGGCGATGGCCAACTCAGGATTTTGCCGCGCGTTCGTCAATATTTCATCAACGATCGGGCTGAGCGCATTGCTATCGGTGATCAACCCGATGATTTTTTGATAGAAATCGTCGTCGCGCAGGGTGTTGAAGAGATAGCGCAGCAGATAAAGGAACACGTCGGCCTGGTCGGCTTCGATATAGCGCCGCACGCTGCTGAAACGTTTGGTTTCGAGCGCGTCGTCTTCCGAATTGCGCATTGTACCCAGTATAGCAAGAGATCCGGGGTTAAACGTTGGCAGTTTCAGGTTCAAGGGTGCGCCGTCCGCGTCTTTCAAACCGCCGAGTACCGTTTCAAGAAGCTTGTTGATATGCTGTAAAAAGCTCAAATCAATGCCGCCGTTGAACAGCAGTTCGTTTGCGACATCCAGCGAAATGGCATCGCCTGCCATGTGATCGCTGACCGGAACATTGCCGAAG
>JAITDE010000085.1 GCA_031282735.1 Oscillospiraceae bacterium | reverse complement strand
GGACAAAGATGCGATTTTTGATGCTTTCGATACGGTGAAAGCATGTCTCACAGCGGCGACGCCCATGATTGCGACCATGCAGGTTTTGCCGCAAAACATGCGTGCGGCGGCGGCAAAGGGTATGATCAACGCCACCGATTGCGCTGATTATCTTGTCGGCAAAGGATTGCCGTTCCGCGATGCCTACAAGGCGACGGGCGCACTGGTTGCAATGTGCGTTGCGCAAAACAAAGACCTCGAAACGTTGACTTTAGAGGATTACAAAAGCGTTTGCCCGTTGTTTGACCAGGATGTTTTTGCGTTTATCACATTGGAGGCATGTATCCGGCGAAGGCGCAATCACCAAGAAGGGGCGGTGGTGTAGCGCATGGCCGAATCTCCGATGCCGGTTTATGATCTAACATCTCTTATCAACGATTCAAGCGCCAGTTTGCCCTCAAAACCGGCAGGCAAAAAGCGTATTGAACTGATGGACGAATGCCGTGGTTTTTGTGTGCTGCTGATGCTCGTCTATCACGCGACTTATTTGCTCATGCGCTACTTCGGCGTGAAAGGCGCAGGTCCGGTTTTTGCATTCTTCGAGCCGATCCAACCCTCTGTTGCGGCGGTTTTTATCCTCATTTCGGGTGTAAGCACGCGGCTTTCGCGCGATCCCGCAAAACGTGGCTTTTGGTTGCTGGCAATCGCGTTGGGCGTTTCGCTGGTTACAATTGTGATTTTGCCCGGGGTCGGCGTACAAAACGCGGCGGTCTGGTTTGGCGTGCTGCATCTGTTAGCTGTCGGAAAACTTCTTTTCAATGCGCTGCGCAAGCCATTTGAGAAATGCCCCATTGTCATTGGCTTTTTGTTGATGCTTTTGCTGTTTTGCTACACTTTCAAAGTCTCAAACCACACACTGAGTCTATTCGGACTGTTGGAGGTTCGGTTGCCTGACGCGCTATATAACAACAATATCCTTTTCGCGCTTGGCTTCCACAACAAATCGTTTTCTTCTTTTGATTATTTTCCGTTGCTGCCTTATCTATTTTTATTTTTCGCGGGTGCGTTTATGGGTGGGATCGCTGCGAAAAAGGGCGGATTGCCGGACTTTGTTTACAGCAAACATTTCTCTTTTTTGGGTGTCGTCGGCAAACACGCGCTATTGTTCTATATTTTTCATATCCCATTCTTTTTCGGCATTTTCTATTTATTTTTACCATTTTCATCCGTATAATCTATCACTTTTTTCAGGAGGTCGATTGTGAGGAATTTTCAAATACTCAAACAACTACGCAAGGCAAATGGCTTAACACAGCAACATGTTGCGGATTTTTTACACTTGGATCGTTCCACCTACGCATATTACGAAAGCGGACGCACAAAGGTCAATTTGGACATCTTGCTAACATTGTCGAAATTTTATAAAGTTAGTTTGATGCAATTGGTTGGGCTTGACGAAACCGCGGGGCAGTTGAACGATGGAACTGACATCGACAGCGCACCGCCTTTCGCAATTGACGAAGCTGTTCAGAGTTTTCAAAAACTGAGCCGCGCTGAACAGTATCTGATCGTGCTTTACCGTGCCGCAACGCCTGAACAAGGCGCGGAGATCATTGAAGCGGCACGCAAAATCGCGATACCGCAAGGCAATTAACCGTAGAATGAAAACAATAAGACTAGATGTTGTGCTTGAAAAATTCATCGAACATCTAGTCTTTGTGTTGTTAGAGCGCACTGCTTTTCCCCGGCAGCAACGCAGTGCAAACAAATCAATATGAAGGAGAATGACACAATGGAAGGTCTTTCGGTTGTAACGGGTTCAAGCGGGTATGTGGGTTATGCGTTGGTGAAGCACCTCTGTGCGTTTGGGTGCCGTCCGCGTTTGCTTTTGCGGGGGCGGCGGTCTTATTTGGAAGAATTCGGTTGTGAGTCGGTAAAAGGCGACGTTCTGGATTATCCCTCTTTGTGCCTCGCGTTCGAGGGCGCGTCGGTGGTGTATCACGCGGCGGGGTTGATTGATGTCGCGGGCGGCAGGGATAACGACGTTTGGGAAGTGAACGTGGTCGGCACGGCAAACGTCGTGCGGGCCTGCAAGGCTTGCGGCGTCAAGCGGCTGATCTATCTGTCGTCGGTCGATGCCATTCCGCCTTTGCCCGAACCACAAATCATGCAAGAAATCGACTACTTCACGCCAACCGCCGTCAGCGGCACATACGCGAAGACGAAGGCGACCGCCACACAACTTGTGCTCGACAGCGCAACAAACGATTTTTCAGTCGTATGCATGCATCCGTCCGCCGTTTGCGGTCCATATGACTATGTTGTGAGCAGCTTCGGCACAATGGTGCGCATGTGCGTCAAGGGCGCATTTCCCGTCACGATGGATTTCGGCGGATACAATTTTGTCGATACCCGTGATGTGGCGGCGGGTTGCGCCGCTGCGGCGGACAGTGCCGTGCCGTCGGGATGCTATATCCTGAGCGGCGAATATATGACATGTTCCGAGATGATCGCAACTTTGAGCGAATTGACGGGGCATCAACCACCCAAGATTGTGCTGAGCAAATCGATTGCAACCGCCGCGTCCTATCCTGCCGACCAATACTACAAACTGCTCAAAAAAACACCGTTGTTCACGCCCTATTCCATCCGCAAACTGTGCGAAAACGGGCAGTTCAGCCACGAAAAGGCATCAAGAGAGTTGGGTTTTCAACCTCGCTCCGCGCGTGAATCGCTAACAGACATGATCGCGTGGATTCGTTCGCAGAAATAGTCGGTCAAAATTCCTGTAGATTCATTGGAAGAATCTGCAAAAAAATCGCCGTATATCTTGCCTAGCATGTCAAATACTACCCTTACAGCCAGAAAATATGTAAGGGATGATGAAATGAAAGCAACAGGAATTGTGCGGCGGATCGACGACCTTGGGCGCGTGGTGATCCCGAAAGAAATCAGGCGCACGATGCGAATCCACGAAGGCGACCCGTTGGAAATTTTCACCGATGCCGATGGTGAAGTGATATTCAAAAAATATTCGCCCGTTGGGGAATTGTCCTCCACAACCAAGCAATATGCCGAAGTGCTGTTTCGCGGCACGAATTTGCCCATTTTGATTACGGACCGCGACCGCGTGATCGCCTGTGCGGGATTGTCCAAAAAAGAGGCGATCGACCGCCGTGTGAGTTCAACGCTCGAAACCGTGATTGAGAACCGCACCAATTTCAGCGCGCAAGCCAATGGCGATCGCATGCGCCCCGTGGAGGGGTTGGAGCGTGAAGCGGCAGTTGCGTGCCCCATCATTGGCGGCGGCGATGTGTCGGGTTGCGTCATCATGCTCATGAACGAAAACGGCGCGATGCCGACGCAAACCGAAATCAAGCTTATCCAAGTTGCGGCATCTTTTTTTGGCAGACAAATGGAAGAATAGCTTGTCTTCTTTTCTTGAAAGAAAAGAAGCAAAAGAACTTTTCCCCGCTTCGCACTGTCATTTGCAGACTGAGCAAATATACCAGTCTAAAAACGACAGCGCGAAGCGGGAAAAGTTTTTTTGCTACTTTTTTGAAGCAAATGTTATGTGGATATCTTCGCCGTCTATATCGACCGTCATTTTTTTATATTGTTGCAAGAACGCAACATCATCATACCTGAAAAACCGACCGACACATTGTGTTTGATTGGATGTGTCATATTTCGGCACTTCTGAATTTGGATCGTTGTTGAATTTGTCCCATTCTTCTTGACCGTGTTCTTCAAACGCGGCAAATTGTTCGTCAGGAATGTCGTCAAATGTAGGCTCGCCGTCGTTGCCTGTGATGGTTTCGGCATATGGAACATCCCATTCCGCATACTCACTTGCAAAAGCGTCGTCATACACGAATGCAAAACAGACAGAACTTGAATTTGACGCGTCACTGAAACGCATTTCTGACACCCGTCTCAATACCTGTGTATCGAATTCAAGCAGATGTGTCGATCCTTTCATGATGAATTTGTTACCAGATCTTACAAACTTGATTGGCGCGTTCAATTGTAACGGTTCTTTTGTCAATTCCAGATACAATCCTCGCGCCGCGTCGATTACACCGAGATCGTGTAACTTGTACGTCCCCTTTGTTTTGAGATTCGCCAATAGCCGCTTAAATTCCATGTCATTCTCCTATCGTTTTTTTGTTATCATACACCTTTTGTTCGCGATTGTCAAGCATTATCGTCGTCCCATTGAAATTCTCGCGCTTTATACAAAGGAATCCAATGCGCTTTGTAAAAATAGACCTCCTCGAAACAAAAAAAGCTTGACACATAAGGGAATTTCAGGTATAACAATGGTTGAGGTTCTGAGTGCTGAAAAAAAACAGCACAGATATTACTCGGA
>JAITDE010000057.1 GCA_031282735.1 Oscillospiraceae bacterium | reverse complement strand
TTTTGCTTCTTTTTCTTCAGAAAAAGAAGGTGAAACCCAACGAAAGAAGAAAAAAATGAAAAACAGTGCAAAAAATCAATTTCAATTGCATTCGCGGTTTGCGCCCACGGGCGACCAACCGCAGGCCATTGCCGCGCTCGTCGACGGTCTGCGCCGAGGCGATATCACGCAAACCCTGCTTGGCGTTACGGGTTCGGGGAAAACGTTCACAATGGCGAACATCATCGCCGAAGTTAACCGCCCGACGCTCGTGCTTGCCCACAATAAAACCCTCGCCGCGCAATTGTGCAGCGAGTTCCGCGATTTTTTTCCAAACAACGCTGTGGAATATTTCGTTAGCTACTACGACTACTACCAGCCGGAAGCCTATATCGCCGCAACGGATACCTACATCGAGAAAGATTCCGCCATCAACGACGAAATTGACAAATTGCGGCACTCAGCGACTTCCGCGCTGTCAGAACGGCGCGACGTGATCATTGTTGCAAGCGTTTCGTGCATTTATTCGCTGGGCAACCCCATCGACTACAAAAGCATGGTTATCTCCCTGCGCCCCGGCATGGAAAAATCCCGCGACAATTTGATCAAACGCTTGGTGGAGATCCAATACGAACGCAACGATATCGCATTCACCCGCAATAAATTCAGGGTGCGCGGCGATTGCGTGGAAATTTTTCCCGTTTACTCCAACGAAATTGCCGTGCGCGTGGAATTTTTTGGCGATGAAGTGGAACGCATCAGCGAATTTTACGCACTCACGGGCGAAACGAAAAACGTCGTCAACCACGTGGCGATTTATCCCGCGTCGCACTACGTAATTGCCCCCGAACGCCTCAGCGAGGCAAGCGGCGAAATCTTGGCGGAAATGGAAGCGCAGGTCAAATTCTTCGAATCCCAAGGCAAACTGCTGGAAGCCCAGCGCATCAAACAACGAACGCAATACGACATGGAAATGCTCCGCGAAACGGGCTTTTGCAAGGGAATTGAAAACTACTCTCGCGTGATGGCGGGGCGTCCGCCGGGCAGTGCGCCATTCACGCTGATCGACTTTTTCCCCGCGGATTTTTTGCTGTTTGTGGATGAATCGCACGTCAGTTTGCCGCAGGTGCGGGCAATGCACGCGGGGGATCGCGCGCGCAAAGAAATGCTCGTCAATTTTGGCTTCCGCCTGCCGTCCGCCTATGATAACAGACCACTGACGTATGACGAATTTTATGCCCGATTGGGTCAGCGCATTTTTGTGAGCGCAACGCCCGGGGAGTATGAAAAGCAGGAAAGCGCGCGGATTGTGGAACAAATTATACGCCCGACGGGATTGATTGACCCTGAAGTGATCGTCAAGCCGACGGCGGGGCAGATTGAGGATTTGGTTTCGGAAATCAACCTGCGCACCGCCCGCAAGGAGCGCGTTTTGGTGACGACGCTCACAAAAAAGCTTGCCGAAGATTTGACAAATTACTTTGAGAACGTGGGCATCAAAGTGCGTTATATGCACCACGACATCGAAACGATTGAACGCATGGAAATCATCCGCGATTTGCGGCTCGGCAAATTCGATGTGCTGGTGGGCATCAACTTGCTGCGCGAGGGCTTGGATCTGCCCGAGGTTTCGCTTGTCGCCATACTCGACGCCGACAAAGAAGGCTTCCTGCGTTCGCAGACTTCGCTGATTCAAACCATCGGGCGTGCGGCGCGCAACGCGGATGGTCAAGTGATTATGTATGCCGACGCGGTCACGCCATCGATGGAACGCGCAATGAGCGAAACACTGCGCAGGCGCGAAAAGCAGATTGCCTACAACGCCGCCCACGGTATCGTGCCGAAAACAATCGTGAAAGATGTTCGCGAAATATTGGAAATATCCAGCAAAGTACCCGCCGACAAAAACAGCGCGAAGCAATATGCCAAAAAGCTTTCAAAGTTGGAACGCGAACAGCAAATCCGTCAATTGACAATCGAAATGAAAGCTGCCGCAAAACTGCTTGAATTTGAACACGCCGCGTTTTTGCGCGATCAAATTGAAGCCCTCAAGGCGGATTGACGAAAGGATCAACATGAAAAAAGATATTGTGATCACCGGCGCACGTGAACACAACCTGAAAAACCTGAGTTTGACCATCCCGCGTGATCAGCTGATTGTCTTCACGGGATTGTCGGGCTCGGGCAAAACATCGCTGGCGTTCGACACGATTTATGCCGAGGGGCAGCGGCGTTATGTGGAGTCGCTCTCCTCCTACGCCCGCATGTTTTTGGGGCAAATGGAAAAACCCAACGTCGACAGCATCGACGGTCTCAGCCCCGCCATTTCCATCGACCAAAAAACGACGTCGAAAAACCCGCGTTCCACCGTCGGCACGGTCACGGAGATATACGACTACCTGCGGCTGCTTTTCGCCCGTATCGGTGTGCCGCACTGCCCCATCTGCGGGCGCGAAATCGCACGGCAAACGGTCGACGACATTGTGGCGAAAATCATGGACCTGCCAGTCGGCACACGCTTCCTGCTGATGGCTCCCATTGTGCGCGGGCGCAAGGGCGAATATCAAAAAGAACTGGAGCAAGCCCGCAAGTCGGGCTTTGTGCGCGCGCGCGCGGACGGCATCATCTACGATTTGTCCGAAGCGATCCCCATGGATAAAAATAAAAAGCACAACATCGAAATTGTTGTGGATCGGCTTTCCATGAAGCCCGATTTGCGGCAGCGACTGGCGGATTCCGTCGAAACCGCTTTGCGCCTTTCGGAGGGCTTGCTTTTGGTGGATGTGATCGACGGCGAGGAACTGCTTTTTTCGCAGAACTACGCCTGCCCCGAACACGATTTCAGCATGGAAGAACTCCAGCCGCGCATGTTTTCATTCAACAATCCATTCGGCGCTTGCCCCAAATGTACGGGGCTTGGCGCTTTACTCACACCTGACCCCGATTTGATTTTTCCCGATAAAAGCCTCAGCTTGCGCGGCGGCGCGATTCGCGCCTCAGGCTGGACAAGCGTGGAGGGTGGAACGATTGCGCAGATGTATATGGAAGCGTTGGCGGCATACGGCAAGTTTTCGCTGGACGTCCCCGTGGGAAAACTGCCGAAATCCGCAATCGACTTGATTTTATACGGTACAAAGGGAAAAAAAATCACCCTGCATCGCACGGGCGCATACGGTAGCGGCACATACACGCAGGAATTTGAGGGGATCGCAAACAATCTCCTGCGCCGCCACGCTGAAACGAACAGTGACTTTTCGCGCACCGAAATTGAACAATACATGACGAGCAAACCCTGCCCGGATTGTCACGGCGATCGGCTCAAGCCCGAAATACTTTGTGTAACGGTCGCGGGGATGAACATCACGGCGTTCACGCGTTTTTCGATCGCAAAAGCGCACGCGTTCATGGACACATTGGAACTCTCACAGCGCGACAGCATGATCGCCACACCGATCATCAAAGAAATTTCCGCGCGTTTGGCGTTTTTGCGCTCGGTCGGATTGGAATATTTGTGCCTTTCGCGCGCTTCGGCGACGCTTTCGGGCGGTGAAAGCCAGCGCATCCGTTTGGCGACGCAAATTGGCTCTTCGCTGATGGGTGTGCTCTATATTTTGGATGAACCAAGCATCGGCCTGCACCAGCGCGACAACGACAAATTGATTGCCACGCTGAAACGGCTGCGCGATTTGGGCAACACGCTGATTGTCGTGGAACACGATGAAGACACCATGCGCGCGGCGGATCACATTGTGGACATCGGTCCCGGCGCGGGGATTCACGGCGGTGAACTGATCGCGCAAGGGACGGCGGAGGACATCTGCGCCTGCGAAGCGTCGATTACAGGGCAATACTTGAGCGGTGCGCGGCAAATTCCGATTCCGTCCGTGCGGCGCAAGGGCAATGGTCACTTCTTGACCGTGCGCGGCGCACGTGAAAACAATTTGAAAAATATCGACGTTCACTTCCCTCTCGGCTGTTTTGTGTGCGTCACAGGGGTTTCCGGCTCGGGCAAGTCGTCGCTTGTCAACGAGATTTTGCACAAAACACTTGCTTCAAAACTGAACGGCGCACGTACGTTTCCCGGTGCGTGTGACGCCGTGGAAGGCTTGGAAGCGCTTGACAAAGTCATCGACATCGACCAATCCCCCATCGGGCGCACACCGCGTTCCAATCCCGCAACATACACGGGCGTATTCACGGATATTCGCGAACTCTATGCCTCCACTGCCGATGCGAAACAGCGCGGATACAAATCCAACCGATTTTCGTTCAACGTGCGCGGCGGGCGATGCGAGGCTTGCCAAGGCGACGGGATTGTCAAAATTGAAATGCATTTTTTGCCCGATATCTATGTTCCCTGCGAAGTCTGCAAGGGCGCGCGTTACAATCACGAAACGCTGGAAGTGCGCTACAAGGGCAAAACCATTGCTGAAGTGCTCGAAATGACGCTGGAAGAGGGCATGCTCTTTTTTGAGAATGTGCCCAAAATCGAACGCCGCCTGCGCACACTCTTTGAGGTCGGGTTGGGTTATGTAAAAATCGGTCAGCCCGCCACAACGCTTTCGGGCGGCGAAGCGCAGCGGGTGAAGCTCGCCGCGGAACTCTCGCGCCGCGCAACAGGGAAAACCGTCTATATTTTAGACGAACCGACGACGGGACTGCACAGCGCGGATGTGCGGCGTTTGCTCGAAGTCCTCCAACGGCTTGTGGATACGGGCAATTCGGTGATTGTGATTGAGCACAACCTGGATGTGATCAAATCGGCGGATTATGTGATTGATTTGGGTCCTGAGGGCGGAGACGGCGGCGGCATGATTGTCGCGCAAGGCACCCCCGAAGAAATTGCCGCGTGCGCCACATCCTATACGGGGGAATATTTGGCGCGGCTATTTGCGAAAGCGAGGGATACGCGTGATTGATACCGTAGCGTTCAGCGGCGATTATACAAAATTGCGCATCATCGACCAAACACAACTGCCCAACGCGTTGGTTGTGCGGGAACTTATGGCAATCGAAGAAATCGAACGCGCGATCAAGACGCTTCAAGTGCGTGGCGCACCCGCGATCGGCGTTGCGGCGGCAATCGGCTTATCGGTGTTGGCAAGGCGGATACAAACCGATGAAATGCCCGCGTTTTTGCGCGAGCTTCGCGTTCTTGCCGCACGGTTGGTTGCCGTGCGCCCCACCGCCGTCAACCTCGCCTGGGCAGTGCGTCAAATGACGCAAACGGCGGAAACCGCGCAAAACACGCGTGACGCGCTGGCGCGTTTGCGGGAAAAAGCAGAGCAAATTCGCCAGGACGATATCGCCGCGTGCAAAAGAATCGGCGAAGCGGGCAGCCGATTGCTCTTCGACGATTGCGGCGTGCTCACCCACTGCAACGCGGGCAGGCTTGCCGCCGTGCGCTACGGCACCGCGCTTGCGCCCATTTATGCCGCCGCCGAACAGGGCAAACGCATACGCGTGTTTGCCGACGAAACCCGTCCCCTGCTCCAAGGCGCACGGTTGACGGCGTATGAACTGCACGAGGCAGGCATTGATGTAACGTTGGCTTGCGACAACATGGCTGCCTCGCTGATGGCGCAGGGCAAAATCGATTTGGTGCTCATCGGCGCCGACCGCATTGCCGCAAACGGCGATGCCGCCAACAAGACGGGCAGTTTGGGGCTTAGCATACTTGCGAAGCATTTTGACGTGCCGTTTTATGTCTGCGCACCGCTGAGCACGTTTGACGCGGATGTTGCCAATGGTGCGCAAATTCCCATTGAACAGCGCGATCCTGCTGAAATCACGGCGGCGTTTTTCAAAGAGCCAATCGCGCCTGCGGGGATTTTGGTATACAATCCCGCTTTTGATGTCGTGCCGCACACGCACATCACGGCGTTTGTAACCGAACGCGGGATATGCGATGCGGCAAATCTCAAAAATTTGGTATAGATACCCCTTGCTTTTTTACCAGCATATGGTATTATATTACATGAAGAAATGATAAAACAGCTTATTGATTGTGAGGATTTAGGTTTGGAAATTGATGAAGCACTGGCGCTGGCAAAACATATCCATATGATTGGCATCGGCGGATCCGGCATGTGTCCCATTGCGGAAATATTGCACCATGAGGGGTATCAAATCACCGGCTCGGATAACAATGAAAGCGAAACCCTCGCCCGTGTGCGCACACTCGGCATCCCCGTGGCAATCGGGCAACGCGCCGAAAATGTCACGGGAGCGGAAATGGTCGTCTACACCGCCGCCCTTCTGCCCACAAATCCCGAACTTGTCGCCGCGAAAGAAGCGGGTATTCCCACATTTGAACGCGCAAAAATGCTCGGCGCACTCACCAGACGCTATCAAAATTGCATTTGCGTTTGCGGCACGCATGGCAAAACGACGACCACCGCCATGCTGACGCAAATTATGCTGCAAGCCAAAGCTTCACCCACCGCCGTGATCGGCGGCAAACTGCCCTTGACAAATTCCAACGGCATCGTCGGCGAAAGTGAAACGATGATTTGCGAGGCATGCGAGTTTCAAGATACATTTTTGCAGCTTGCGCCTGATGTTTGCGTGTTGCTGAATGTGGACGAAGATCACATGGAATATTTTAAGACTCTTGACCGTTTGATGGCATCGTTCCGCCAATTTGCATCAATGGCGACAAAAGCGGTGATCTGCAACGGCGACGACTTCAACACGCGCAACACGCTCGACGGCACGAAGCTCAAGCATGTGATCACCTTTGGGCGCGGCGAAAACAACGATTTCCGCGCGCTCAACGTGGTGATGAACGGTGCGCTCCCACGCTATGATTTGCACTACCACGGCGAATATTTGACGACTATCCAACTGCAAACGCCGGGAGAACACAACGTGTCGAATTCCCTTGCGGCGATTGCGGCGGCGATGTACGCGGGCGTTAACGTGATGGATTGCGAAACGGCGATCACCAGTTTTCGCGGCGCGGGGCGCAGATTCGAGGTGCTCGGCACGTGCCGCGGTGTCACGATTGCCGACGACTACGCGCATCACCCAAAAGAACTCCAAGTGACGCTCACCGCCGCAAAACAGATGGGCTATGCGCGTGTTTGGGCGGTGTTCCAGCCGTTCACATTCTCGCGCACGGCGATGTTGCTCAACGAATTCGCGCAGGCGCTCAGCATTGCCGACCGCGTTGTGCTCACCAAAGTGATGGGTGCGCGTGAAATGAACACTTACGGCATCTCCACGGCCGATTTGGCGGAAAAATGCGCCGGAAGCGTCTGGTTTGAAAGCTTTGAGGAGGTTGCCGACTACGTTCTTCAAAACGCTGCGGTGGGCGATTTGGTGCTGACATTGGGATGCGGCGATGTCTATAAGGCGGCGCACATGATGTTGGATGGCAAACGCTAGCCACAAACGCAAAAAAAACGCACCCTGCGGAGTCTTTCCGCAGGGTGCCTCTGTGCGTGCGAGTGCGCCTTTGTGATTGATAAGCGCCGATCAGGATGCCCTCAGCCTCAGCCGCATTTTGTCGCTGATCATGGCGACAAATTCGCTGTTGGTCGGCTTGCCTCGGCTGTTTTGGATGGTGTAGCCAAAGTAGGAGCTTAGCACATCCACATCCCCGCGATCCCACGCTACTTCAATGGCATGACGGATTGCTCGTTCCACACGGGATGGCGTGGTTTTGAACGTTCTAGCGACAGTCGGATACAAAACCTTTGTTACAGAGCTGATCATTTCGGCATTTTCAATGGATAAAATAATCGCTTCGCGCAAGTATTGGTATCCTTTGATATGCGCGGGGACGCCTACTTGACGCATGATTTCGCTCACCATGACTTCGAGTTCGGATTTTCCGGGCGCGGTTTTCGGAATACCGCTGGTCTGCATGCCGTTGCTATGCCACGCGATCAGTTGGGTCACGCGTTCGGCAAGCACAAGCGGATCAAACGGTTTCAAAAAATAGTAATCCGCGCCGTTCTGCAAGGTCTCCTGTTCAAAACTGCCATTGTCGACCGATGAAAGCAATACAATCAGCGGTTTTGGCATCAGTTTGCGTACTTTGAATTCCTTGAGCACCCCGAGCGCATCCATATGCGACAAAAATGTGTCCATAATCAGAACGTCGGGATGTTTGCTTTCAACTTGCCGTACAACATCGATACCGTCCTTCGCGACAAACTGAACTTCGTAACCATTCGCGCGTAGCTCCTGTGCGCAGTTTTGCCATAGATCGCTGTTTTCTTCGGTCAGCAGCACCCTTGGTGTGTTCGTCACTTCTCTTCGCCATCCTCTCATTTTTTGGGCTGGAAACGCAGCAATCCCATTCAGTCCATTGTTTTCACCACGTTCCTTTGCGTTTCCGCTGTATTATACCATTGTTACCATTTTTTGTCAATAGTATTTCCAAATATTCCCATATTTTCAAATGGCTCTTTTTCTCTTAGGACACCAATTCGCGCGTATCCGACACCGATTGTGCCGTTTCAACCATTGTTTGGGCGAATATTGCGTATCCCTCAAGTGGATTGTTGACGAAAACATGTGTCACCGCGCCCGCGAGCATCCCGTTTTGCATCAGCGGCGCACCGCTCATGCCCTGCACGATGCCGCCTGTGACTTCGATTAACTTTGGATCTGTGATTTTGATGGTCATATTTTTTTGCGCGTTCACGTTGGAAGATACTTTTGTGATTTGAACGTCGAACGTCTGCGGCCCATCGCTGTCGATTGTCGCGATAATTTGCGCTTTGCCGAGTTTAATCTCGCCGCGTTGGGCGACGGGAACAACGACGCCCGCAGGTTTGCTGTTCAACTCGCCGTAAATCCCCGCCGCTCCGTTTTGCCCAAGCGTGCCTAATGTGTCGGATTCAAACAAGCCACATAACTCTCCCGGGCTTCCGTCTGTACCCTTGTAGCACCCCATCACCCTTGCGCTCACCAGTTCGCCGCCCGCAATGGGGACGATTTCGCCCGTGTCAACATCGCAAATCGCGTGCCCTAGACCCGCAATGGTGTTGCTGGACGCGTCATAAAACGTCACCGTGCCGATCCCTGCCGAGCTATCCCGAATCCAAAGACCGGCCAAATACTTGCCATCTTCGGCCCGCACTGGTTTCAGCGTCAGATCCATCGGTTTGCCGCCGCGCTCCACACGCAAGATTAAGGGCTTGCCGCCGCTGCGCGTGATCGCGTCCGCAACATCTTTTTTGCGCTCCACAGTTTTGCCGTCAATTGCGGTAATCAAATCGCCCGCGCGAATACCCGCCGCCTGCGAGGGGTTTTCTGTATCGCGCGCACCGCTAACCAAATCGGTTTTGGCGACGAGAACACCCCGCGTATAGAGTTTGATTCCAAAAACCTCACCGCCCACAATCACATAACTGCGCTTGGCTATTGAAAGTTTTGCGGATTTAACCGGAAACAAATCCAATAATTTGAATGCGGCCACACGTAGCTCATTCGCGGCATCGACAGCTGCAGCCTGCCCGGACGTTTGATTCCGCTTTGCCGCGCCTTCTGTGTTCGCGTCCACAATTTCCACCGAATACGGCGCTTGATTGACCAAGGGTTGCTGGATTGTTAGGGCAATTTCTTCGGGAAGCGCGCGTTCGCCATAGCCGATGAATGAAAAAACAGTACAGCAGCAGATGGTTAAGAAAACACACGCGCGTTTCACAGTGTTTTTCATTAGGCAACGATCCTCCGCAACAAAAACTCGCAACAAAAACTGCGGCGACTCACATGGCCGCAGTGATAATGTGCGCCGCACGCGCCGGATTATCAACGGAAATCCTTGCATAATTGGCTGGAAGAAAAATGAATCGCCCCGCAGAGCCGATCCGCGGGGCGTCTTTTGTATCTTTTGCGTGTAATCGAATTGATCTTCCTTTAATACTGCCTTGCGTGTTTAAGTCCTTCTTCTTTGCGTTCAAAAGCCGCCTGTACCGCGCCGCTTTCGGAGACCGCCGCAATGCCCACATGCCACCATGAACCGTAGCCTTCTGTCATGGTTTTTGGGAGCGTTTTGATGTCGATCACCGTGGAACGGCTTTCGGATTTGCTCGCTTGCAGAGCCTGCCGCAGTTCCTCCAAGGTTTGCGCACGATAGCCGACCGCGCCGATCGCTTCGCCGATTCCGGCATAATCGATATTCATCAGCGGTCCGTTCAAGCCGCCGTCCTCCGTGCGAAAACGGAATTCCGTGCCCAAATTGCCTATCCCATTGGACATTTGCAGGTTGTTAATGCATCCGAATCCCGCATTGTCGAACACAACGACGTTGATTTTTTTGCCTTCCTGCACGGCGGTCACAAGCTCGGAATGGAGCATCAAAAAACTACCGTCGCCCACCATGGCATAGACCTCTTTTGACGGATCAGCCCATTTGCATCCCAACGCCGCCGCAATTTCATAACCCATGCAGGAATAACCGTATTCCATATGATAGCTGTCGCGGGCATCCGTCGTCCACATGCGCTGCATGTCGCCCGGCAAACTGCCCGACGCGCCAACCACGATCGCATCCGGATCAATCGCCGCGCGCACGGCGCAAATGGCTTCGGTTTGGGTGAGCTTTCCGCCCAAATCACGGATAAAATCCCGCACGCTGCTTGGATTTTGCGCCTTGACAATCGTGCTGAACGCATCGCTGTAGTGATATAGCGTCAATTGCCGCATTTCGTCCGTCCACGCATCCTGCGCTTGTTCGATGGCGTCGCCCCACGCGCTTTGGTAGCCGACTTTCAGCAGTGCGGCGGTCAATGCCTCCAGCGTTGCCTTCGCGTCGCCCAAAGCATAGACGGCATCAAGCTTTTCGGCGTGGAATCGGTTGAGGTTGATGTTCACAAACGCGCAGTTTTCGCCAAACATCCACTTGGACGACGTGGTAAAATCCGACAAGCGGCTACCGACGGCGACAATGCAATCGGCTTGTTTGGCAAGTTCGTTCGCCGCCGCGTTGCCCGTTACGCCTACGCCGCCCAGATTGTAAACGCTACTCGCGGGCGCGGCGCTCTTGCCCGCCTGCGTTTCGCCGAACGGGATGTGAAAGGCTTCGCAAAAACGGAGCAGCGCACCGCCCGCTTCCGAGTAGCGCACACCGCCGCCGCAGATCACCAGCGGACGCTTCGCGCCGATAATCGCCGCAAAGACGGCTTCCAGCTCCTCATGGGGCGGCAACACGCGCGAAATACGATGTATTCTTTTTTTGAAGAAGCTTTCGGGAAAATCATAGGCTTCGCCCTGCACATCCTGCGGCAACGCGACGCAAACCGCGCCCGTGACGGCGGGATCTGTGAGCACACGCATGGCGTGGATCATCGCGCTCATGAGCTGTTCGGGGCGATTGACACGCGCCCAATATTTGCACACGGGGCGAAACGCGTCGTTGGTTGTGATGGAATCGTCATACTCCTGTTCCAGTTGTTGGAGCACGGGATCCGGCTGACGGGTTGAAAACGCGTCGCCCGGCAAAAGCAACAGCGGGATATTGTTCACACTTGCACAAGCGGCGGCAGTTACCATGTTTGCCGCGCCCGGACCGATGGAAGACGCGACGGCAATGATTTTGCGGCGGTTGTTCTGTTTTGCAAAACCGGCCGCCATATGCGCCATGCCCTGTTCATTTTTGCCCTGATAATATTTCAGTCCGCCCGCGTCCGCATCCAACGCCTGCCCCAGCCCAAGCACGATCCCATGCCCGAAGATGGTCGCGACACCCTCCACGAATTTGTTTTCCTCGCCGTCGAACGAAACGTACTGCGCATCCAAAAATTTGATGAGTGCCTGCGCGGTGGTCAATCTTGCCATTGTCATTCCTCCTGCGTCTTCTTTCAATAGTTCATTTTTTGCGCGATCCAAAGCAGTAAAACGGTCAAGCCAAACAAAAGCACAAAAAGCTTCCACGCAAAGCGCAAGAACTTTGTGTACGAAACGTCAATCAGCCCAATGGCAATGATGATAATACCGCTGGTTGGATATAAAATATTGCATATGCCGTCGCCGAGCGCAAACGCGACGGTGAGCGATTGCCGCGAAACAAAGAGCATATCCGCCAGCGGCAACAAGATGGGCATAATCAAAAACGCCTTCGCCGAACCTGAACCGATAAAGAACTCCAGCACGACGGTCAACGCAAAAATGGCAAGCAGAGCCATGAACGGATTGAGGCTTTTTGCCGCTTCATAGGCGGCGTGGAGCATTGTGTCGATGATTTTCGCCTCGCGGAGCAAATATGTAATGCTCATAACAATGATGATCAAAGGGGCGATGGGGGCGACGGTTTTGACGCCGTGCCAAAAGGTCGCGCCGAGTTGCTTCCCCCGCAGACCCGCCTGTCCGCCCGCCAGAAGACCGCCCGTTGTGAACAAAACCGCCATGCCGACCATCGGCAGATAGCCCACGACATCACGCAGGGCAGACGGCAAAAACGGGAGCATCTGCGCGATAAAACTCAGCGCGGCGCAGACCAGAACGCCCGAAACGCAAAGCACGAAAGTGCGCGTCGCCCGTGCCAAATCTTTCCGCGACGCAAGCGTATCGTCAACGCCTGTTCCAAAGCGTGTGCGCAGGGCTTTGTCGCCCTCGTAGGAAATCGACTTTTCGGGATGTTTTTCCACGCGTTTGGCATGGAAAAACAAAAATCCCGTGAGCGCGGCATAAAACGCCGCAAAAACAACCAGCCTGTATCCCAACCCCGAAAACAATTGTAAATCCGCCATCGACTGCACAAGACCCACGTTGAACGGGTTAAACGTCGCCGCCGCGTAACCGATTGCAACCGCGCCCAAACTCAACCCAAGCCCCGTGAGCGAATCCCAACCCAACGCCAGCGCGATTGCCGCCGCCAACGGCACAAGGGTGATGCTCTCCTCCAATATGCCCACAACAGACCCCAGCATCATGCAAACAAGCGTCATCACGCACAGCAAAAAATATTTCTTCTTTGCGAATTTGCTGACGATCGACGCCATGATAAAAGCCATCACCTGACTTTTTTCAAGGATCAAAAACGTGCCGCCGATTAATATAATAAACAGCAATATCGCCGCGCCCGTGAGCGCGTCGCTCGATGTGAAGACTTGAATCGGCGCAGCGAACACGCGCCAAAACGGCAACTTGCCCTCCTCGCCAAGCGGTTGGTAGGAATCCGCGACGATTCCGCCGTCGGCATTGGTTTGATATTCGCCGCGCGGAACGATTTGCGTCAAAACGCCCGCGAACAGCAGAATGACGACCAAAATGCCTGTGATTGTGAGGATTGTTTTTTTGTTGAGTTTCAGACCTGATTGTGTTTGCGTTTCTTCTTTCACTGCGTCCTCCTATGATCCGTTATAAATAATACCCGTTATTTCCTCCATGCGCTTTTCAAGCAAAAAATCCCGCCCGCGCAAACGCGCCGCATCCTTCATGCCGGATCGCGCCGCGGGATCGCTTAGCAAATCGCGCAGGATTGCTGTGAAATCCGCGGGACTTTCCGCAATGCGAACGCAGTCACTTCCGCTTTTGAGTTCCCGCATGCCCGCGCTGTTCGTGCAAACGATGGGTACGCCAAGCACAAGCGCCTCCGTCGCCGCCGTGCTGTAACCCTCGGTCAGTGACACGCTCACGAACAAATCCGCCTGCGCGATGTAAGGGTATGGATTCGTCTGAAAACCCAAAAAGCGCACACAACCGCGCAGATTGCTCCCGTCGGCAAAGTGTTCCAGCGCACTGCGTTCCGTGCCGTCGCCCAACAAAAAAAGCGTGAAAGCAAAACCCTCTTTTTTGAGTTGCGCAAGGCTTTGGAGCAGTGCGTCCGTGCGTTTGCTCGGCACAAGCCTGCCGACACTCACCAGTGCAACACCCTCCGATTTTGGGATGGCGGCGGTGAATGCCGCCATCCCGCGCACGGCGTTTTCATCCACGGGATTGTATTGCACGCGCAAATTTGGACAGCCGCCGAACTTTTTTTCAAACTGCGACTTGACGCCCTGCGACACACAACAGATTGTATCAAATGACGCGTAGCACGTTTTTTGGGATTTGAGCGAAGCAAAAACCATGTCCGCGTGCGGGTTAGCGATTGGGTCGACGTGCACCCACGTCAGTTTGCGTGATTGTTTCGGTGCGCCGGCGGCGATTTTTGTCGCCAATCCCTCGCAAAAACCGACGACAACATCATATTTGCCGCGCACGGATTGCTTATACGCCAATCCGCTCGGCAGTTTACGCAACAGATGATAGCGCAGTCGGTATGCTGTTCTGTGGAAGAATCCGTTTTGCAAATTGCGGGGGTTCAGCATCGCGCGCAATTTCACATGGCTTGCAACCGCGCTTTCCCAAACGCCGCCGTCCGTTACGGTGAGGAGCGTTATGTCGAATTTTTCCGAGTCAAGGTGATTGACCACATCCACAAGAACTTTTTCCGCGCCGCCGCCCGCAAGGGATTCGATCAAAAACAGGACTTTCTTCATGCGGTGTTTATCCCCTGCCTATCAAATCGCGTTTTTCGCCGTCGGGCAAATCCAGCCCCAACGTGCCGCCCGGATTCATGATATGGTCGGGATCGAAATGTTCGCGCAAAGCGCGGATCACATCATATTCGTTCTTCCCCAACTGGCCCTCCAGCCATGGGCCGAACATCTTGCCAATGCCGTGGTGATGGCTCATGGACGCCCCGCTCTTTTGGATTGCGTCCAAAATACCGGCATGAAAATCCTTGAAGGCCTGCGCGTCGTTTTCCATGATAATAAAAATCCAATACAAATTGCCGCCCTGGGGATAGACGTGGCTCAAATGCGTCATACAGATGGTGTTCGGGCGCGCTTTCACCACTTTTCGCACCTCCGCGTGCACGCGTTTCATCTCGCTCCAGTTCACAGAGCATTCCATGGTGTCCATCAAAATGCCGAAATCCTGCAAGGTATCACGCAAATAGGGATCGCTGAAACGCCCTTTTTCCCATGCTTTTGTAACATATCCCGTCATTGGCAGAGCACCGTGCTGGAGCGCGATCCGTCCGACGCGCTTGGCGCAGTTCTTCGAAAACCCCGCCTCGCCGTTCGTGAAGCCCAAAAACAGGCACATCTCGCCGACTTTCATCCCTTTGATGTTGAACAGATGGCGCAAGGGCGAATCGATGACGTTATACATTTTCAGCATGATCCCCGTTTCTTCGGGATCGGAAAGCCTGAACACGCCTGGCTTGCCCGCTTCCGCCTGCATCATTTCGCGGCATGCCGCCATACCCGTATCCCAGTCCTTGAACATATAGGAAAAGCGTTTGATCGTTTCGGGCATATGGCGGAAGATTTTCAGCGTTACATGCGTAAGCACGCCGAACGTACCCTCAGCGCCCATCATGATTTGGTCGAGGTCAGGACCTGTCGCCTTGCGGGGATGGCTGTCGGTTTGAATGATCCCGACAGGCGTCGCGTAGACCTGCGCGGCGACGATATCCTGAATACAACCGTAGTAGGTTGAATTCTGTCCGCTGCCGTGGGTAACGACCCATCCGCCGACGGAGGAATGTTCAAAGCTTTGCGGGAAGTGACCGCAGGTGTAGGCACGTTTTGCGCCGAACAGCCGCACAGCGTCGTTGAGCGTTTCTTCCAGTTTCGGTCCGCTCATGCCGGCTTCCACCGTGATGAGCTGATCCGTTTCGTTGAACGCAATCACTTTGTTGAAGCGCAGACGCATGTCGAGCGACACGCCGCCTTTGACGCACTCCACGCCGCGCGTAACCGACGATCCGCCGCCGTAAACGTAGAGCGGGATTTTTTCGGACGCGCAGAACGCGACAATTTGCGCAATTTGTTCGTGGCTCTCGGGATATAAAACGGCATCGGGTACATTTTCGATTGTTTTGTTGCGCGCGCGCAGGAGATCATACATGGTTTTGCCGTAGGCGACACTGAAGCGGGAATAGTCGTCTGTGCGCACAAAATCCGCGCCGACAATTTCCTTGAACGCCGCCAGCTGTGCTTCTGTGAGTTTGATGGGGATATCAAATTTGACCTCATCAAGACCCAAATCCTGATGATAATGGTCGAACACGGAATCATCCAAGCCGAAGGTCGCGAGGACATCGCGGAAAAGTTCTTCGCGAGGGGCTTTGATTTGCGCGGGATCGCCCCATTTAAAGATGGAACGATAGGAGCGGGCGGGTATTTCGCCGTGATACCATTTTGGTTCAAATCCTTTGTATGGATGGGACATATTGTTTTCACTCGCTTTCTATTAATAAATCACTTGAGGCAATCATTTCAACACCGCAATCGGGGAGCACCGCCGCAACATCGCCGCAACGCAAACGTTCTTGCACAACAATGCTGGCAAGATACCGCATTGCGGGCATGACGGAGGCTTTGGGTATTTCGGATTTCGTGCGCACGGGCAAGGCGGGCGCTTCGGGGAAAACCGTGCGCAGCGTTGTGGTCAAACTGCGCGTGGGGCACGTCATTTCCGCCAACGCAAACGCTTCGCCGCGCTTGCAGGCGTTGCCGCTGACTTTCAGTGTTTCGCCGTTCAAATCGACCGTCAGCTTGCAGCCCGTCGGGCAGGTGATGCAAATCATCTCGCGGATCATCCGTTCACCTCCAATTGCAAATATAACGTCTCATTTTCGCCAATTGTTTCGGGCAGCTTGACGGCGATTCGTTCCATTTCGGGCGGGCGCATTTGTTTGTAGTTTTTTTGGAGAAGCGTCCGTTCCTCCAAACGCACCGTCAAACGCCGGTTTTGCAATTCCCGCTTCACGCGGAAATAAAGGACGACCTCGCCGTTGTTTTTGGTGATTGATATTTTTTGCGGCACGCAATAAAGCAAATTGTCCGATGTCCGCACAGGAATGCTTTTGCGCGTTCCAACGGCGTATCGCGCCGCCGCAGCGCCCGCCGTTTCGCCGCTTTCGCTCACATAATCCACCAAATCGTTGACATGCACGCAGTTGCCGCAAGCAAAAACGCCGTCGACGGACGTGTGTCCGTCCTGATCCGTAACCGCGCCTTTGGTCGCCGAATCCAGCGCGACACCCAATGTTTCAGCAAGCTCGTTTTCGGGAATCAATCCAACGGACAGCACCAGCGTGTCGCAATCAAGAATTTGCTGTGTGCCGTCAATCGGACGCATATTTTCGTCGACATCGGCGATTTCAACCGCCGTCAAACGCGCATCGCCGAAACACCGCGTCACGGTTTTGGAGAGATACAATGGTATATCAAAATCGTGCAGACACTGCGCCAAATTGCGCGGCAAGCCCGACGGCACGGATTTTGCCTCATAGACGCCAAGCACTTTCGCGCCCTCCAAGGTCAGCCGCCGCGCCATGATGAGACCGATGTCGCCCGAGCCCAAAATGACGCATCGTTTTGCGGGTAGTTTGCCCAAAATATTGGTATAATACTGCGCACTGCCCGCCGTAAAAACGCCCGCTGGGCGTGTGCCGTGGATGGCGACCTGCTGTGCCGTGCGTTCACGGCATCCCGTCGCCAAAACAATCGTTTTTGACAGAACCGTCTCAAGCCCGTGCGCACTGACCAATTCCAGCCCGAATAAATCCGTTTTTTTGATTGCGCTGACGAACGTGAGCGCGGCGATTTGAATGCTTGTGCCGCTAAGCCGCGACAAAAAACGGTGGGCGTATTCAGGACCTGCCAGCTTTTCGCCAAAACGAACCAATCCAAAGCCATCGTGGACGCATTGCTTGAGGATACCTCCGAGACGGGCTTCGCGCTCGATCAGGAGCACCCTGCTCCCCTGCCGTTCCGCCGCCAGCGCGGCCGCCAATCCCGCCGGACCCGCGCCGACGACCGCAACGTCGAATGTTCTGCAATTCTCACGCATCGCCGCCGCCCCCTTCCTCCGCGCGTGTTTTGAGGGGCGCGAAGAGCAACTCGCTGCCCTCCCCGCTTTTCAGCACGGCTTCCAGCGGAATACCCTTTTCGTCCGCGATGATTTTCGCAACCTGCGGTCCGCAAAATCCGCCTTGGCATCGTCCCATACCCGCGCGTACGCGGCGTTTGACACCGTCGATACTCGCGCACGGCAATGGTCTTTGGAGCGCGGCGATGATTTCACCCTTGCTGATTTCCTCGCATCGGCACACGATCACGCCAAAATTGGGATTTTTGGCAATCAAAGCCGCGCGTTCATCCGATGGCATCTCGGCAGTGTTTGGAATCGCTTCGCGCACGGGATTGAATTTCGGGTTTTCCCGCGGCGCAATGCCTGTAATATCGAAAAGCGCGGCGACCGCCATTTGCGCGACGGCAACACCCAATGCGGGCGCGGCCGTCAATCCCGGGGATTGAATCCCCGCCGCATGTACAATATTTTTTGTATAGCGACCGCGGCAAACCACAAAATCCTCTTCGTATGTCGACGCGCGAATGCCGGTGAAATACGTAATAATCCGCCCCTGATGGAGCTTATCGCTCGTTTTGACTTGCTTGGCAAGAACGGTTTGAATGCTCGCCTGCGCGGTTGCGAAATTTTCTTTTTCGGGCGATTCGGCGGCATCCGGACCCAGAAGCAAATTGCCATGCACCGTGCGGATCACCCCTCCGCCCTTGGTGTGCGCTCCCTTGCTATGCCCTGTGAAGAGCGTCGACGCGTGCTGACGCGCGATGGCATCACTGTATTTTTTATCGCAGATGGAATTCGTACCGCGCCGAGGATGGATCGAAAAAAATTGATCGTCCGCCATGGCGGCGATGTCTCCGCTGAAAACGCCCGCCGCGTTGACGATCACCTTGGGATACAGCGTCCCCCTGTTCGTGCGCACGGCAGTGATCGTTCCGTCTGTAACATCCATGCCCAAAACGGCGGTTTGCAACGCGAATCGCGCACCGTTTTGAATGGCGTTTTCGGCGTAGGCAATCGTCAATCCATAGGGGCAAACGCTCCCCGCCGTGGAAAAAAACAACGCGCTGCCCAAATCCCGCCGGAGACCGGGTTCTTCCTGAAACAGCCGTTTTTTGCCGAGGACGCGCGATGGAATGCCCATATACGCCCAATAAAGCTTCGTTGCGTACAGCGCGGGGACAGGTATTTTTTTGGGGAAGCACAAATACTGCCCGCCGCGTTTGAACGGCACTTGTAATTCGCCGCAGATTTTTTCAAACATCGCGTTGCCGAGACGATTATAATGGTACTTCTGGCTGGATTTTTTGATGTCCAGCCCCGGATGAATCATGCCGTCGTTGCGCGACGACGCGTGCAAGGCGACGTCCGCTTCTTTGTCGACCAGCAAAACGCTGAGCTTTTTGCGCGTCAGTTCCCGCGCGATGGCACAACCCACCACGCCGCCGCCAATCACCATCACATCGGGGGCAAGACCATCTAAGGAATTGTCCCGTGTTTCAGGAATCCGCGTTTTAGGAATTTCGCCGCCTGTCCATTCGATTTTGTTCACAACGCCCGCCAGCGGGTTGTGCTTTGCCGCAAGATAACCCGCGCGGACAATCTCCCGCCAATCCGCGCACGCCCCCGTGAGCAGCAAATGCGCGCGTTCCTGCCTTGCCTCAACGCACCCCATAAATTCCGAAGCTAAAAGGCGGTTGATTTTTTGGATGCTCGCCATATTCCACTCCTTTCATTGACTCATCCTATATTAACAGAATGGCGCAAAAAAAGCAAGCGGATTTGTATAAAACAGCAATAACAGACACATTTATTGCTGTTTCGCGGGAGTAAACCAATCAAAACCGCCGTTCCGGTTTGATGTTAAACAAATTCTCTGGAAAAATATATGAAAAATCATTGAAAAGCAATGTGATTTGTGTTAAAATATGTCTGCTACCTGTTTGCGGCGTGCCGCAAGGATTGAATTTTTTGGGAGGACTGACATTTTGAAAGCTTACACAGCAAGCAATATCCGTAACATTGCGCTGGTTGGACACGGCGGGCGCGGCAAAACCACACTCACGGAAGCGATGCTCTTCCTCGCGAAAGCCACCGACCGCCTTGGGCGAGTTGGCGACGGCAACACCGTGACGGACTACGATGCGGAGGAAAAAAAGCGCGTCGCCTCCGTTTCGATGGCACTCGCCTCTCTGGAGTGGGGCGGAAGCAAAATCAACCTGCTCGATTGCCCCGGTCTTTTTGACTTTGCGGGCGAGATGAGCGAGGGGATCCGCGCCGCCGAAACCGCGCTGATCGTGCTTGGCTCCGGTCACAAATACGATGTCGGCGCCGAAAAAGCCTACAAAGCCGCCGCCGCGCGCGGTTGCTCCGTCGCCTTTGCCATTACGCGGTCCGACAGTGAAAACGCCGATTTCGCCAAAACCTTTGCCGATATACGCGCCGTTCACGAAAACAAAGCTTGCCCCGCGGTCGTGCCGATCGTGCAGGGCGAATCCGTGCTCGGTTATGCCGATTTTGTGAGCGGCAAGGCTTTCCGATACGATAACGGCAAGGCGATCGAGATCCCCTTCCCGCAAGACGAGCAAACCGCCGAACTCCTCAATATATTCAAAGAAAGTGTCGCCTCCGCCGACGACGAACTGATGGAAAAATTCTTTGAGGGCGAAGATTTTACGCCCGAAGAACTGGAGCGCGGTTTGGTGGAGGGCGTTGCCGACGGGAGCATCTATCCCGTTTACGCCTGTTCGGGTTACACGACTGACGGCGTGGATTTGCTCCTCAAAGGGCTGGCGTCCGCCGCGCCGAGCGCCGCGCAAAAAGCCGGCGGCGACGGCATCACGTGTGATGCCAATGAACCGCTTGCCGCGATTTGCTTTAAGACAATCGCAGACCCGTTTGTGGGCAAGATGTCTTTCTTTAAAGTGATCGCGGGCAAAATCACATCGGACGCGCCCGCATACAACGCGCGCACGGGGGAATCGGAACGCATGGGCAAAATCATCTTTCTGAGGGGAAGCAAGCAGGAGGACGCCTCTGAAATCCCCGCGGGAGACATTGGTGTTGTAACAAAACTGAACGCGTTCCACACGGGCGATACGCTTTGCAACCCTAAAAAAGTCGTTACGCTCAAGGGCATTGCGTTCCCCGCGCCGTGCCTTTCGATGGCTGTCGTCGTCCGCAAAAAAGGTGAGGAAGAAAAAGTCACCGCCGCGCTTGCCCGTTTGTCGGAAGAAGATCCTACCATATCTTTTCTGCTCAACACCGAAACGCATGAGCAGGTGCTTTCCGGCTTGGGTGAACAGCATTTGGACGTGATCGTCTCGAAACTCAGGGCAAAATTCGGCGTAGAGGTCGATTTGCAAACGCCGCGCGTCGCCTACCGCGAGACAATCCGCAAAACATACGAAGCGCAAGGCAAGCACAAAAAGCAGTCGGGCGGACACGGTCAATACGGCGACGTGCATATCCGCTTTGAACCCACCGAGGGCGACGATTTGATTTTTGCCGAAGAAGTGGTCGGCGGAGTCGTGCCGCGCCAATACTTCCCCGCGGTCGAAAAAGGATTGCGCGAAAGCGTCGCGCGCGGATTTTTGGCGGGCTATCCCATGGTCGGCGTGAAAGCGACATTGTTTTTCGGCTCTTATCACCCTGTGGATTCCTCCGAAATGGCGTTTAAAACCGCCGCGCAAATCTGCTTCAAGAACGCGATGGCGAACACGCAACCCACGATTTTGGAGCCAATCGGTACGCTCGTGGTGTTTTTGCCCGATGAAAAACTGGGCGATATTATGGGTGATATCACCAAACGGCGCGGTCACGTGCTCGGCATGGGCGCTTCGGACGAGGTGAACATGCAAAAGCTGGAAGCCGAAGTACCGATGGCGGAGATGGGCAATTTTGCGACGGTTTTGCGTTCGGTCACGGCGGGGCGCGGCAGTTTTTCCATTGCGTTTGCCCGTTATGCCGACGCCCCCTCCCCCGTCGCCGCAAAGGTGATTGAAGATGCCGCAAAACGCGTGAAAGACGCCGAAGAAGAAAAATAACCCTATCTTTACTGTAATAATATTAGGAAGAGAATATGCATGTCAAAACAACTCATGCTCGGCAACGATGCCGTTGCCCGAGGACTCTTTGAGGCAGGTTGTCTTTTTGTTTCAAGTTATCCGGGCACGCCAAGCACCGAAATCACGGAATGCGCCGCCGCTTATGATGAAATCGACTGCGAATGGGCATCCAACGAAAAAGTGGCGATGGAGGCCGCGCTTGGCTGCGCAATCGCGGGTGTTCGTTCCTTTACCGGGATGAAACACGTTGGGCTGAACGTCGCCGCCGATCCGCTGTTCACGGCGTCTTATACGGGAATCAACGCGGGTATGCTTATCGCGGTCGCCGACGATCCGGGATTGCATTCCTCGCAAAACGAACAGGATTCGCGCCACTACGCGCGGGCGGCAAAATTGCTGATGCTGGAGCCGTCGAACGCGCAGGAGTGCAAGGATTTTGCCGTTTTGGGCTTTGCGCTGTCGGAGACTTTCGATTGCCCTGTGATGCTGCGCTTGAGCACGCGCGTGTCGCACTCGCAGAGTTTGACCGAACAGTGCGAACGCGTTGTCCCCGCCGAAAAAGCCTACCAAAAAAACGCGCAAAAATACGTGATGATGCCCGCGATGGCACAAAAACGTCACGCGGTTGTGGAGCGGCGGCTTTTGGAGCAACGCGCGTGGGCAGAAACGACGACGCTCAATTTTGCGGAATACAACAGCAAAAAAATTGGGATTATCTCGTCAGGGATCAACTATCAATACGCAAAAGAGGCGTTGGGCGATGCCGCGTCTTACTTCAAGCTGGGTTGCGTCTATCCGTTGCCCGAACAAGCGTTGCGCGATTTTTGCGCGGCATGTGAAACCGTCTACGTTGCGGAAGATCTCGATGATTTCATCGAATCGCACTGCCGCGCGTTGGGGCTTCAAGTGCACGGCAAGGATGTGTTCCCGCGCACGGGCGAATTTTCGCAGGCACTGGTGCGCAATATCATTTTGGGCGAAAAGCTCCCGTCGCTTGCGGTGGAAGAACAACTCCCGAACCGCCCGCCCGTGCTGTGCCCTGGTTGTCCCCACCGCGGGTTATTTTTCGCGCTGAAAAAGCTGAACGTCTTCGTCAGCGGCGACATTGGATGCTACACTTTGGGTGCGCTTGCGCCCCTCGCCATGATGGACACCTGCATTTGCATGGGCGCGTCCGTTTCCGCGCTCCATGGGCGCAACAAGGCAAATCCGGTCAACGCGAAAAAAAGCGTCGCGGTCATCGGCGAT